>PLAI01000359.1 GCA_003134075.1 Methylocystaceae bacterium | reverse complement strand
TCATCCCCGCCTTGATCGGTCCCTTGCTTGGACCGACGGTCGGCGGATTGATCGTCCACTGGTTGTCGTGGCGAGAAATTTTCTTTGTCAATATTCCGGCGGGCGTCGTCGCGCTGTGGCTCATCCACCTCTATATGCCGGATTATTATGGCGCGACCTCGCGTCCGCTCGACTTGACCGGTCTCGTTTTGTTTGGATGCGGAACCGCTTTGCTGTCGTGGCTACTGGAAATTTTTGGCGAGCACCAGGTTGACATCAGGGTGGAAGCAGTCCTGTTTTTGCTCAGCGTGGTACTGCTCGCCGCCTACTGGCGTCATGCGCTGAAGGCGCCTTACCCTCTCTTGCAAATGGCGCTTTTCAAGGTGCGGACCTTTCGCGTTTCAGTAATTGGCGGCTTCATCACGCGGCTTGGCGTCGGCGGATTGCCATTCCTGACGCCGCTGCTGTTTCAGATCGGCCTCGATCTGCCGGCGTGGCAGTCGGGTCTCCTGATGATGCCGACCGCCGCCGCCGCGATGGGCATGAAGTTTTTTTCCACGCGAGTGCTGGGGTGCTTTGGATATCGCGGTGTGCTGATCGTGAACACTGTGATGATCGGCGCAACCATCAATCTCTATTCACTGGTGAGCACGCAAACGCCGCTGATCGCGATCGTCGGCATAGGCCTGGCGTTGGGGTTTTTCAATTCGCTGCAATTTTCGAGCATGAACAGCATGGCCTACGCGGACATCGAAACCAATGAGTCGAGCATGGCCAGCACGATCGCCAGCTCGTTTCAACAAATATCCATGAGCTTTGGTCTGGCCTTCGGATCCTTGGTGACGGCTTGGTATCTTGGTCCGCTAGCGCAGTCTGATCGCTTCGCGGTGACCACGGCGCTGCATCACGCATTCCTGACCTTGGGCGGGCTAACGATTGTGTCCTCGCTCTCGTTCTGGACATTGCGCCCAAGTGATGGCGAGAGCGTCAGTCGGGCGGCCTTTCAGATGGAATGACTTCCGACAGAGAATTCGTATGAATAACCAACGACGGGATTCGCGCTGTGAAATTTCAGCGCGATCGGACGTCAAAGCCTGCGAAACTACCTATCCTGATTTCTTCGGGTATCACGCAACTTACTTTGCGGCGACGCGGAGTTCGAGAACGGACCAGTTCGTAGCGATGAGGCTGCGAGTCTGAGGGCTACCCATGGAGCAATTGAAAAGACCAGGCCTTATGACAATCTCTTCAATCTCTGAAGCCGACTGTTATTGGGGAGCTGTTTTCGTTGGCCGGTGTCGTTGGGCGACTTTGCGAAGGCCAATGGTGGGACACAATGTTTCACGTCATAGCCAGCCCCCTAATCCTTCACTGGGTTTCCCGTTGAAACCGACGGCCACGCAACCCGCGGATCAAGGCGCACATAGGCGATACCCAGCAGTCCGGTCCGCACAACAGCGGCGGCGCCCAGATGCATGGGATCGATGAGCACTCGGACGGGGACCATTGGGTCTTTGCGGTGGCTCTTGCTCTCTGCGTCCATTGGCCCAGAGCGCGACCCGTTCGCCATGACGCTGACCTTGGCCGGAATTGAAAGATTCGGCAAAGCGTCGAGAACAACACGTGCGTCTGACCCAACTTTCAATTTCTCAGCAACCGCGGTCGGCAGTAATAAGTCCATATAAATTGACGCCGTATCGAGCATCACAAAGACCTTGGCGCCGACTGGAAGCATTTCCCCCGCATTAGCTGTTCGGCGCTGGATGCGCCCTGCTATCGGGGCGACAATAGAGCCGTCGACGATATTGGCTTGAGCTTCCTCCACCGCGTGTGTCGCGACATCAAGCTTGAATCTGTCCTCGCCGAGCTTTGCCTTCGCGGCCGTCAGTACCGCTGTCGAGTTGTAAATCTCTTGTTGTCGCTGGGCCGACATCTTTCTCGTTCCGTGGCGCTCTTGCGACTGCCCGCGGGCGCGTGCGAGACGCTGCTTTACGCGCCTTAGCCGAGATGATGACCGCGCGAAAATGACTTCGTCTTCGCCAATAATTTTTTGCAGATCAGAAACTCGCGTCGCATCTCGATCGTGCAATGCATCGAGATCCTTCGTGTCGATGTGCGCAAGGATCTGCCCCGCGGTTACACCGGCGCCCTCATCGACCAATAGATCCACGACGCGCCCGGGAATCTTTGTGGTGATGTCCAATTCGTTCGCCTCGATCCGCCCATTAGCCGTGATAATACCGATCGGCAATGTCGTCTTGGAGCGATCCCAGAATTCGTATCCGGCGCCGCCGGCCGCGATCGCGAGCCCCAGGAGCAATACGATCGGCTTGAGTCGAGGCGTCCCTATCTCGATTCCCGGCTTGGCCTTAGTAGGCCGCCTCGACGCCCGCGCGTTATTGGGGCTCGGCAACTTCCGTGAAATCGGCGAACTGAGCTTGAGACGACGGAATATAGGAACCTTAATCAAGTCCAGGATGACGGCGAAAAGAATTGCCGAGGCCAACGCTGCAACCACCACGACGAACGATAGAGACGTCATCGCGATCCCGCCGACGGCAAGCGTCGAGGCGATCGACACATCGGCGACCGATGAAGCGATGAGCCAAAAACTTGGGCGAGAAGACCATAGGCGCCGGCGCTCTCGATTGGTGTAGAGCGTCGCCTGGTTGCCAAACACGATGACCACGAAAGCCAGCGTCCTCAACGCGTCAATATCGAGCTCCATCCGGTAGGCGCCGAATGCCAGGACGGAGACACAAAAGACTAACTCTCCGATTCCCATGGCGACGCCGGCGATCGTCAGATCACCGATGCGCCAGGCATTTGGCAGCGACGAGGGACGCACATTGTCGGTCGTCAGCGACATGCCGAGGAAGTCGCCAGCGATCATGATGAGGACCATCAGCAAGGGCGTCAGGATTGCGTGCCCGGTCATGATCAGGCCGACCCCCAGGAAGAGCACCTGGACTGTCTTCTTAGTAATGGAGTTTAGCGTATAGCTTAGGATTCGCTCGAACGTTATTCGTCCTTCCTTGACCGCGGCGACGATTCCGCCGAGCCCGGGCTCGGTCAGCACCACGCCGGCCGCCGACTTGGCGACGTCGGTCGCGGTCGAGACCGCAATGCCCATCTGAGCTTGGCGCAATGCTGGAGCGTCGTTGGCTCCGTCGCCGCACATGCCAACAATGTGGCCCCCCGCCTGAAATGCCTTGACAAGCTTGTATTTGTCCTCCGGGAGAACGCCGGCGAAGACCGCGAATGTTTCGGGCCGCACGCCGTCCGGAATTGGGCCTGGGGGACAGATGGCGCCATCGAGACCCACCGCATGGGCCACAATTGCCGCCGTCGCCGGCGCGTCGCCGCTCACCATCACGGTGCGGACGCCTAACTCACGCAATTCGGTGATGAAGGCCGACGAGTCTGGGTTCGGCGGATCGCTGAGCGCAATGAGCCCAACGAGATTCAAGGCGGACGGCGGACCGGCGGCAACCGCAAGCACTCTGAAGCCTTGTTTCTCGAACTCCGTCGCCGCCGCTGTCGCGGTTGGCGACGCCGGGGCCAACGCGGCAACAACGTCGAAGGCGCCCTTAACGATATGAAGCGCGTTCCCGCTCGAGTCCGTCGCTGTCGCCTCGGACAACTTCTTCGCCGGATCAAAGGGCGTAAAGCTGACTAGTTTTGGTGTATCGGAGACAGTGTTCGCTCCGGCGGCAGCGCGAATGGCCGCGTCCACCGGCTCCTGCCCTCCGTCCGAACTGGCCAGCGCGGCGAGCGCCAGAACATGGGTTACGTCGAACCCCGGCATAGGATGAGTGGTCGTCACCTTCAGTTCGTTACGCGTCAGCGTGCCGGTCTTATCCGCGCAGAGGACATCCATCATTGCCGCTTCGTCCACGGCGGAGAGGCGGGTGGGCAGAACACCCACTCTTGCCAGGGCGTTGGCGCCAAGCGCCGACGCAAGGGTGAATGTCGCGGGCAGCGCGACCGGAATCGATGCAAGAACGGCCGTCAGGACCAGGGGAATGATCTCAGCGAGCGGCATCTTGAGAAAATACGCATAGGCCACCAGCGCCAAGATGACGACGCCGTTGAACACGGCGAGATTGCGCACCACACGCAGCACCGCCTTTTGCTGAGAACTCACGACGTGCGCGGTGCGGACGAGTTCCGCGGTTTGGCCGAACTTGGTGCGGGTTCCCGTCGCCGTGACTTCCGCCACCGCTTCGCCGCGCCGTACCAACGCTCCAGAATAGGTTTGCACGCCGGGGCCTGCCTCGATCGGAACCGATTCTCCAGTAAGCATGGACGGGTCTTCGTCACTTTCCGGGGAGCTGATTGTCAAGGTTGCGCCTTCCGTGCAGAGGAAGGGGCATGCGAAAGAAAATCAAACTGTCTGTTGGTCCCGGAATCGAAGTCGAAGAGATCATTTTACGGGACGGCCGCTGGGTCCTTTCGGCGCGTGCCGCTGGCGAGCGGTCGTGCCCGGTCTGTGGCGATGTTTCAACGTCTCGGCATGATTGGCATCGTCGACGTCTGCAGGATCTGCCCGTTCAGGGAACGCCGCTGGTGCTTGATCTGCGTCTGGGACGTTGGCGATGCCTCAACGAACGGTGCAACCGCAAGACCTTCGTGGAACGCCTGCCTTCGGTCGCGGCTCCCATGGCGCGCCGCACCGTCCGGGTCGCAGAGATCGTTCGGCTGTTCGGGCACGCTGCAGGAGGTCTGCCGAGCGAAAGATTGCTGGCGCGGCTCGCCATGCCGATCAGCGACAACGCGATCCTGCGCCAGCTGAAACGCCATGTTCGTGAGCGCGCCGACTCGGCTCCTCTGCGGGTGATCGCCATTGACGACTGGAGCTGGCGCAAAGGATTTACCTATGGGACGATCATCGTTGATCTGGAGCGCCGAACCGTCGCCGATGTCCTGGAGACCCGCTCGGCCAAGGAGACGGCGAATTGGCTCGCGCGGCGGCCAGAGATCGAGATCGTGAGCCGCGACCGCTGCGGACTTTACGCCCAGGGGATCCGGCAGGGCGCTCCGCAGGCCCGCCAGGTCGCCGACCGCTTTCATCTGCTGCAGAACCTGCGCGAGGCCATCGAGCGACAGATGACAGCGGTCAGTTGCTTCGGCGGTCGCTCCCGACTTCCGCCCGCCCCTGGCGACCTCCAATTGGTGCTGCGCCGCAGGAATCGTGACGCGAGGGAGCAGATGTTCGGGCAAGCCAAGGCCCTCCACGCCTCGGGCAAGAGCTGTGTCGCCATCGCCGCGGAGATCGGGATCGGCCGGGGGACGATCGCCAAGTGGGTCGAGGCGGATTCTTTGCCGGATCGTCGCCGAGTGACATTGAAGCCGAGTTCTCCACTATATTTCCAGGAGTTTCTTGCCCGCCGATGGGCAGAGGGCGACAAGATCGGCCGTCGACTA
Organism: Methylocystaceae bacterium; assembly: GCA_003134075.1. GTDB lineage: Bacteria > Pseudomonadota > Alphaproteobacteria > Rhizobiales > Beijerinckiaceae > Methylocystis. The sequence goes on along the minus strand of PLAI01000359.1, from coordinate 14,269 downwards.
TTTCACGACGTCCGGCATCGCGGCTACAAAGGCAGCCGCTCCCATCTGGAGCGCCTTCTTTCCGAATGGCGGCGCGTGGAGCGTCCCGAGACGAGCGGGCGGAGAGAGCCGACCATAGAGAGCCGCGCCATCGATCCCGCGACAGGGTGGCAGATCTCTCCCGTCGTCGCGGCCGCTCTTTGCATGAAGCCGACGCGAATGCTCACTCATTCTCAGGCCGCCAAGGTCGCCGTGTTGAAAGAAGCCTCTCCAAGCTTTGTCGTCATGCGCGGACTCGCGATGCGATTTCGTGGCCTTTTACGGGGCGCCGACCCCGACAAGCTCGGCTCTTGGCTCGATGATGCGAGCCATTCTGGCATTCATGCCCTACAGCAGTTCGCGCGGATATTGGCCCGTGACATCGACGCCGTCAGGAACGCTATCGCCGAACCATGGAGCAGTGGCCAGGCCGAAGGCCAAATCAACAGATTGAAAACACTCAAGCGGGCCATGTTCGGCCGCGCAGGCATCGAACTGTTGCGGGCGCGAATGCAGCCACTGCAGTAAATCCATCTTCCCGGAAAGTGACGAAGACCCTTTCAATCCGAGACTGGCGCTCTGCGTCAAAACAAACACTTAGTGGATTTCAGTCTCACGCCAGTTTCTGTTTCATATGGGACTGCGTCCTCATTTCTTCGGTTTCAAATGAGATTCGTCAACCAGTCGATTTACCGCATGTTTGGTATCGTTCGCGATCAAATGGTTCTCCCTGCCATACCGCCGAATGTCATGGAATTGTTGGATCTGCGGACCCCTCTTCCTTCGTCGAAGGCGATCATCATTTCTGTTTCAATTGATACTGAGATTGAAAGCAGAGTCTCAAATGAATCAGAAAAACCCTGTTGAATGTCCCTCGGTGTCGGATTGAAACCGAAATCGACACGCGTCGATAAGCATGCCGGTGCTGATGTCACCAGTGAAAGCGCCCTCCACCTCGGCGCTACAATCCCGGCCGCCGATCGCGACACGACCGCAAGCGGCCATCGCTGCGCGTGCGATTAACGTCGCGGGCGGACAAATCAGAAGATCGGCGGACGATGGCGTCGCCTCGGCCGCAGCGGCGATGGCCGCAATTTCCGCGAGTTTTCCCTCCGTTCCATGCATTTTCCAGTTGCCGGCAATCAGATGTCGCATGGGCTTCGTTCCCTCGTCGTTCGGCCCCGCCAGGAGGTGCCGCCCCATAGCCGGGCGGTTTTAATTCGCCCGAGCGGCCAATATGATAGCCGCCCGCCGGTTCGCGCCGATAGACTGGAGAACTACCCAGGACAGGATCGCGCAACCCCCGCTGAATGAGTATTTTCCGATCCTACCCGCCGCGTCGCGGCTCGAATTATGGTCGAGTCGAACAACCACGCCGGTTCATGTCGTCTCGATCGACGCCGCCCTGGTCGGGGCCGCCATGCTGGGATTGGTCCTGACGCGCATGCCCCGATCCGCTCGCGACGAGACATACGCTGGGACGCTCGCCGCGCTCATTGCCGGAAGCGAGGATTTCGTGGCGACCAAGGAGTCCGCCCATGACCGCACTCAAGTCCTCGCCCGCCTGGAAAGCCCTGAAGGCGCACCATGCCCAGATCGGCAACCTTCATCTCCGCGCGATGTTCAACGATGATCCGGGGCGAGCGGACCGGTTCTCAGCGGAGGGGGGTGGACTATTTCTGGATTATTCCAAGAACCGTATCAATGCCGAAACGGTGCGCCTGCTGTTGGGGCTTGCCGAGGAACGCGGCGTGGCGAACCGACGCGACGACATGTTCTCCGGTGAGAAGATCAACGTCACGGAACGCCGCGCCGTGCTTCATATCGCTCTCCGGGCCCCGCGCGGCGCCCGCATCGAGGTTGACGGCGCCGACGTGGTCGCCGATGTTCACAAGGTGCTCGACGCGATGGCGGAATTTGCCGCGCGCATACGCGACGGCCGATATGTCGGCCATACCTGCAAGCGCATCCGCAACGTCGTGAACATCGGGATAGGCGGATCGTTCCTTGGGCCGCAAATGGCCTATCGCGCTTTGCGTGCTTTCGGCGATCGGTCGATGAATTTCCGTTTCGTCGCCAATGTCGATGGCACCGATTTCAGCGAGGCGACGCAAGACCTCGACGCAGCAGAGACGCTGTTCATTATCTCGTCGAAGACGTTCACTACGTTGGAGACCATGACCAACGCAACAGCGGCGCGCGCCTGGCTGGTGGAGAAAGTCGGTTCGGACGCGGCGGTCTCGAGGCATTTCGCGGCGGTGTCAACCAACATCGAAGGCGTCACGAAGTTTGGCGTCGATCCGGCCAACACCTTCGGGTTCTGGGATTGGGTCGGCGGCCGCTACTCGATGGACAGCGCGATCGGCCTGTCCACGATGATCGCCATTGGAGCGGAGAATTTCGCCGCCATGCTCGCGGGCTTCCACGCGATGGACGAGCATTTCCGCACAGCGCCGCCGGCGCGGAACCTACCGCTGCTGCTGGGGCTTCTGACGGTCTGGTACAACAATTTCTTCGGCGCGCAGACCATCGGGATCATGCCATACGCGGCCGCGCTCGCGCGTTTTCCGGCGTACCTGCAGCAACTCCAGATGGAGAGCAACGGCAAGCATGTCGATCTGGAAGGGCATCCGGTCGATTATCAGACCGGCCCGATCGTCTGGGGCGAGCCGGGGACGGACGGCCAACATTCGTTCTATCAATTGCTGCACCAGGGGACGAAGCTGGTTCCATGCGACATGATCGGGTTTTGCAAGCCGCTCAGTCCGCTCGCCGGCCAGCACGATTTGCTGATGGCGAATATGTTCGCCCAGGCCGAGGCGCTGGCCTTCGGCAAAACCGCCGCGGAACTGATGGCGGAGGGGTCGCCGGATTTCCAGACGCCATTCCGCGTCACCGAGGGCAACCGACCGACCAACACGATCCTGGCCGACACGCTCGACCCCACGACGCTCGGCAGCCTCTTGGCGCTCTACGAACACAGCGTGTTCACCCAGGGCGCGGTCTGGAGCATCGACAGCTTCGACCAATGGGGCGTCGAGTTGGGCAAGGTTCTGGCAGGCCGCATCATCCCCGAATTGCGCCTCGGGGTTGAGCCAGACCTCAAACATGATTCTTCGACGAACGCGCTCATCGTCCGCTTCCGCAGCCGGCGCAAGGACGCGTCGTAACGGCGCCGAGCGCGTCGAGCGTTCGCGCAGTGCTCCGTTCGGCGCCGTTACGAGGCGCCAGCGCGACGGCCTCGGCGAGAATACGCGTCGCATCGCCGATCAAGCCCTTGGACCTACCGCACCCCGACAGAATGCAGCGATAGAGCGTTCCATGGTGGATTTTCAGCGCGCTCGATGGGAAGCCGCCTTGCCGGTTTTCCTCAGACCAGACGAGAGCGAACCAGCGCGAGCGTGTACTGCGCGATCATCAATTCCTCATTGGTGGGAATGACCCAGACCGACACCTTGCTGTCCATGGAGGAAATGCGAGGCCCGCCGCAAGCGTTCGCGCGCTCGTCCAGCTTCACGCCAAGCCACGTCATTTTGGCACATAGCGCGGCGCGGACCGGGGCCGAGTTCTCGCCAATCCCCGCAGTGAAAACAAAGGCGTCCAACCCGCCGAGCACGGCGGCATAGGCTCCGGCGTATTTTGTCATCGCGTAGACGAAATGCTCGATCGCCGCGGCCGCACGCGGGTCTTTGCTATCCTGCAATATCCTCATGTCGCCGCTGAGCCCGGACAGACCTAGCAAACCTGCGCGCTCGTAAAGCATCTTCTCCAACGAAGCCGCGTCGAACAGCTTACGACGCAACAGGTAAAACAGCGCTCCCGGCGGCACATCGCCCGAGCGCGTCGCCATCGGCAGCCCAGATCCTCCGGCGAATCCCATGGAGGTTTCGACGCTGCGCCCGTCCAGCATGGCGCACATGCTGGCGCCGCCACCGAGATGCGCGACGATCACCCGCCGCGCATGGGGCGCGAACTTGGGGGTTTGTCGACTTATGTAGTCGTAGGAAATTCCGTGATAGCCCCAATGGCGCACGCCGGCGTCGCGCACATCCTTGGGGAGCGCGTAGTTCTGCGCTGCTTCCGGCATCGTCCGATGGAACGAGCTGTCGAAGCAGGCCACCTGAGGAAGCTTAGGGAAAGCCTCGGCGAGCGCTCTGGCGCCTCGTACGTTGAATAGCTGATGCGACGGCTCCATCACCGCCAGCGACTGGAGGTAGTCCAGAACGTCGCCATCGATCCGCACCGGCGCCTCATAACGTTCGCCGCCGAGCACCACTCTGTGACCGGCCGCCGCCAGCTTTTTGCCCTTGAGATTGTCTTCCAGCCATTCGACGACGAAACGCGGCGCAGCGCTATGGTCGATCGGGTGACCCTCGCCCCATTCATGCGCATCCCAAGGCTTGCCCGCCGCGTTCCGGACGACGAAGCGCGGATCGCCCTGCATGCCGTCGATCTGGCCTAGACAGTGGGCAAGCAGCGATCCCGCGGCGTCCATCTCATAGGCTGCGAACTTCAGGCTTGTGGAGCCCGTGTTCACGACGATGATGGCGTCGTTCATGGCGATCATTCCGCGATTTCGGGCTGCAGGATGGTTGGATCGCTCGCGAGCGCATGGGCATAGAGCACGGCGGCGGCAGCCGAGAAACGGCGCGCGGCGGCGGTGTCGGCTCTGCTGGTGAGAACGATCGGCACCCGCGCGCCAACCACTAGGCTGGCCGTCTGTGCGTCAGCCATGAAGGCGAGGTTCTTATAAACCATGTTGCCCGCCTCGATATTCGGCACGATAATGACATCGGCGATGCCGGCGACGGGCGACGCGATTTTCTTTATTCGCGCGGCTTCGATGTCTACGGCGGCGTCGAGATAGAGTGGTCCGTCGACGATTCCTCCGACGATTTGGCCCCGATCGGCCATTTTCGCCAGTATGGCGCCGTCGAGCGAGGCGGGCATTCTGGTTCGCACCGTTTCCACCGCCGCCAACACTGCCACCTTTGGCCTGTCGACGCCGAGTGCGCGTGCGAATCCGATCGCGTTCTGGCAAATGTCGCGCTTCTGGTCGGTGTCCGGCGCGATATTGAGAGCTACGTCGCTGATCACGAAGCGGCGCGCATAGGTCGGCGCCGACACCATCGCGCAGTGACTGATCAGTCGCCCGATGCGTAGTTTCGTCTCCTTTTGCATGACCGCGTGCAAAAGCACGTCGGTGTGCAAGCTTCCCTTCATTAGCGCCGCAACATCCCCGGCTCCAGCCGCCATAGCGGCTTTGAGCGCGGCGTCCTCGGGCCCGGACGCATCCACGATCCGAAATTTCGCGATGTCCAGGCGCGCAGTGTCGGCAATCCGTCGAATCTCGACCTCGGGACCGAAAAGCACGGGCAGAATCAACCCGGCCACGGCGGCGTCCACTGCTCCGGCGAGCGCCTCGGCGCTGCATGGATGTACGACCGCCGTCACCATTGGCTTGAGGTCGCGACAGCGGTCGATCAATCCGTCGAGTCGATGTTCCGCCACTTCTCGCTGCTGCCGGATCATGGGCGCCCGCACTTGCAACGTCGCCGTCGCCGCGATCTCGCCCGATGCGCCGGCGCATTGACCGTCCAGCACGACGATCCCCTGATCCGCGACCTTTTCTCTCACGACGAGGCGCGACGTCATCGCCTCGCCGATCGGCAGCTCGCCCTTGACCGACACCGAGGTTGCAACGATCAAACTTCCAGGGCCTGGGAGAGCCGAAGTGACGAGCGCGGCCAGTATCCCCGTGAAGATGCCGGCCGCCCCCTGGCTTACGGCTGGGTTGGGAGCATGTCCGCATCGCCGAAGGCGGCGGCCCAGGCGCGTAGGTCGCCGCGCTGCAGCGTATGCTGAACGGATGTGGTGTCGCCGACGAAAATTTCCTCGAACATCTTGTTCGTGATGATTTGCATTGTGACGTTTCCTGCACGTCCCCTCATGCGGCGACGACGCGCCGCACAATGAAGGGCCGCCCTCATTCCCCGATCAGTGAGCGGCGGCGATCGCGGGGGGCGTCGCCCTCGCAATTTGCGTCTTCAGCAACAGCGATAGTCGGGCCAGTCGGCCGAGTTCCGCCTTGTTCGGCGGATCTCCCGCTCCGACGATCGACTGCGTCTGATCCAAGAGTTCCTTCCGCGCGTCCGCCTCGGGCACGAGAATCGTCACCGCCTCAAGCGCGCGCTCAGGTTCAAACTGCAAGACGAAAAATTGATCGCGCAGCAGCATTTTGAACTCGCCAAGCGACAAGTGCATGAGATGCTGGCGTGCGACATTCAGAGCCAGAGCGCATTGCTGGTCCAGCGGTTGGTCGGCCGCAATGACATAAAGCACGGCTCGGGTCAGGGCTTCGTCGAAACCTCCCTTCGTCAGTTTCGCGGCATATTTGCCCACGCGGGACTGTCGCGACGCAGACTCTTTTGGCGAAACGCCTGGAAGCGGTCGCATCTCGTCACCGACCCTGATCCCGAGGAGCGCCTGCACGAATGGCGCGCCATAGAAGCCGAAGAACATATGCTCGGCCCACTGGTCACGCAGCATGCGATAGGCGTCCAGGGAAGCTATGATCTGATCCGACACCGTCGTCTGCAGCGCGGTGAATGGGTTGCCGGCAGCGGCAGGCTTTCGATCGGCTGCCACCCTTGCGGCGAGCGTCCGCACGCCTTTCATCCAGGGATTGCCGTCGGCAAAAATCGTGTAGCTGAGTCTGAGCGGATTCAGAGTCCGGGCGAGTTCCGCCGCCGGCTGACTGCCGAGAGCGCGGACAAAAGGTTGAGCAAAGGTGCGGTAAATCGAGAGGTTCAGCTCGGACAAGCGAGCCACGGCTGCAAATGCGCGGTCGTCTTCCGGGCTATTGCACCCCTCTGCTCGGATGTCGTCCAACGAGCGCGGTTCGAAGCGGACGATCCAGTCGCCGGTCACGAATTCGCTCCTGGCTGTATCCTTCGATCTGGGTGAAATGACCATCTCATAGAGGCCGGGCGGCAGGCAGTCGATGACGTCCATGAGTTCCACGAACTCCTCGTCCTGCTCGGCGCCCACCTTGGAGGAGACGAAAAGCGCGAGATGGCCGATCTTGTGGTTCAGGCAGTACAGGATCGTCTGACATCTTGCGCGAATGTCGTCGACATCCCGATACAGCTCGAGGATCCAGCCGAGCGCCTGCGACGGCGGACTGATGTTGTCGCCCGTCGAGGTGAACACAATGATTGGGGAGGTGACGTTGCGAACGTCGAACGTCACGCCATCATGCGAATGCAACTTTTTGCGGGTCAATTTATCGCCGATGAAAAGGTTGTCCACCAGGTACTGCAGCTCGTCGCCGTTCAGCTGAATGAAATCGCCCCACCACTTCTCGAACTCGAGGTAGCGCTGCCCGTCCGTGTCGACCTCGGTGTAGACTTGATATTGTTTGCCCCAAAGCCATGTTGCCGGGCCCAGAACGTCGAAGTTCTTAACCAGCCAGGCCCCATCGAAGATTCCGTCTCCGAGGTCGCTGGTCAAGGCGGTGAGCCAGCTGCCGCCGAGAAGACCGCCGAGATAGCGCATCGGATTCTTCCCGTGCACGCCCTGCCAGTAGGACATAGGCGAGCCGACGACCAGACAAGGCCCGAACAAATCGGGGCGCAACATGGCCACCATCAGCGTCTGGTAACCTGCCTGGCAATTGCCAATGGCGAAGGGTCGTGGCGCATTCGGATGGAGTTCGACCACCCGTTCGAAAAACTTCACCTGTCCTTCGACGACGTCCAGAAATTGCTGACCGGGCGCGGGCGCCGATCCGAAGCCAATGAAGTAAACGGGATGGCCGGCGCGCAGCGCGTCGCCGATCTCGCTCTCCGTCTTGAAGCCCCCAATGCCCGGCCCTTCACCTGCCCGTGGATCCACCACCACGACCGGTCTTTTACGCGGGTCAATCGCGACCCCGTTCGGCGGCAGGATTCGCAAGAGCGAATAGTTCATCGGCCGTGGCAATGAACGTCCACTCATCACCAACTCATGCTCGTAGTGGAGCACGGTCGCCATCGGTCTCGAGGTGATCTCGATCTCTTCGTCGCCGCGCCGGCGCAGAATATCGAGGAAAAGAACATTGCGCTGGAAAGCATCGATCAGATATTCCGGCAGTGGCCCCATCAAGTTCGTCGGAGGCGTCGAGCCGGAATTTGGTCGCGCGAGCGGTTCGACCTGAAACCGGCCCGGCTGCGATGCGGCCTTCGACATGCGCTGAAGTGACATTTTGAGGTCCTGCGATGTTCATCCACCAAGAGAAGCTTGGGCCGATAGACGGTTTGGTTCAGGAAGCTTCGGCAATCCCGCATGCCGACGCTTGATGGCTCTTCTTGAAAATCTGCGGTGCGCTCAGTTCAACCCCGCACGGACCACGCGACCATTGGGAGAGGCCGCAGGCGCATGTTGGGCCGGAAACCATTCAATTGTAGTAAAGCGCCGCCCCGCGCGCCCATCATGGAATTCGCGCCACGGATCATTCACGAGGCGCGAAACGCCGGGCATGCGAAATTCGCAGGGAGGTACTCGCGCCTCGGCACCCACAATTCGCGGTCTTTTGCCCCGCTCCACGGCTCTATTGAAGCGCGGGTCCGATCACGACGGCTGAATTCGCCTTTGGACGGGCCGCCTGCACCCAAGCGAACATCGTCGACGGTTTCGGCGTCACGCCGGCAAGTCCTAGGCGTAGACCGGCTGTGCGGCGGGTTCGATCGATTTCTCGCCCTCATGCACGTCAAGCCTTGCAGGCCGGAGGCTTTCGAGAACGGTTCTGGCGCGCGCCGACTCTTCTGCCGACCCATGCGCCATGACGAGATAGTGGTCGCTCTTCAAAACCCCTTCATATGCAATCACGCTGTCTTTCGGGATGCCGATGCTATAGAGAGCGGCGCTCAACGCGCTGACACCGCCGACCACGACCGCGCCCTCTATCGCGGAAACGGCGATGACGGCCAGGTAGCCAAGCACGACCACGTGACCGACGACCGGCACGAACAGAAATAGCCCGCCGAGCCAGCCCCACAGGGTGCCCCAAAAAACGCCTTGCTTGCCCCAGAACTTGACTCGATCTCCGGTGTTGTAGAAGCCGACGATCTTCTCGTCGACGTGATATCCCCTGCCGACGACACTCAGCTGCTTGATGTCGATGCCGGCTTCGGCGAGTTTTTTTACGGCTCGTTCCGCCGCCTGATGATCGGCGAAAACGGCGACGACCGTGTTGTCTTTTGTCATTTGACGCTCCTTCGGGAAGAAACTGCTCCGCGCGAGACTTTCGCTGATCCACTCGGGCGCGGAAACGAGCCCGAAAGCCCCAAGCGCCTTAGTCGGCCGACAAAACGATAGCCCGCATTGTTCGTGTGAAGACAGCCTCGGAAACTACTCAGCTATACGTGCTCCGGGGCCATGAGCGCTGGCGGGGCGCGTCATGCAAACCATTTCCGCAGTTGCATGCGAAGTCGCCGGTCGCCGACGCTCGCGACGGACGCCAGAACCTCGCCACGCAGGCAAACTGCTCAAACCGACACGTTTCCCAGGCACCGACATCATTGCTGGAAAGGCGCGCCTTCTCTCGCCAGGGCCAACCGATTGACATAGGCTGTCTTGCCGTCGACACGAACAACACACCAGCTGCCTCTCCAGCCCTTCGAGCAAGACGAGACATTGACCTGTGTGGACGGCGGAATCGTCGAAATCACTCCCCACCTGGCGCCTGGTCCCGAGCGCACGTTCGTCGTATCCGTCGTAACGAGTGGGTCAACCATGACGGTATTGCCGATAGGGGCCAATGCCGACGCATGCACAAAGCCAATCTTGTCTTCAAATTGCACCTGGCACCAGGCGCGCTTCCAGCCTTGCCCGCAATTTTGCACGTTGATTTCCGTGTCCGCCTCGATCACCCCAATCACGGGCCACTTCGGTCCTGGACCCGCTCGCACATTCACGGGATCTGTAATTGCGCTTGGAGCGGCGACAGCGAAGCCGACTGCGGCAAATAGGCTCGCCACGGCGAGAAATGGGACGAATTACGTTCGCATGATTTCCTCCATCACTTGAGAGAACAGCCACATTGCGACTTATGAAAAGCCGCCGATTTGCACCGGCCGGTCCTTTCGAGGCGCCCGCGGCACACTACTCAGACGCCGGTTCACGATGATAGCTTCGGATACTACTCACGCAGGAAACCATTGCGGGGCGGTTCGCATGCGCGCGTTCGCAAAAGCACGGGTGCCGGCGCCGAAACCGCCTGGTCGCCTGTGCGATGATGTTTCTTTGCGCACCAGAAGCCCTCGTTCGCCGATCCAGGTGAGTAGATTCCGCCGCTATCGCTTTCACCTACCTGCTCCCTAATGTCGTCGTGCTGACTCTCCAGCTTTCGAGATCGCCCAACCGGCGATGACGACAAGGCTCCGGCAAAGGGTTTGGCATAAGGAAGGTTTGGAACGATGTTTCCCACGCGAAACGGCACCACACATCTCCGCCCAAACCTGGGCGAAGCAATCAACGAGATCAAAAAGCATCTCGCCATCAGGCATCCGCTGCGATTCATGCTCGCAGCGGCAGTGATCCTTGTTTTGGCGCTGGCGATTTTTCCAGGCTACGTCGAGAAATGGTTGTGGATGCGGCAACTCGATTACGCCAACATCTTCTGGACGCTTTTATCGGTTCGCTGGGGGATGTTTTTAGCGGCGTTTCTGATCACGTTTCTCTTCCTCTGGCTCAACCTGCGTCATGCCGCCAAAACAAGCGGCGATTACAGCATATCCGGCCAAGCTGGAGCGACCGGTGTCTGGTCGAGAGGCAATGTGGAGGCGCGAGGCGGACTGGCTTTCTCGCCACGCCTGATGATGGTGGATATCGCCTTGGCGAGCGCTGCGGCCGCACTGCTCTTTGGCGCCGCCTACTATGCCGAATGGGATAGCTTCATTCGCTTTCGCTTCGGCGGAACATTTGGCGTTTCCGATCCGCTCTTTGGAACCGATGTCGGGTTTTACGTGTTTCGTCTGCCTTTTTACGAACTGCTGCAGACGAGCGTGACGCTGCTGTCCGCTTTGGCGCTCATGCTCGTCCTGATGACCTATCTGTTTTTCGGTGCTGTCCTGGTGAAAGACAGCGGGAAAATCGCGGCGAGCGACAATGCGTCACGGCATCTCTCCGGGCTTCTCTTCATTTTGGTGGCCGCCTGGGGATGGGGCTTTTACCTCAGTCACTTCGAACTGCTATATTCGACACAGGGCGTCGTCTACGGAGCCGGCTTTACGGCCGATCACGTGACACGGTTGGCGCTGTGGGTGATGGTCGCAGCCTCTGTCGTGGCTTGCCTCCTGCTCGCTCTGAATTTCGTTCGACCAAATCTGAAAACATTCGCGGCGGGCGCTGGCGGCTACGTGGCGCTGTGGCTCATCGGAATGGTGGTGACGCCCTGGTGCGTTCAAACATTTATCGTGCAACCCAATGAACTCGCGCTCGAAACCCCCTATCTAAAGCATTCAATTGACTATACGCGACAATCTTACGATCTGGATGCAATTCAGGAAACATCCTACCCCGCCTTGGCGGACCTGACGCGTGACGTGATCGCACGAAACGAGGACACGATTCAAAACGTCCGGCTTTGGGACTCCAGGCCGCTGCTTCAAACCTACCGCCAGACCCAAGCAATCCGACTCTATTATCAGTTCTACAACGTGGATACCGACCGCTATCAGTTGGCGGACGGGTATCATCAGGTGATGTTGTCGGCGCGTGAACTCTCGCCGGAACTCCCCGCGAAAGCGCAGACTTGGGTCAACCAATATCTGCAATTTACGCATGGCAACGGCGCCGTCATGAACTTCGTTTCGAAGACCGTTGGGGATGGATTTCCCCAATATCTGCTCGAGGACGTGCCGGCGCAATCCAACTACGGCTTGAAAGTCACCCAGCCGGAAATTTACTATGGGCAAGCGATGCCGGGATATCGGATCGTTTCGACGAGCGTCAAAGAATTCGACTATCCGAAGGGCAACGACAACGTCTACAAGAGCTACACCGGCACGGGCGGTATCCCATTGGACGGCATATGGAAACGGCTTCTGTTCGCATGGACCAAGGCCGACATCAACCTTCTTCTGACTTCCTATCTCACCGCGGATAGCAGAATTCAGATTCACCGCAACGTTCACGAGCGCGTCGCGCAAATCGCTCCCTTCCTGCAATTGGACAATGATCCCTACGCCGTGTTGAGCAAAGGTAAGCTGTATTGGATCCAGGACGCCTATACGACGTCCAGTCGCTATCCTTACGCCACTCCGGAACGCACGTGGACCTATCAAACGTCGTTCGAACAAAACGTCGACGGCGGATTTTCGAATGGTTCTAGCACCCAGGAACCCCGAGGAACCGAGTCTCATTCCTTGGCCTCCTTCGACGGTTTGAACTACATACGCAACTCCGTGAAGGTCGTCGTGGACATGTACGACGGCAGCGTGCGCTTCTTCGTCATGGACCCCAAAGATCCGATCTTGGCTGCCTATCGGCAAGCGTTTCCTGATGTGTTCAGCGACCTCGTCGATCTCTCCGCCGATCTGAAGAAGCATCTGCGCTATCCAGAAAATCTCTTCTCGATCCAAGCCGACCAGTACCGAACCTTCCACATGACGGACCCTCAGGTTTTCTACAACCGCGAGGATCTGTGGGCCGCTCCCAAGGAAAAATATGCCGGCGAAGTTCAGGCGATGGAGCCTTATTACATCCTCGCGAAGCTTCCCGGCAGCGATCAGCTCGAATACATGCTCATGACTCCCTTTACGCCACAAAATCGGGACAACATGATTTCCTGGATGGCGGCACGGTCCGACTTCCCGCAGTACGGAAAGATGCTCTTCTACCAACTTCCGAAAGAGAAGCTCGTCTACGGGCCAAACCAAATCGAGGCGATGATCGATCAGAACACGACAATCTCTCAACAGCTGACTCTTTGGAACCAAAACGGTTCGCGAGTCATCCGAGGCAAGCAGATCGTCACCCCGATCGAGAATTCCTTTCTGTACGTCGTGCCGCTGTATCTGACCGCACAGGGCGCCAACTTTCCGCAACTCAAGCGAGTAATCGCGGTCGCGGGCGACAAGGTCGTGATGGAGCCGACGCTCGATGCGGCGCTATCCGCCCTGTTCGGGACGCCGCAAACAGAAGCTGCGGCAAAGAAGACGCTCACGGTTCAATCCGTCGCCTCTCCGGTGGAGTCAGCGCCGCTTGCGAGCCAGACGGCGACAACCGAACCGCCAGTATCCGGCAACGCGAAAAAGCAGTTCGACGACGCTCAGTACGCGATGCAGCATGGGGATTGGAAAAAGTTCGGCAAATCGATGGATGCGCTCAAGCGCCTAATCGACTCGCCGACCGTGCGCTGACCTTCGTTCAGAAACGGAGCATCGACGCCCTGACTGAACCGTTCGAAGTCAAATGTGCATGAAAGTCTCGGCGTGGAAACGAAAATTGCCGGAGGGGCGCTCAGCGTTGAGCGCCCCTTCTTAGTGGCCTTCATCGCTGACGACACTGGATTCGGTTTTCCGAACCCCTCCTCCTCGCGGTCTTCGACGCACTTTATGACGAACCGGCCGGAATATCCCGTCGATGCGTTCCGGCGCAATTTTCTTTTCCTCGACCCGCCGGAGCGGCGTGAATATGGACGAGAGAACACTTCTAGGGGCCCGTGCACTTTCGTAGCGGAGATCTGCGTGCGGATCTGGGCACACCTACCAAAGAAGAACCGAAGATCGCGCAGCACCGGTTGGCGCTCCTAAGTTCTTGGAAGGAGAAAATAATGTTTGTGTTCATCGAGGGCCTGCCGCCGGACGTACTCGCGATTGAGGCCCGTGGCGAAGTAACCCACCACGATTATCGTAACACGCTTATTCCAAATGCTGAAGAAATGACAAGGCGATTCAGTAAAGTCTGGGATCACGCGGCGAACAAGCGCAAGGCCTTGTTCCTGTCGTCCTGGAACTGTTCGATTGCTCGGGTTGGAGAGGGCGAGACGGATTTCAATATTTTGAGCGCGAAGCCAATAAGGGAAAAGATGTTTCGCGGCGCTTCGTCGCTTCGATTTGTGTAGCCGTCCTCTCCGAGGATGACGTCCTTGTTTCGATGCATGATCTCTATGCCCCAATGGCCGCGATTGGCGCACAAGAGCGCTTCGGGCGAGGCCTCGCCATTCGGAAAACGGGCGATCAGATAAACGACTTCCTTCTCGGGCTCG
>PLAI01000002.1 GCA_003134075.1 Methylocystaceae bacterium | reverse complement strand
GGTCCCCGCCCGGTTCCGCGTGTTGGTGACGCGTCGTCCCAAATACGCGTGCCGCCGCTGTTCGGGCGCTGTCGCCCAGGCGCACGCTCCCGAGCATGTCGTGCCTGGCGGCCTGCCGACGGAGGCGCTCATCGCCCAGGTGATCGTCGCGAAGTTTGGCGATCATCTGCCGTTTTATCGGCAGGCTGAAATTTATGCCCGCCAGGGCGTCATTCTTGATCGCGCGACGCTCGGCAACTGGGCGGGCCGCGCCTGCTTTCATCTCCAGCCGATCGCCGATCACATGTCCAAGCATCTCGCGTCGGTGGACCGCGTCTTCATGGATGAAACGACGGCTCCGGTTCTCGATCCTGGCCGCCGCCGCACAAAAAAGGGCTTCTTCTGGGCGATCGCGTCGGATGATCGCGGGCATGGCGGGACGGGTCCGCCGGTTGTGCTTTTCCGATACGCGCCCGGCCGCGGCGGCGCTCACGCCGAGCGATTCCTGCGCGGCTACCGGGGGCGCTATCTGCAATGCGACGGCTATGACGGATATGAGCTTCTCACGCGGATGAAGCGCGATGAGGGGCCATGGACGCTGGTCCATTGCTGGAGCCATCTTCGGCGACGCTTCGTCAAGCTCGTGCGCAACACGAAATCTCCCATCGCGGAGACCGCAGTCCGCCACATCGCCGCGCTTTACGCCATTGAGGCTAACGTGCGTGGCCATGCGCCGGAGGCGCGGCTGGCGGCGCGCAAGAAACTTTCCGCTCCCATCGGCGAAGCCTTGAAGCCGTGGTTCGAGAAGCAACTGTCGCTGATCTCCTCAGGTTCCACGTTGGCTGGCGACATCCGCTACGCCCTGGGCCACTGGGCCGGCCTTACCCGGTTCTTGGAAGACGGCCGCTTTGAACTGGATACGAACCCTGTCGAGAACGCCATCAGACCCGTGGCTCTTACGCGCAAGAATGCATTGTTCGCCGGAAACGAGGTCGAGGCCGAAAATTGGGCGTTGCTCGCGTCCGTCGTCGCGACGTGCAAACTCAGCGACGTTGATCCCGTCGCCTACATCACCAAAACGCTCCAAGCCATTCTCGAAGGCCATCCTCAAAGCCGTATCGAGGAACTGATGCCATGGAACTTTCAGCCGGCGTCAAGCCTCGCGGCGTAGGTGACCGGAAAAGCGCTTACCTTCGTCCTCGATCCGGGTCGTTTCATTCCATGCAGACGAGCGGTTGGGGACGGCAAGGCGAAAATCGCCGTGCCGGATGGGGGCTGAGCAGCGGCGGGTGCGCCAGCGGACATTTTCGCGGGCGGCGTCGCGCAAACCTCGCGGATTCGGGGACCTACTTATTTTGTCTGGGCCCTTTTAGCGCCTCGGGCTCATGAACTCTGGATATAGCGCCTTCCAAAAAACGCATCTGTGTTCCACTTGCGAATTATACTGACCTAGCGCTACCGGATCGAGGCGCATCACAGTCGTCTCAGGATGAGGAGATGTTGACCAAACGGGAGCGCCATCTGAAGTTGGGAAACCGTTACGCGCAAAGCTCGTCCAATAATTCAACATTTTTTCAGCGAGTTGCTGCGATTGGGGACCCAGGTTGGGCCCACTGACTTTTGTCGTATTGTCGAAATTGGGGAAAAAGTAATTGAGTTCGCTCGAGTGAGCGGCTCCCATTGGGAACCCGGGATTGGGGGTAGCTGGAATACCCACCCCAAGCACCAGAGCGTTTTTGTCAGTAAACTCCCACCGATAGATTGGCTGACTTGGCACAACGTACTGTATTGATTGCGCTGTATGAAGATAAAGACAATTATTCAGGCCGAGCAGTGTAGTGAAGTCGGACATGATCTTTCCTCGGAGTGCCGGCGCAGCCGATGGAGGAGAGGAGGCATTTAGATTCTGCGCACCATACTCATTCCAAATGGCAGCTGCTACACCATTTTTCGGGTACAACTTGCTTAGCCATGTTCCGAAGTTTGCGTAAGTCGTGCAATAATTGGGATTAGTTAAACAAGCCTGTTGGTCGTACCCGACATACAGATTAACTTCATCATGAGTGCCACCAAAAAGCATTGGCACCTTCATTACCTTCCCGCTTTTTAACGCATTAGCGAAAGACCGGGGGGCAGCTATAGTGCTGCCGATTTTTGGAACAAAAGCGGTCATGTCCGCATCGGCGACGGCTGTTTGGGCATCAAGCAGAGTTTGAATCGGCGCTTGTTGCAAGCACTTAAGAGCGCTTAAGTTTGTGCAATCGTATTGCGGGTTCCCCTTAAGCTGTTGTCTTATAAATGCTTCTACCTGCAACCCTACAGCAAAACCTTCTTGTACAGTCTTCATTGGAAATAAACAGCCCGCACTATGGATCGACGCTTTATGGAAGAGGCCGGTCAGGCCTTCCGGAGCAGCGACATGAATACAACTCGCGGCTCCACCGGCAGATTCGCCCATGAGCATTACGTTATTTTGATCCCCCCCAAAAGCAGCGATGTTGCGTTGGACCCAGCCCATGGCGAAGCGCTGATCAACAAGCCCTAAAGCCCCGTTTGTTGTCGGAGGGAAATCCGGATGCGACATAAACCCCAGCGCACCAAGGCGATAATTAGACGAAACGACTACGACTCGTTTTGCCGCTAACCAGTCAAGACGATAGAGGCTGGAGGCACCCCCAACAAACGCGCCGCCATGAACCCAAAAAATAACAGGGAGCTTTTCGCCCGGACGACGATCACTCGGCATGCTCACGTTGATAGTCAGACAATTTTCGTTATTGCTCG
>PLAI01000130.1 GCA_003134075.1 Methylocystaceae bacterium | reverse complement strand
GCGTAGATATCCATCACGAACAGGCTGTCGGCCTGGTTGAACGCCCCCGCGAATTCCTCCATCAGGTGGAACGTGCGCGTGTAACGGTGCGGCTGGAACAGCACATGGACGCGCCGGAAGCCGCACAACCGCGCGGCGTCCAAAGTGGCGCGGATTTCGGTGGGGTGGTGGCCGTAGTCGTCGATGACCAGGGCGCGGCCGCCCGCCCAGGCGATCTCGCCGATCTGCTGCAGGCGCCGGCTGATGCCCTGGAAATTGGCCAGCGCCTTCTGGATGGCGGTATCGGCGATGCCGAGCTCAGTGGCGACCGCGACCGCCGCCAGCGAATTCAACACGTTGTGCCGTCCCGGCAGGTTGATCGTCAGGTCGAGCGGCGGGAATCCGGTGCGCAGCGCCTGGAATCGCGACTGCAGGCCGGCGCGCACCACGTTGACCGCACGGATGTCCGTGCCCTCGGCGAACCCATACGTGACGAAGGGCCGGCCGACGGCGTCGTAGATGCTGCGGACGCACTCGTCGTCTGCGCACAACACGGCGAGGCCGTAGAACGGCAGGTTGTGCAGAAAATCCACGAAACTCTGCTTGAGCCGGGAGAAATCTCCCTCGTGCGTGGCGAGGTGGTCATTGTCGATGTTGGTGACGATCGCGATCATCGGCTGCAGGTGCATGAACGAGGCATCGCTCTCGTCGGCCTCGGCGACCAGATACCGGCCCGCGCCCAGGCGCGCATTGCTGTCGGCGCTCTTGAGCCGCCCGCCGATGACGAAGGTCGGGTCGAGCCCGCCTTCCGCCAGAGCGCTCGCCACCAGGCTGGTCGTGGTGGTCTTGCCATGGGTCCCGGCCACCGCGACCGAATAGCGAAACCGCATCAGCTCGCCCAGCATTTCGGCGCGCGGTACCACGGGAATGCGGTTCGCCAGCGCAGCCGCCACTTCCGGGTTGGCGCGGCTGACGGCGGTCGAGACCACGACGACGTCGGCGTTGCCCAGGTTCTGCGCCGAGTGGCCGATGAAGACTCTCGCGCCGAGCCGCGCCAGCCGCTCGGTGACGGCGTTGCCCTTGAGGTCGGAGCCGCGCACATCGTAGCCCAGGTTGAGGAGCACCTCGGCGATGCCGCTCATGCCGCTGCCGCCGATGCCGACCAGGTGGATGGTCTGGATGCGGCGCATCCGATCGCTCAGCCGGTGACTCATGGGATGGCTCATGCCGGCGCTCCGGCGGCCAGGCACAGGTCTGCGACCTGCGCCGCGGCTTCGATCACCCGCAGGCGGCGGGAAGCCTCGGCCATCCGCAGCAGCCGCTCGCGGTCCGCCGTGAGATCGGCGATGCAGGCGCCCAACGTGTCGGGCGTCATGTCGCGTTCCTGCAGCACGCGCCCGGCGCCCGCGGCCGCCATCGTCTCGGCATTCTTGGTCTGGTGGTCGTCGGTGGCCGTGGGCAGCGGCACCAGCAGCGCGCCCAGGCCGGCCGCCTCCAACTCGGCAATGGTCATGGCGCCGGCGCGGCAGACGGCGAGGTCCGCCCACGCGTAGGCCGCCGCCATGTCGTCGATGAACGGAATCACCTCCGCCTCGACCGCGGCGTCCTGATAGGCGGCGCGCGAAGCTTGCGCCTCGTCCAACTGGGCGGCGGAATAGGCGAAAATCGCCGAGCGATATTGCGCGCCGACATCATTGCCCTGGCGCATCCCCTGGGTGGGATCGTGGCTTTCCCAGAATAAGCGCAACAGCCGCTCGAACGACGAAACCGCGGGATCGTAAACGACCAAGACGACCTCGGCATGGCCAGTTCGTCCCGTGCAAACATCTCGATAGGTCGGATTTTGCGTTTTTCCGCCGGCATAGCCCACCGCCGTGACGTAAATCCCTTCTCCCGCTTGCCAGAACTTTCGTTCCGCGCCCCAAAAACAGCCCATTCCGAACAGCACGCGCTCCGTCGTCGCGGGAAATGGCGGGTCGAGCGGCCTGCCCATGACAAAGTGACGCGCGCCATGGAAGACCGGCGTCGGTCGATCCGGCGGCGGCGCCGCCGGTTCAAAAAGCCAATCAAATGCGGGCATGGTTCACCTCCCAGGGCTGGTCGAACGCTCAGGTGGGATAGATATGGGCGATCCCCGCGATCGCCAAGCGGTCCCTTTTTCCGCGAACGCGGCCGCGCGGAGGGCGCGCTGACCTAATCCGGCGGATAGCCCACGAGAGCGTGATGTTTGTGGCTAAGCACGATGAATGCCGCGCCGAGGCCGCACAAGGCGACGCCGACCGGCGTCATCAGCAGAAAGACCAGCAGGGGATCCCAAACGAAGGTCGGCAAGCGGGAGAGGACCGCCGAGCGCAGCGCCTGAAAAGCGGCCGGCCCTAGCGCCTGCAGGACCGATCCCAGCGTCGTCACATAAAAGCTGCCGCCCGCGAGAGAGCGCGTGCCGTCGACGACGAGAGCGACGAAGCCCCCCGCCAACAGCGCGAGGCCCGTGAAACGAATCAACAATCGAAGCATGACCAGGGCGAGCGCGAGCGGCGAAGTCTCGACTATACGCGCGGGAGACGCGCCTGTCCACGGCGGCCCGCGAGCGGGTTTTGGCGAGTTTGATCGGTCCGCCGCATGGAAACATTTGCAACTGGCGGGCGTCTGAATATAGTGCGCTCGCGTTCGCAACGAACGCCTTGGGCGAAAGCCCGCGCGGAGGGGTGGCCGAGTGGTTGAAGGCGCACGCCTGGAAAGTGTGTATACGGGAAACCGTATCGCGGGTTCGAATCCCGCCTCCTCCGCCATCTCTAATTCACGCCGCAACAAGCAATACTTTCAGTTAGTTGCAAGCAGCCCCAAGCGCCGCTACCCCTCACATTATACCCCTCACGCTAGCGCACCTTATGGGCCTGATGCTGGTCTATGGTCGTGGTGGTCAGTGAGTCCTCGGATGAGCGTCCTGTGGGTGTTCCTGCCTCCGCCGTCATCCCCTCAGGGTGCCGACCTAAGGCAAACCTCAATGCAGGTGAGCGGGTGGTAGGCGTCCAACATCGGCGACCAGTGGCGAACCTGATGGACTGCTTAGGGTAGGGCCTAAAGCACCGCGCAAGGTGCTCTGTCTCTATCGGGGTCTCCTCTCCCACCAACCACCGTGGCCACCACCACCACCACCACAGGACAAGGCGCGAGGTGCGGCATAAGGTCTGCCTTAGGGTCGGCTTCCTCGTCCGCCCATCCGCCAATCGCGTCGGCCATCAAATCCAGCGCGGCGGGCATGTGCTTCGCCGTGAACGGTGGGAGTGTGTCATAGCCAGTCGGGAGACAATCGTCCGGGACAATGAACGTGTCGAGAAAAGACGCGGAGAGGGTTCCGTCGTCTTCACGAGTAGAGGCGAGAATTCGAGATGATCGCATGTTATTCCCTTTCCTAGTCATGATTTGACAGCGGTTCAAGGGAGATATAACTGACAACCAATAGGTAATTACTGTCCTTTTGGCGGGTATCTATATCGTGAATATTTACCAATGCGCGCGGGGAATGTCAAGATAACCTTTGACGCTGCTTCGCGCGCGGGGGATGGCGCGCGGCAATGTTGGGCATTCTGTAACCCTTCCCGGCCAATAGGAGCGACAAGGCCAAACTCGGCCACGTGAGCGCGGATCGCATTTGACAACTGTGTGCGCTGGCGCATCAGCATCATCCGCGTTCGATGCAGAACCATGACGCTCTGCTGTTCTGGGCTCTTGATCTCGACGAAGCGCATCGTCGGCCGTGTAACCGCTTCGCGGATCGCCTCGGCGTCCGCCGTGTCGTTCTTCTGCCGCTTAACGTATGGCTTCACGTAGCGCGGCGGCATTAGTCGCACTTGGTGGCCCAATTTGCTGAGTTCCCGCCCCCAGTAGTGAGCGCTTGCGCAAGCCTCAATGCCAATCAAACATTTGGGCTGCTTTGCAAAGAACAGTAATAAATGCGCCCGACGAACCTGCCGGCGCAAGACAACGGCGCCAGCGGCATCTATGCCATGCACCTGAAAAACCGATTTCGCGATATCCAATCCGATCGTGACCACCTCAGCCATGATTCGCTCCTCCTGCTCAGCAGGAGATCACTCTCCCGCGGGGGCGGAGAGCCGTCCACAGCATCATAAGAGGACTTTTAACTAGGTCTGTGAGCCTTGCAGCATGCCCCTCAGCGCGTCAGGCGTCAGAATGCGAATGCGGCGGTAGGACTGCTCGATGCAGCCACTAGCCTCGAGCTTGCGCAAGACGGCCCCGGCCGTGGTTCTGGCGACGTTCGAGAGGACGGCCATCTCCTCTTGACTGACATCGACCTCGATTGGTGAAAAATCAGCTGGGGAGGCCTGTCGACATCCTCCTAAACGCAGCAGGACGGCAACGCAGCGCTTGACGTGATCACGGATCATCAAATCGTCGCTGGCCCCGATGGCCATATCGAGGTGACCGATCGTTATGAGGGCGAACAGCCTCCATGCCTCCGGATTCTTCTCGACGATTTCACGGATTTCTTGCAAGGGAAGATGCAGTAGCTCGGTGTCGCGCGTTGCCGAAAGTCCGACTCGGCGGGATTGGCCCGTGATGGCGGCCGCCTCTCCCATCCAAGTCCCCGGCCGCGCGAAATGCGCAAAATAAGGTCCGCGCTCTCCCGGTGCGATCGACACGCTCACCCCGCCGGACACCAAACCAAACATGCCGCCGGGTGGATCGCCGACCACGTAAATGAACTCCCCTGCCTCAAACCTTACGAGAAAGCATCGATCCAGCACGTCGCGTTGAAATGATTGCGGTGTCAGGCTGAGCCAGCCCCGACGGAGAACAATTTCGTGGGCCGTGACGATTTCACACATAAATTTTCTCCAACTGATCGTCCGCGAACAATCTGCCTTCGCGAGGTGGGTTATGCAATGGCGATCAAGTCTGAGCAACAAGTCGGAGAACTCAGATTCCCGAGGTCGGGAAAAACGGACGAAGCGAGTTATTCAGTGCTGCGTTCTCGCGAGTGAATCCGAAGGCGTCACAGCCTAACCAATAATTGGGTGAGGAAATCGAATGACTGTTAGAAAGACAGACGTTGTTGTCGGCAGAAAATTGACCGGCGGCCTCGCCTGTCTTCTGATGATCGTCTCTCCCCAACATTCCTTCGCGATTGACCCAGAGCCGCCCACCGTGTCGGCGGAGCCGGCCGAGCAGAGCGCCGCCATCGCGCCGGCGCCAGTCGTGGAAGACAAGTTCACGCGAGCCGAACTCGAGAAGCTGCTGGCGCCGATAGCGCTCTATCCCGACGCTTTGTTGGCGCAGGTCTTGCCTGCTTCCGCCTACCCGTTGCAAATCGTTCAGGCGCAACGCTGGCTCGACAAGAATAAGGCGGCCGCCGCCAAGAATGATTTCTCCGCCGCCGATGCTCAGAGCTGGGACCCTTCGGTGAAGGCGCTCTTGCGTTTTCCAACCGTCATCAAGAAGCTCAATGAAGATCTCGATTGGACGACGGACCTCGGCGACGCCATCGTCAATCAGCCGCAAGATGTGGCCGACGTTATTCAGTGGCTCCGCCTGAAAGCGGAAAAGGCCGGAACGCTCAGGTCGACAAAAGAGCAAAAGGTCACGGGGCAAGCGCAGGAAGACCGCGAATTCGTAAGCATCGAGCCCTCCGACCCGTCGCTGGTTTATGTACCCTCCTATGATCCCGCCTCCGTATATGATCCCATGGCTGGCGCGATGGTCGCCGGTCTTCTGACCTTCGGAATGGCGATCGCCGTCGGATCGCTGTGGAACAATAATTATTGGAACTGGGGCACGGGAGCGATTTTTCCTCCCATATGGCCCGGCTATTCGGGCTGGCGCGCGCCCTATCCCGGCTGGCGACCCGGGCTACCCGTCTATGGCGGCGGCAACGTCAACATCGGCAACAACGTCAACATCGGCAACAATTTGAAGCCTTGGCGGCCTGATCCCGGTCACTACAGGCCGGGCCTTGGAAGCCACCCCGGCATTGGCGGGAATCGTCCCGGTCTAGGAGGCGACCGACCGGGGGCTGGTGGAGGCGCGGGCCGACCGTCCGTTCCGGACGGGCTTCGGACCGGCGACAATCGTCCTTCGAATCCTGGCGCCGGAGGGGCGATCGCCAATAGGCCCGCGACCAAGCTTCCACAGTCGGAGCGACGGCCGGCGGCTAATCGCCCTGGCCCTTCCAGGCCGGCGGCGCGCCCGCGTCCGAATGTCAGGCCGCCGAATTCCGCATTTGGCGGCGTTAATTTTGGGGCCGGAGCGCAGGCGTTCGGCAATCGCGGCGCGGCGAGCCGCATTGGCGCGAGCGGAGGTGGCCGGCCGGGCGGAGGCGGAGGGGTCCCTCGCGGTGGCGGCGGCGGCGGAGGTTTCAGAGGCGGCGGTGGTGGAGGCGGGTTCCACGGCGGCGGCGGAATGAGGGGCGGCGGCGGCCGCAGACGATGACGCCCATCCCGCAACATCAGCCAACCGACCCGAGGGTATCCATCATGGTTCGAAACTTTTGCGTGGCCGCCGCCCTGGCGGGTTCAATGATCCTAGCCAGCGCCGCCATGAGCATGGCGCAACAGGCCTATCCGACACCCGAGGCCGCGGCGAAAGACCTCGTCGACTCCGCGCGGTCCGACGCCGACGGCTTCGCGCGGCGCATCTTCGGAGCCGAAGGCAAGGCGTTACTCGAAAGCGGAGATGCGAGGGAAGACAGCCGACGCCTGGCGGAATTCAATGAAGGCGCCAGCAAGGGCGCCTCGCTGGTCGGCAACGCCGACAACATGAAACTTTTGCGACTGAGCGGCAATGGCTGGATACTTCCGGTCCCGATCGTGAAGCGTGACGACAGTTGGAGGTTCGATGCGGCCGCCGGCAAGGTGGAGATTGAAAACCGGCTGATCGGTCACAATGAATTGAGCGCGATCGCCGCCTGTCACGCCTATGTGCAGGCTCAGGAAGAATACCATCGGATCGACCGCGACCAGAACCAGCTGCGCGAATTCGCCCAAAAAATCATCTCCTCGCCGGACGCTCGCGATGGCCTCTATTGGCCGCCCGAAAACCAGGCCGACATCAGCCCGCTCGAGGGATTGATCTCCGACGCCAATCTGGACAAACGCGAGCAAGGTTCGCCCGAGCCCTATAACGGCTACTTCTTCAAAATACTGAAGGCGCAGGGGCCGGCGGCCCCAGGAGGGGCCTTTAGCTATGTGATCAACGGACACATGATCGCGGGCTATGCGCTGGTCGCCTATCCGGCCGTTTGGGGCAAGAGCGGGATCAAGAGCTTTATTTGCGGCCAAAACGACAAAGTCTACGAGAGGGATTTGGGCGCTGGTAGCACGGCGATCGGCGCGGCGATGACCCGTTTCGATCCCGACACGAATTGGTCCCCCGTCGAGTGATTTGACAAAAACGAGAGGTCGTCATGACCTCAAGCTCGATATTCGCCGGCGTATTACACATCGTCCGCGTGCTTCCGAAAGCCTTGTTCATATCGGCCCTTGTGCTCGTGATTTTTCAAGGCGCGGCGACAGCCGCTCCCGACGACGGGTCCGTTCTTCCCTTCTCGCCGGCGCCTTTGGCCAGCGTCGCCAAGCCGCGACTGCAAGACTCGAACATGCATCGGCGCGTGGAGAAGGACCATCTGCCCAAGGACGCGCCGAATATTCTTATTATCCTGTTGGACGATGTTGGTTTCGGTCTTCCAGACACCTATGGCGGTCCGATCCACACGCCGAACCTGTCGCGCATCGCCGAGGAAGGAATCAGCTACAACACCTTCCACACGACGTCGATTTGTTCGCCGACGCGGGCGTCGCTGCTGACAGGGCGCAATCACCAGCGCGTGGGTTCCGGCACGATCGCCGAACGCGCCGTGGACTGGGACGGCTATACCGGCGTGATCCCGAGAACCTCGGCGACGCTCCCCAAGGTGCTCGGCGAGTATGGCTACAAGACCGCCGCTTTCGGCAAATGGCACAACACCCCGGCGACGGAGACGACGGCGATGGGGCCGTTCACGCGATGGCCGACCGGCGAGGGCGTGGGCTTTGATTATTTTTATGGCTTTCTCGCGGGCGAGACCTCGCAATGGGAGCCGCGCCTCGTCGAGAACTTCAATGCGATAGAGCCGCCGCACGATCCTAAATATCATCTAAGCGAAGATATCGCCGACAAGGCTATCTCCTGGATGAAGCGCCACCGCGCATTCTCGCCTGACAAGCCGTTCTTCATGTATTGGGCACCCGGCGCGGCGCATGGGCCGCATCACATCTTCAAGGAATGGGCCGATAAATATAAGGGGCGCTTCGACGACGGCTGGGACGAGCTGCGCGAGCGCGTGTTTAAGCGCCAGAAGGAACTCGGCTGGATTCCGGCGGACGCGAAACTGACCCCGCGCGCTGAAAGCATGGCCGCGTGGGACAGCATCCCGGAGGCGCAGCGTCCGTTCCAGCGGCGGCTGATGGAAGTCTTCGCCGGCTTCGCCGAACATGTCGACGCGCAGGTGGGCAAGCTCCTGGGCGGCCTCGACGAACTCGGCGTGAAGGACAACACCATCGTCTTTTACATCTGGGGCGACAATGGCTCTAGCGCGGAAGGCCAGCAGGGCACGATCACCGAACTCCTCGCTCAGAACGGCATCCCCAGCACGGTCGAACAGCATATCAATGCGCTCGACCGCGTTGGAGGGCTCGACGCGCTCGGCGGACCCAAAGTAGACAATATGTATCACGCGGGCTGGGCCTGGGCCGGCGACACGCCATTCCAATATACGAAGCTGATCGCCTCGCATTTCGGCGGCACGCGCAATCCGATGGCCGTGTCATGGCCCGCGCGCATCAAGCCGGACAAGACACCGCGATCACAGTTCCACCATGTCAACGACATCGCGCCGACCATCTATGAGATTCTTGACATCAAACCGCCAAAGGTGGTCGACGGGTTCGGGCAGGACCCGATCGACGGCGTAAGCATGGTCTACACCTTCGCCGACGCCCATGCGGCGTCGCACAAGCACACGCAATATTTCGACAACAACGGCAGTCGCGGAATCTATCACGACGGGTGGTATGCGTGCACTTTCGGGCCGCTTGTTCCCTGGGACACCGCCGGCTCCGCGGCGGGACTCAAGACTTGGGATTCGAGCAAGGATGTCTGGGAGCTTTACGACATCACGAAAGATTTTTCGCAGTCGGATAATCTCGCCAGCAAGGAGCCGCGGCGTCTTGAGGAGTTGAAGCGACTTTTCCTGACTGAAGCCGAAAAGAACAAGGTGTTCCCGATCAGCGCCGGCATCTGGCTTCGCATTCATCCCGAGGATCGCATCGCGACGCCTTACAAAAGCTGGCGCTTCGACCAGACCACGACGCGCATGCCGGAATTCGCCGCGCCGGGCCTGGGCCGCGAAAGCAATCATGTCGTCATCGACGCGGAACTCGGCGCCAATGCTTCGGGCGTTCTCTACGCGCTCGGCGGCGCGAGCGGTGGCCTTACACTTTATCTCGACCATGGGCGTCTCTTCTACGAATACAACATGATGATCATCGAGCGCTACATCGGGCAATCGAAGGACAAACTGTCGGCGGGCAGGCATATGATTGAAGTGGACACGGCCATCGCCAAGCCGGGCGGTCCGGCGACTGTCGTAATGAAGGTCGACGGCGCCGAGGTTGGCCAAGCGGATGTTAAGCGCACGGTGGCGGGCGCATTCACCGCCAGCGAGACTCTGGACGTCGGCGTCGATCTCGGCTCGCCGGTGTCAATCGATTATTTCGACCGGCGACCCTTCGCCTTCAACGGAAAAATCAACAGCGTCACGGTGGAACTGAAATAAGCGCCAGCGCCGCGCAAACGGAGTTTGACAATGCAATTCAACAAATTCCTAGTTGGATTCCTGATAATACTTGCAAGCATCGCTTTGCTCGGCTCAGTTCGTGCGGAAGACCTGCCCGCGAAGCAGGCGGCGGGCAAGAAGCCCAACATTCTCGTCATCATGGGCGACGACATCGGCTGGATGAACGTCTCTTCTTAAGGCGGACATCATGGGCGTGAGGACGCCCAACATTGATCGTCTCGCGCAAGAGGGCTTACGTCTGACCGCTTTCTATGGGCAGCCGAGTTGCACCGCCGGCCGCGCCGCCTTCATCACGGGACAGCTGCCGATCCGCACCGGCCTGACCACCGTCGGCGCCCCCGGTGCGCCCGCCGGCCTTCAAAAGGAAGACATCACCCTGGCGGAGATTTTAAAGACCCGTGGCTACGCCACGGCGCAATTCGGTAAGAACCATCTTGGCGATCTTGAAGAACATCTGCCGCATCGGCACGGTTTCGACGAGTTCTTTGGCAATCTCTATCACCTCAACGGCAATGAGGACCTCGAAGACCCGGACCGGCCGACAAACGCGGAGTTCCGCAAGAAATTCGATCCGCGCGGCGTCATCTCCGGCACGGCGGGCGGCCCGACGAAGGACGAAGGCCCGCTGACGACGAAGCGCATGGAGACTTTTGACGACGAAATCCTGGCGAAGTCGATGGACTATCTCGAACGTCGCGCCAAGGATGGCAAGCCGTTCTTCCGCTGGCACGCCACGACCCGCCAGCATGTGTTTATTCATCTTAAGGAAGCTTCGCAGGACCAATCTCGGGCGGCCCGGGAAGATATCTATGGCGACGGCCTCAAGGAGCATGACGGACACGTCGGGCAGCTTCTCGACAAGCTAGATGAGTTGGGTCTGAGCAAAAATACGATCGTGATCTACACGACCGACAACGGCGCATACCAATATATGTGGCCTCAAGGCGGAACCACGCCGTTCCGGGGCGACAAGGGCACGACATGGGAAGGCGGCGTGCGCGTGCCGGCGCTCATCCGCTGGCCGGGCGCTCCGGGCGGGCGAGTCAGCGGCGAGATCGTCGACATGACCGACCTGCTTCCAACGCTGGCCGCCGCCGCCGGGGTGCCGGATACGGTTGAAAAACTGGCAAAGGGCGCGACCTTTGGCGGCCGCAAATACAAGCTGCATCTCGACGGCTTTGACCAGACGGCGCTGTTCAGCGGCGCGAGCGATCAATCCGCCCGCGCCTTCGTCTTCTACTATGACGAGACCGTACTGACGGCGATCCGCTACAAGCAGTTCAAGATCACCTTCTCCGCCAAGGAAGGCGATCGCTGGGACAGTCCGCTGCTGAATTATGGATCTCGATTTTCCGCTCACTGGGAGGAAACCGGCGGAGATTAACGCCGCGGATAGTCCGGGTTCGGTCGTAGGGGGTCCTACGCCTCTGATAGCAGCCGTGGTCCAACGTGGTCAGCTGGATCGGCCTATATTGCGCCATACCAAGCCTAATCAGGACGCTCGGCTTATTGTGCACCGCAGCATATTTCTTGACTTTTTTGTGCGACGCACCTAAAAAGACCAGACATCCAAGGTTGCGAGGAATGCCCCGCGCGCCTAGACCGAAAAGGATATTCTATGTCGATCAAGTTCCCAGAAATCAAAGCATTCGATACGGCTCAGTTCGAGGCCCTCACCAAGGCGGCTGATTCGTCGACCAAGGGGCTACAGGCCATCGCCGCTGAAACGACGGACTATTCAAAGAAGTCCTTTGAGAAAACCCGCGAGCTTTGCGAAAAGCTGGTCGGCGTGAAGAAGATCGAAGAGGCGATAAAGCTCCAGGCGGATTTCGCCAAATCCACCTATGAGGATTTCGTAGCCCAAGCCACCAAGATGGGCGGGATGTATTCGAGCCTCGCCAAGGAATCTTTCAAGTCGATCAACGCCGCGTCGCCTGCACAGCCGTCAGTCGTTGCTGAGCTGTGGAAGGCGCCCGCCACCGCAAAGTAGAACTACGCGTACACGGGTTAGCGCGTCATATCTCAGCCAAGGAAACCGCTCGGTCAACTTTGTTCATCGAGCGGTTTTTTTATTGTAGCGTTTATCGGCGATGGATCAACGCGCTTGGACGGACATGCAGTCATGAAGCTGCAACCGGCGCGTAACCTAACGCCATATTTGGGGCCTTGGGATGAACTCCGCTTTACGTCGACAGCGCGAACCAATAACGGAAACGCAACTTTTTTGGCGTTACACCTGCGAGAATAGTTGGTCTGCCCCGACACCCGTCCAAAGTGCGCGCGGCGCGCCTCGGCCTTGCCAAAAATGTCGACACGTCGCAGATTTGCACCGGAACAGGGGCGATCTGGAGAACGCCGGATGCGAATGGCTGCAGTTGTCATTCCGACGAAAGCGGGAGTTTAGGAGCCAAGCCCCGCAGTTTTCTGTGTATGCTAATGGATTCCTCGATTGCTTGCCGCGCGCGTCGAGAAGGTCGCTAAACCAAACATTCGGATTTCGCATCAGAGCAAAGAGCCACCGCTATGTCCGTGCAGTCTTCCCAAGAGTTCTTCGACCACTGGGACACCTATCACAAGGAGGTCGCCGGTGATTATATGTTCCATCGCGAAATCGGCGAGGAG
This sequence comes from Methylocystaceae bacterium, assembly GCA_003134075.1. Lineage (GTDB taxonomy): Bacteria > Pseudomonadota > Alphaproteobacteria > Rhizobiales > Beijerinckiaceae > Methylocystis. Next base: position 33,596 of record PLAI01000130.1, on the reverse strand, counting down.
TTGAAGCGGGCGGTTAGCGCGAGATTTTCCGGGCGGCGATTTGCCTTCCTTGACCTTGGCTGCGGTGACGCCACCGCGCTCGCCCCGCTTTTCCAAGACGCCACGCCAAGCCGTTACAAGGGCGTGGACCTTTCCGAAACAGCTCTAGCGCTCGCAGCGCGCACGTTGGAGGCGCTGCCTTGTCCGGTGACGTTGGGGCACGGCGACATCCTCGCCGCGCTCGCCGAGCACGACGCCTACGACGTGATCTATTCCAGCTTCGTGCTGCATCATTTGGCGACCGAGCAAAAGGGCGAGTTCTTCCGCCTCGCCTCGCGCCAGGCGGCATGTTGCTGCTCGTCGACACAATGCGCGAAGAGGACGAAACGCTCGATGACTACGTGCGGCGCTATTGTGCTTGGCTGCGCCGCGAATGGGCGGGCCTCAGCGCACGGGAGAAGGAATTTATCTGCGATCACGTCATCAATAACGACCGGCCCGAGCCTTTTTCGACGTTGCTCACCCAGGCCCGCGCGGCCGGATTGGAGGTCGCGCCTGGCGGCGCGCGTCACGGCGCGCATTGGCTCACCTGTTTTGCGCACGCATAGGGATTGAAGGACGCAATGGCGAACACCGATCTCTCTGTCGTGGTCACCGCCGCCGCGCAAATCGAAATTGACGCTGACCGCACGATCGCGAAAGTCACACGCCGTCTCGTCCCTTTTCTCATCATCTGCTTTTTCGCCGCCTATCTCGATCGCGTGAACATCGGCTTCGCGGCGCTGACGATGGACAAGGAGCTTGGGTTTTCGCCGCAAACCTTCGGCTGGGGCGCGGGCGTGTTCTTCATCGGCTATTGCCTTTTCGAGGCGCCGAGTAATTTCATCCTGCATCGCGTCGGCGCCCGCCGCTGGATCGCTCGCATCATGGTGAGCTGGGGCGTCGTTTCGGGGCTGATGGCGCTGATCTGGGGCGAGACGAGTTTCGTCTCGCTGCGACTGCTGCTTGGCGTTGCCGAGGCAGGCTTCGCGCCCGGAGTGATCCTTTATCTCACTTATTGGATTCCCGCCGAGCGCCGCGCGCTGCCCCTAGGCGCGTTTTTGATGGCCGTGCCGCTATCGAGCGCTTTCGGCGCGCCGCTGTCGAGTCTCGTGCTCACGACGATGGACGGCGTCGCCAATTTGAGCGGCTGGCGCTGGCTTTTCATTCTTGAAGCCGCGCCGTCGATCGTTCTCGGCGTGATCGCACTGTCCTGTCTGACCAACCGACCGAAGGACGCGCGCTGGCTGGAGCCGGCCGAGCGAAGCTGGCTGCAGGCGCGGCTCGACGCCGAACTGGCGACGCTCGAAGACCCTCGGGACCCATGGAGCATGTTGCGCCATCCACGTGTCATTCTGCTTGGCCTGGCGTATTTCGGCGTCGTGTTGTCGCTCTATGGATTGGGCTTCTGGTTGCCGCAAATGGTCGAGACATACGGTTACGGCGTCTTAGCCACCGGGTTCATTGTCTCGATCCCTTACGTCTGCGGAGCGCTGGCGATGATGGCTTGGAGTCAGAGCTCCGATCGTAGCGGCGAGCGCCACCTTCACACCGCGTTCGCTGCTTTGCTCGCGACCGGCGGTCTCGCGGCCTCGGCCTTCGCGCAATCGCCCCCCGTGGCGATGCTCGCACTGTCCATCGCCGCGATCGGCACGCTTGCCGCCATGCCGATCTTCTGGAGCCTGGCGACCAGCTTTCTTTCAGGCGCCAGCGCCGCCGTCGGAGTCGCACTGATAAACTCGATTGGCAATCTCGCGGGGTTCGTTGGTCCCTATCTCGTCGGCTGGATCAAGACCGAGACCGGCGGCTTTTCATGGGCGTTGCTGACGCTTGCCGTTGGGCCTCTCGCGACTGCGGTTATTGTTTTGCGTCTGCGCCATCTCGTCAAATGAGATCATTTTACTGCGCTTCACGAACGCCATCTCCCTGGAGAGCCAAATGATCGTCTCGTCTGCTTCAGATTATCGCGAAGCCGCGCGACGCAAGCTGCCCCGCTTCCTGTTCGATTACATCGACGGCGGAGCCAACGCTGAACAAACGCTAAAAGCCAATATTGCCGATCTGATAGGCGTGAGCCTGAGACAGCGGGTGTTGAAGGACGTTTCCGACCTGAGCCTCGGGACTGAATGGTTCGGCCAGCCCTCCGCGCTCCCGGTGATCCTGGGCCCCGTCGGGTTGAGCGGCATGCTCGCCCGTCGCGGCGAGGTTCAGGCCGCCAAAGCCGCAGCGAAAAAAGATATTCCTTTTGTCTTATCGACGGTCTCGGTCTGTTCGCTCGAAGAAGTGACATCCCAGTGCCCGCGCCCAATCTGGTTCCAGCTCTACGTACTAAAGGATCGCGGTTTCATGCGAAATGTGCTCGAGCGCGCCCAGTTCGCAGGCGTGAGAAATCTCGTCTTTACAGTCGACCTGCCTGTGCACGGATCGCGCTATCGGGACGCCCATTCGGGCATGTCCGGTCCTTTCGCCATGCAGCGGCGAATTCTGCAGGCGATGATGAAACCCGCTTGGGCCGTCGACGTCGGAGTTATGGGGCGTCCACACGATCTCGGCAATGTTTCGAAATATTTGGGCAAGGCGACCGGGTTGAAGGACTATATTGGCTGGCTTGGCGAAAACATCGATCCCTCTATCGGATGGTCGGATCTCGAGTGGATTCGCGACTTCTGGAAGGGTCCAATGATCATCAAGGGTATTTTGGACCCTGAAGATGCTCGGGATGCGGTCCGGTTCGGGGCAAATGGAATCGTCGTTTCAAACCATGGCGGGCGGCAACTTGACGGCGTGTTGTCGACAGCCAAGGCCTTGCCGACAATCGCCGATGCGGTTGGCGACGATCTCGTGGTCTTTGTCGATTCGGGCATTCGGTCAGGCCTCGATGTGGTGCGCATGCTGGCGTTGGGCGCGAAGGGCGTCATGCTCGGGCGTGCTCCCGCCTTTGCCCTGGCCGCCGGCGGACAGGCTGGCGTAGAGAATATGCTCGATATCTTCGCAAATGAGATGCGCGTCGCCATGACATTGACCGGCGTCGCTTCGGTCTCTCGGATCGACAGGACGATTCTTGCTTGAAATGGCCGCTAGTTATCCAGAAAGGCCTAGGCCGAGCTTGAATTCTGCCACCAACAACGCGCCGAGAATTCGCGAAGCGTGTGAGAAGTTGCAGCGGCGCCTCGAGCGTGACGCCGCGGCGATGGCGCGGGCAGCAGTCCATGGCATCCCTACTATCATTGAGGTTTTTTCGCGGAGGCGATTAAATCAACGGTTGCGAGTGGCACACGAGAGGGGTACGCACGATCAACAAGGGCGCATCGGAACTAATTTATTTTATTGGATATACGGCCGCGAGGGCCTAATTTATCCCTCTCCGCCAAGTGCTTTTGCAATCATTCGCTTTTATTTGAATTGAAATCAGCTGGTGCTTTCGGTCTTACAATCGAGCGGCGCTTGCGGTGGATTTTCACGGACGAAGGCGGACGGCGCGGCCTTTAAGAAGCGACAAAATTACCTCGCGCCCGCACTTTGCCCAAAAACGAGCCGGAACCTTATCGCCACCTATCGCGGGCGGCTGAACGGCAAACCGCCGCAAATCGCCCGTTGTGGAGCGCCGGCCGTTCTTTCGGCGCGATTGTTCAAGCCCATTCGCGAGCGATGCTCGACGCCCGGAATGATCCCGCCGCCGGGAGCCATCGTCGGTGAGAATATGCAACTTCGGTCCAAATCGCCGTCGCCTTTTTCAGCACGGCGTAAGAGCCGATCATCTCGCGCGGCATTGAAACCGCGCCGATGCTGAAATGCGCGAGAGAGCGCTGGGTTTGCGCGCCCCGGAGTTTGTCGGCGAGGACATCAACCTCGCCGAGGCTGTCGTTTTCTTTGCGGGCGTTCGAGATCTCATCCACTCACTCCTGCTCATACGCTGGACGATAGGCGCGCTCGCGAATGAGGGCGGCGACGTCGCCAGGGCGCGGGGCGCGGGCAAGACCCTTGTCGTAGATGTAGGTCGCCACACGCTCCGCGACATGAAGCGAAGCGCCGAGGATATGACTTTGCGGCGGGTAGATCAGCCCGGCGGCGAGATTTTCCTCGGTGACCTGTTCGGCGACCGCCTTCGCGGCGATGATGAACATCTCTTCCGTGACTCGCGTCGCCTCGGTCGCATAGACCGCCATGCCCATCGCCGGGAAGATGTAGATGTTGTTGCCCTGCCCCGGAACGAATTTGCGTCCCATTATCTCGACGGGCGCGAAGGGGCTGCCGCTTGCGAAGATGGCGCGGCCGTCCGACCACCGATAGGCCTCCTCCGCCGTGCATTCGGAGCGCGAGGTGGGATTGGAGTAGGGGAAGATGATCGGTCGCTCGTTGAGCGCGGACATCGCCTCGATCACCTGACGAGTGAAGAGTTTCGGCACGGTGCTGACGCCGATGATGCCGGTCGGCTTCAGCGCCTTGATCGCCTCGACGAAGGTGTTCACCGGCGCGTGATCCAGCGCGAAGGGTTTCTGGAAGTCGGTGAGGTCGCTGCGCGAAGAGACGATCAGGCCGTTGATGTCGAAGAGGGCGTTGCGTTTGCGCGCCTCGTCGATGCTCAAGCCTTCCATCGCCATCGCCTGGCTGATCAGCTCCGCGATGCCCGAGCCGGCCGAGCCGCCGCCCAGGAAGAGAAAGCGCTGGTCGGCGAGCTTCTGCTTGGTGACGCGCAGCGCCGCGAAGACGCCGGCGAGCGCGATGCCGGCCGTGCCCTGGATGTCGTCGTTGTAGGTGCAGATCTTGTCGCGATATCTCTCGAGGATCGGAACCGCATTGAAGTTCGCGAAATCCTCCCACTGGATGCAGGTCTTGGGATAGAGCGTCTGCGCCACGGCGACGAATTCATCGACGAAGGCCGCATATTCCTCCCCGCGCACGCGCTCCTGACGCAGACCGAAGTAAAGTGGATCTTCGAGGAGCGCATGGTTGTTCGTGCCGACGTCGAGCACGACCGGCAGACAATATTGCGGCGGCACGCCGGCGCAGGCGGTATAGAGCGCGAGCTTGCCGATCGCTATGCCCATGCCGTCCACGCCGAGATCGCCGAGACCGAGGATGCGCTCGCCATCCGTCACGACAATGAAACGCACGTCGCTTTGCGGCCAGTTGCGCAGGATCTCCTGCAGGCGGCCGCGGGCGGTGATGGGCAGATACATGCCGCGCGTGGCGCGGAAGATGCCCGAGAACTTCTGACAGGCTTCGCCGACGGTCGGCGTGTACACCAGCGGTATGTATTTCGCGGGGTCCGACATGAGCACGGCGTAAAACAGCCGTTCGTTGCGCGCCTGCAGATCGGACAGCGCCAGATATTTCTGTAAATCGTCCTGCAGCCCGTCGATCTCGCTATGCACGCGAGTCACCTGCAGCTCCAGTGGGATGACGGCGGGCGGAAGCAGCCCTTCGAGTCCAAGCTTCTGGCGCTCTTCCGCCGGGAAAGCCGTGCCCTTGTTCAGTCTCGGATCGTGCAGCAAAGTCGCTCCGCGCGCATTATCGGCCATACGCCGTCCTCCCGTGTTGAAAATCGAGTTTATCGTTGTTTTTGATTCAGTTCCGCGGCGGCCGCGCGTTCGCGGCGGCGACGCGGCGTCCGAATGTGATGAGATCGGCGCTGCAGTCGTCGCGCTCGATCCCGCACTCGATCAGCGTGGGCCCTTCGCGATTGGCCAGCGCGGCCTTGATCGCTTCCGTAAGTTCGCCCGCGGTCGCGACGCGGACGCCGAGGCCGCGGCCGTCCTCGGCGTTGAAGACGTTGATCAGCCCGGCGTAGTCCCAGTTCTTGATGTCGTTGTAAGGGCCGTCGTGGATCTCGACCTCGATCGTGTAGCCGCGATTGTTGATCAGGAAGATGATCACCGGAAGCTTGCGGCGGATCATCTGCGACACTTCCTGCGCCGTGAGCTGGAAGGAGCCGTCGCCGATCATCGCGATGACCCGGCGTTCGGGCGCGCCCACCGCGTAGCCGAATGTCGCCGGCACGGACCAACCGATCGAGCCCCATTGCATCTCGATCTCAAAACGCGCGCCGCCCGGGAGTTTCAGGCTCACGCCGTTGAACCAGGAGTCGCCGGTTTCGGCGATGACCGTGGCGTCGGCGGTGAGCAACGACTGGATCTGCCGCACGACCTCCAGCCGTGTAAGCTTGGCGTCGGGCGCGGCGGCGACAGCGGGCGCGTGCTCTGAGCGCAGCCGCGGGAATTGCACCATTGTCGCGTCCTTCTTCGGCGCTTCGCGGGCGAGTTGCGAGAGGAACTCGCGCAGATGGACGCCCCCGAAATCATGTCCGCCGAAGTGAATGCGGCCTTCCTCGGCCGTCAGGACATGGGGGCCGCTCGGCATCGCGGTCCAGCCAAGGGTCGAGTAATCATTGAAGATCGCGCCAATGCAGAGAATCGCGTCGGCCCAGTCGACGATTTCGCGCGCGCCCGGCGAACTGATGTCGCCCCAATAAATGCCTGCGAACTGGGGATGATTTTCGGGAAAGAAGCTCTTGGCGGCGGCCATCGTCGTCACCGCGCAGCCGAGCGCTTCGGCGAGTTCGATCGCTTCTCTCTCCGCCCCGGCGGCTCTGAGCTTGCTGCCGATCAGCAGCACGGGCTTCTGCTTGTCCTGCAAAAACTCGACCGTCGCCGCCACCGACGCTTCCAGGCTCGCGGCGTCGCTCGGCTCCTCGGCGATGATGGCGCTGATCGGTCCCGGCGAGGCGCAAGGCGCGCCGGCGATGTTGCAGGCGATTTCGATATAGGCGGGCTTTTTCTCCCGCAACGCCGCGCGTAGCGCGAAGTCGATCAGATGGGGCGCATCGGCCGCCGAAGTGATCGAAACGGCGGCGCAGGTCACCCGCTTCGCCATCTCCAGCTGATAGGAGTTATCATGCGTGGCAAGCGTGTGATGGAGCAAATGATCGGTGGCCCGATCGTTGGAGTTGGGCGCGCCCGAAATCATGATCACCGGCAGATTTTCGGCATAGGCGCCGGCGATGGCGTTGATCGCCGAAAGGCCGCCGACGCTGAAGGTGACGACGGCCGCGGCCGCCCCGCGGGCGCGGGCGTAACCCTCCGCGGCGTAACCGCAGTTGAGTTCGTTGCAGCAGTAAACCTGCTCAAGCCCCCCATTCGTCAGGAGCTGGTCCAGAAGCACGAGATTGAAATCGCCCGCGACCACGAAATGGTGCTTCAGGCCAATTTGAGTCAAACGCGCTGCGAGGTAACTGCCGACATTATACATTTCTCGTCTCTCGCATCTCGGACCAGCACTGGCTTAACTGTATACGATTACCAGACGGCTTTTGCGAAGGATTAGCTTCAGAATCTATTAAATCTTCGTGTGACGTGGTTCAAGGCGTCCGATTGGGAGGTCTTGATGGCTCCTCGCCGCCCCGTTGGTCGTCCTGGAGGAACGCTGGCGCAATTTGCGCGGCGGCAATAGAGGTGATTCAGAGCTTACCAGCAAAATCAATGACGTAATTTACTAGCAGTTGCGATGGCTTTTCCGGTTAGCGGCAAGGAGGCCGCGGATCTGTTGTAAGAGCTCGCCTTCACGATAGGGCTTTTGCAGAAATGGCGCCTCATTGAGTGGAGGCGGAAGGGAACTCTTTGCGCAGTAACCCGAGAGCACGAAAAATGGCGTGTCCTCGCGTCGTAGCGCTTGCGCGATCTTGACCGAGGTCGAGCCGTTCAGATTTGCGTCGAGAACCGCCCCATTTGGACGCTCCAAGGCGATCAGCGCAAGTGCTTCATCGACAGAGCTGGCGACACCCATTACAGCGCGGCCAACCTCTTCTTCGATTACAGAGACAAGCTCCAGCGCAATGGCCGGTTCATCTTCCACCACGAGGATACGCAACTCCGATTTTGCCGCGGTGGCGCCTTCCAGCAGTTTTGCGACGCGCGCCGCGATCTCCACCTCTCGGAACGGCTTCGCCAGTCGTGGCAATCCGCCAGAGTCCGCGTCGGTTAGATTTGCAAACCCCGTTATTAGCAAAATGGGGATAGAGGGGCGCGTCGCCCGCAGCGCCTCGGCAAGCTCGATACCGCTCATCCCTGGCATTTTATAATCCGCGACGACAATATCGGGCTCGCTCTCCCCGCGCGCGATCTTGAGCGCTTCCGCGGCGGAACCTGCCTGCATTACCGTATATCCGGCGTCGGTAAGCATAGCGGCCGTCGCTTCGCGAACAATCTCTTCGTCGTCCACGAGAAGAACTTTCGCCGCCGTCGTCGCCCTTTCGCCGACAATCTCGCTCACCGCGATCGGGGGGGCCTGTACATCGGAGACAGGCAACCACAACGACGCACAGGCGCCGACTCCCACTTGGCTTGACAAGCTGAATGCGCCGCCTGATTGCGCCGCGAGTCCATCGACCATCGAAAGTCCTAAGCCGGTGCCCTGCCCGGGAGCCTTGGTGGTGTAGAAAGGCTCGATAGCTCGCTTCAAAGTCGCGGCGTCCATGCCACAGCCCGTGTCACTGACGTTTATTCGTATATACGCCCCCTCCCCCAGGCCCGGCGGCCGGGCTGCATCTTCGTCCGCTTGCCGCGCTTCAATCGTCAGCGAACCATTCTCGCCCATCGCGTCACGCGCATTAACGCAAAGATTGAGGATCGCGAGCTCCAACTGATTGGGGTCGACTTTCGCCGCGGGCAAATTCGTCGGCGCGGTAACTTTTAGAGAAACTCCAACGCCAAGACTCCGTTGGATCAGATCGCGCATGCCATCCACGAGTCCCGCGACGTCGACGGGTTGCGCTTCAAGATTTTGGCGCCGCGCGAACGCGAGCAACCGCTGTATAAGAGTGCGCGAACGCTCGGCTGCCTGCAACGCGCTGCCGATGCGCTGGGTCGTCCGCTCGTCGCCATCCGATTTGCGCCGCAGGTAGTCGAGAGCGCCCATGATCGGGGTGAGTAGATTGTTGAAGTCGTGCGCGACGCCTCCGGTCAGTTGACCAATGATTTCCAGTTTTGCGATCTGATGAAGCTGGGCCAGCGCGTCCTCCCGTTCGGCGACGGCGGTCGCGACGCGTCGCCTCAGCTCCTCCTCGGCGCGGTCGCGCAATCCCGCGTCTTCGAAGACGGTCACGGCGCCGACGAGCGCACCATTGGCGTCGCGAATTGGCGCGGCGTCGACTTCGAGGACAATGCGTCCTCCGTCGCCCAGGTCCGAGCGAAGGCACACCATGCGTTCTGCCTCGATCGTTTCGCCCAGCGCCGCGCGCAGAGTGGGATATTCGTGTGGCGCATACGGTCGACCATCGGTGTGAACGGCTTCAAAAATGGAGTTTCGGGAATTGGATTGCGCGGAATGTTCGCCAATTAACTCCATGGCGCGCTCATTGAGCATAAAAATCTCTCCGTCCGCATTCGCGATCGAAATGCCGACGGGCGCCTTTGCGAGAACCGATGACAGGAACTCCCGCTCCAAAGCCAGCGCCCGGTTCGCCTTTCTAACGTCTTCCGCGGCTTGCCGACGAACATGAGCCATTGCGATCGTGCCCGAGACACGGGCCAGGAGCTCTCGCGCCGAGAACGGCTTCGCGAGATAATCATCGGCGCCCTTTGTTAGTCCTTCGACTTGCGCTTCTTCTCCTGCGCGCGCCGACAGCATTATGACGGGGAGGTCCGCGAGAGTTTCATCGTTGCGAATGGTCGAGAGGAGCGCGAAACCGTCCATCCGGGGCATCATTACGTCGGTAAGGAGCAAGTCTGGTCGACGAGCGCGCGCCGCATCCAGAGCGGCGTAGCCATCCGAGACCGCTTGGACCGAGTAGCCGCCCGCTTCGAGCAGTCGACGGACGTAGTCGCGCAGATCGGCGTTATCGTCCGCGAGGAGCACGTGCGCGTCATGCCTCGCCGCCGATTGCAGGGTCTTGCGCCCTACGTCGAAAATGACATCGTCGCGCGACGCGTCGGGAAGCCAGCGCAACGCTTCCTCGACATAGGCGTCCGCGCTTACCGGGGCTGTAGTCCCCTTCGCCTTGATCTTATCCGCGGGCAAGTGCGCGAAGCCGAAGGGCAGTCGCACGCGAAAGACCGTGCCGCGGCCTTCCTCGCTCTCGACGGCAATTTGGCCGCCGTGAATACGCACGAGTTCCTGAACGAGCGCCAAGCCAATGCCCGAGCCTTCGAACGAGCGGCCGCCGGCCCCCTCCACTCTGTGGAAGCGTTCGAACAGCCGGGGCAGTTCCGACTTTGGAATCCCATTCCCGGTGTCCGCGACTTCAAGAACGATCTTCCCCGCCTCACCATGCAGCCGAACCGCGATACCTCCCTTAAGCGTAAACTTAAACGCGTTGGATAGCAGGTTAAGGACAATCTTTTCCCACATCTCGCGGTCGACGTAGGCTGCCTCCGCCAAGGTCTCGCAATCCACTTCGAGGGATAACCCCGCGCGTTCGCAAGCCGACCGAAAGGTCGACGCAAGCTCGGTAGTCAGCGCTCCAATGTCGATGGGCTCGAAGCTCGCCTTGGTCCGCCCCGCCTCGATCCGTGAAAAGTCCAGAAGCGCGTTGACGAGACGGAGCAGGCGGGCGCCATTTCGATGCGCGACCTTTATGCGTTCGGCATGCACAATCGGGACATTCGTCAAATCGGCAAGCGCATCCTCCAGCGGCCCAAGCATAAGCGTCAGCGGCGTACGAAATTCGTGAGAGACATTCGAAAAGAAGGCGGTCTTGGCGCGATCGATTTCCGCCAATGCTTCGGCGCGAGAGCGCTCACGCTCATACTCATCCGCTCGGGCGACCGCCGCCGCGATCTGCCCGGTCAAGAGTTCGATGAACCCGCGATAGCTCTGATCTAATGTTCGGTGCGGATTTAAGCCCGCGACCATGAATCCCAAGGGGACGAGTCCTTCGCCGCCCGCGATCGGCATGACGAGCGCGCGATCGGGACCCTTCCCCCGAAAGGCCCCCTCCTGGCCGCGAGGCGTCGCTATCTGCACGACGTCGTAAAAGGCGTCGCCGAACGATGGTAAATTCCGCCTGTTCCCCAGCCAATAGCTTATCGCGGTCAAGGGATTCGATTTTTGCAATCCGTGGAATGCGGCCAGGTTCGGCGCCGCGTTTGCTTCCTCGCAGAGATAGGCGAGCACGAACGGAAGGTCCGGAGAGTCTTCCGAGGTACAAGACTCGAACGCCGCCATGACCGCCGCGCGGGTTGGGGCGCCAGCCAGCCTGCCGCCCAGATCTCGCAATTTCGCAAGCTGACGCTCGGCGAAGACGCGTTGCGTCACCTCGTTCACGACACAAAGCATCCCGGCGGTGTCGCCTCGATCGTCCGTCAGCGGCGAATAAGAAAATGTATGGTAGGTTTCTTCGCAAAATCCACTACGTTGGAGATAGAGGCGTAGCTGCTCGTCCCACGTTGCTTCGCCAGTGCGGAGCACGTGCTCGATCCGAGGACCGATGTCGTTCCAGATCTCAGCCCAGATGTGGTCCGATCGCGCTCCCAAAACCCAGTCGCGCTTCAATCCTGTCGTGGGCAGGTAAGCGTCGTTGCACAGAAATGTAAGCTCCGGTCCCCAGGCCATCCACATCGCGAACCTAGACGTGAGCATAATGTGGACAGCGGTCTTTAGACTTTGCGGCCAAGTCTCAGGCGCGCCGAGCGGCGTCTCGGACCAATCGAAAGCGCGCATCCGCGCGCCCATAACGCCGCCTCCGGACATAAAATTGAGAACGCCGGATTGATCGGGGCTCGACTTTATCGCTGGCGACGAGGCAGATGTAGAAAGCTGATGCGTCGACATCTTTTACCGGCTGTTGCGGCCACGAGCGAGCATTTAGATAGGTTCGTCGCACAAACCTTCTAGTGGCCCGACTCTTTGGAGCCGAGCGCGGTCAAGCGTTCAGTGGTTCCGGTGTTTCGAAAGCCGCACTTACGACGGAGCTGGTTGTTTTTTATCGGGGTTCCGATATTGGTTTTGAAGTGGTTTCAGGGATGAACGCCCCTTGCCCCGCCCCCGGCGCCGACCTTCTCGGTCTGACCCACCTGATTCTCGGCGGCGTGGTTTCATTCTTGCAGGCACTCGTAAATTTTCTCTCGTTAAAACAGCCTAACGGCTACCCTTCCGCCGAAACGATGCACATATTCAAACCAATGAGTTCTCGCGCCATGGGCGCGATGGTCGGAGAGGCGGCAGGACATGATTGAGGTCAAGACGGTGAAACAGCCAGAACGGTGAATGCCCTTCAGCCTAAGGGGCGCTCCCAATAATCAGGCTTCGGTTCCAGACGACGAATGGTGTGGCGATGAAACAAAGTGACGTTTTCGCTGACTTCACACAATCCTACAGAGAGCGGCAAGCGACGGAGATGTCGCTTGCCGCGTATCTTGATCTGTGCCGCACGGATCCCAAGGCCTACGCGAGCACCGCCGAACGGATCCTGCACGCGATCGGCGATCCCGAGTTCCTGGACACCTCCAAGGATCAGCGGCTGGGCCGCATCTTTATGAACAGGACCATTCGGGTCTATCCGGCCTTCGCCGAATTTTTTGGCATGGAAGAAACGATTGAACGCATCGTCAGTTTCTTCCGTCATGCGGCGCAGGGCCTCGAGGAGCGCAAACAGATACTCTACTTGCTCGGTCCCGTCGGTGGCGGAAAATCGTCTCTGGCGGAACGGCTAAAAGCGTTGATGGAGGTCAACCCCATTTACGTATTGAAGGCCAACGATCAACTTAGCCCGGTCTTCGAGAGTCCGCTCGGCCTGTTCAATCCAGCGGAAGCTGGGCAGGTATTGGAAGAACGATACGGCATTCCCCGTCGTCGGCTCGGCGCGCCGATGAGTCCATGGTGCCTCAAACGACTCGATGAATTCGGCGGAGACATTACGAGGTTTACCGTCGTGAAGGTTTCTCCATCGCGGCTTCGGCAGGTCGCCATCGCCAAGACAGAACCCGGCGACGAGAACAATCAGGATATTTCGTCCCTCGTCGGCAAGGTCGATATCCGCAAATTGGAAGCGCTCGCGCAGGCTGATCCCGACGCCTACAGCTACTCAGGGGGGCTAAACCGCGCGAACCAGGGATTGCTCGAGTTCGTCGAGATGTTCAAGGCGCCGATCAAGATGCTGCATCCGCTGCTGACCGCGACGCAGGAAGGCAACTATATCGGCACTGAAAACATCGGCGCCATTCCCTTTTCGGGAATAGTCATGGCGCATTCGAATGAAGCCGAATGGCAGGCGTTCAAGGCTAACCGAAACAACGAGGCGTTTATCGACCGCATTTACGTAATCAAGGTTCCCTACTGCCTTCGTGTCACCGAAGAACAGCGAATCTACGAGAAACTGCTCAGGGGATCGGAACTCGCGAACGCCAGCTGCGCGCCGAACACTCTGGAAATGCTCGCGAGATTCATTGTGCTATCCCGGCTGAGCCCGCATGCGAATTCGACGCCGTTCTCGAAAATGCGGGTCTATGACGGCGAAAGTCTGCGCGACGTTGATCCGCGCGCGCGCAGCGTGCTGGAATACCGGGAAGCGGCCGGCATCGACGAAGGCATGAACGGGCTTTCGACACGCTTCGCGTTCAAGGTTCTCGCGGCGACGTTCAATCATGACACCGTGGAGATCGCGGCGGACCCTGTTCATCTCATGTATGTGCTCGAACAGGCGCTTCGGCGCGAACAGCTTCCCGCCGAAACCGAGAAGCGCTACCTGGAGTTTATAAAGGGCGATCTCGCGCCGCGTTATGCGGAATTCATCGGAAACGAGATCCAAAAAGCCTATCTCGAGTCCTATCAGGATTATGGCCAGAACCTGTTTGATCGTTATATCGATTATGCGGACGCTTGGATCGAGGATCAGGATTTCAAGGATCCCGACACGGGACAGTTGCTGGATCGGGAGCTCTTGAATCAAGAGCTTACGAAGGTCGAGAAACCCGCGGGAATCGCGAATCCGAAGGATTTCCGTAACGAAGTCGTGAAGTTCGCTTTGCGCTGGCGGGCGTCGAACAAGGGTCGCAATCCTTCCTGGGCGAGCTATGAGAAGATACGCGAAGTGATCGAGAAAAGAATGTTCTCACAAGTCGAGGATCTGTTGCCCGTTATTAGCTTCGCAACGAAAAAGGATACGGAAAGTGAGAACAAACATGGTGAATTCGTCAGCCGGATGGTTACGCGCGGGTACACCGAACGGCAAGTGCGCCGTCTCGTGGAATGGTACATGCGCGTGAAGCAAGCGAGTTGATCGTGGCGCACCGCAAAGAACAGGACGCGAGCAACAACGGGTAAGTGGTGGGAGCCATGCGCATTGTCGATCGCCGCCTGAATCCGGGAGGCAAGAGCTTTGAAAATCGTCAGCGCTTCCTGCGGCGCGCAAAGGATATGGTGGAGCGCGCGGTTCGCGACGCCACGCGAGATCGAGCCATCGGCGACTTGGAAAAGCCCGGCGAGGTCACGATCCCGGCGGAAGGCACGCGAGAGCCGTATTTCCAACACGTGCGCGGCAACCGTCGCGATGTAATCCTGCCCGGCAATCGCGAATATGTTGAAGGCGATCTCATAGACCGCCCGAAGGGCGGCGAGGAAAGCTCCGGCGGCGCCATGGGTACGGAGGATAATCAGGAGGATGCCTTCAGATTCGTTCTTACCCGGGACGAATTTCTGCGCATTTTTCTGGATGACCTGGAATTGCCCGATCTCGCCAAGCGACGAATGGTCGGCGCTCAAAAAGAGGGAGTGCGGCGCGCCGGTTACACAACGACGGGAACCCCGGCGAACCTCTCGTTGGGACGGACGATGCGGATGTCGCTCGCGCGACGCATCGCATTGGGAAGGCCCGGGAGCGACGCGATCGAGCGAATGGAGGCGGAACTCGCCGCCGCGAGCTTGTCGCAAGACGCGGCGGTCGATCGACTTCAAAAGGAACTGGACATAGCGCGCGAGCGACGGCTTCACATCTCGTACCTCGATCCCGTCGATTTGCGTTATCGCCGCTTCGAGCGTTTCCCGAGACCGGTCGCGCAAGCCGTCATGTTTTGCCTGATGGACGTCTCCGGTTCGATGACCGCGCACATGAAGGACTTGGCGAAGCGTTTCTTCATGTTGCTGCATGTGTTCCTGACTCGCCGCTACACACGCGTCGAACTTGTTTTCATCAGACACACGGACAAGGCCCAGGAGGTCGACGAGGAAACGTTTTTCCGCTCGGTCGAAACCGGCGGCACTCTGGTGTCGTCGGCCTTTGTGGAAATGGCGCGGATCGTAAAGGACCGTTACGATCCCGCGAGTTGGAATATTTACGCCGCGCAAGCGTCTGACGGTGACAATCAACCGAGCGACAATGAGCAGACGCGGGAGTTGCTGAAGGAGGCGATCCTGCCGCTGTGTCAGTACTTCGCCTATGTGGAGGTCGCCGATCCAAATACCGACATGTCCGGTCCCGCGCAGCACGAGAGCCAGAGCTCATTGTGGTTGGCCTACGCGACGTTGCGAAGTCAGAAAGCGGCGTTCCAGATGCGACGCGTCTCGCGCCGCGACCATATCTATCCGGTGTTCCGGCAGCTATTCCAACGCCGCGGCGTCAGCGCCGGGGAGACTCCGCGATGAACGACGACTCCCTCCTTTTCGAAAGCAATGATTGGGATTTCCAAACGATCCAACGAATTCATGAAGCGGTCGCCCGGATCGCGGACGAGAAGCTCGGCCTGGATATTTTCCCAAATCAGATCGAAGTCATCACGGCCGAGCAAATGCTGGACGCCTATGCGTCGGCCGGCATGCCGCTGTTCTACCGGCACTGGTCCTTCGGCAAGCGGTTCGCGCAGCACGAGGGCGTCTACCGCGCGGGATTGCAGGGCCTCGCCTATGAGATAGTGATCAACTCCAACCCTTGCATAAGCTACATCATGGAGGAGAACACCGCCACGATGCAGGCTCTGGTGATCGCCCACGCGGCATTCGGGCACAATCACTTTTTCAAGAACAATTATCAATTCCGTCAGTGGACGGACCCCGGCAGTATTCTGGATTACCTCGCCTACGCCAAAAACTATATCGCGAATTGTGAGGAGCGTTATGGCGAGTCCGAGGTAGAGCGATTGCTCGACGCCGCGCATGCATTAATGCCGCAGGGCATAGACCATTATCCGCACAAGAAGCCGCTCGATCTGCGCTCGGAAGAGAAGCGCGAGCGCGACCGCATGCAGGAGCGAGAAAGGCTTTACAACGACCTCTGGCGAACCGTGCCCGGAAGCTCGCGGGACGCCTCGACGATGGCGGTGGATCGTCGGCGCACAATGCTGCGCCTGCCGCAGGAAAACATCCTCTATTTCCTCGAGAAGACGGCGCCGAAACTCTATCCTTGGCAGCGCGAAGTGTTGCGCATTGTCAGACTGATCGCACAATATTTTTACCCGCAGCAGTTGACGAAAGTCATGAACGAGGGCTGCGCGACCTATTGCCATTACCGCATTATGAACACTCTGCACGAGACGCGGCGGATTGGCGACGGCAGCTTCCTTGAGTTTCTGCGATCGCACACCAACGTAATTCGCCAACCAGATTGTTACGATCGCGCCTATAGCGGGGTAAACCCTTACGCGCTGGGTTTCGATATGATGAGGGATCTCGCGCGCATCGTGCTGCAACCGACCGAGGAGGATCGGGCGTGGTTTCCCGAGATAGCTGGCCGAGGCGACGAGATGGCGGTGCTTCGCGATATCTGGGCCAATTACCGAGACGACAGTTTCATCGCCCAATTCTTAAGTCCAAATCTCATCCGTAAGTGGCGGCTGTTCCATATCGTCGATGAAGACGATGCTCCACAATTGGAGGTCAGCGCGATCCACAATGAGCGCGGCTACCGGGATCTGAGGCGAAGCCTCGCCGCCGAGTACGAAGCCGCGCGAAAAATCCCCGACATCCAGGTCGTGGACGTGGACCTCGCTGGCAGTCGCAAGCTCGTAATGCGTCACAAAGTGGTCGACGGCAAGCTCCTCGATCTCGGCAACACTTCGCTTGTTCTGGGGCAAATCGCCAATCTCTGGGGATATGAGATTTTGCTCGAAGAGATCGACGCCACGTCCGAGGAGGTCTTGAAAGCACATATGGCGTCGCCGGCAATGCATTAGCGCCGCGCCGGCCATTTGTTAGCGCCAGGCGCTTTGCCTTCATCATACCCGAAATCCGCGAGGCAATTAGGCGCCGATCAACGAGCGCGGGAAGCGATTGACAAAAAGGCGAGGCGGAGTCCTTCGATCCGCGGGATCGAAAATGCGCCTTGCGGCGACCAAAAACAAATTGTAGCGTTGAACCTCCGAAAGATCACCATATCTGGGGGAACAGAGCGGGACTTACCGTCGGTGAGCGATTCGGGCGCGTTTCGTTCGCAGCCTGTTCGGAAGTTAAATCGTCTCGACACGAAAGCTCCGATATGGAACATCATCGCGGGCCGGGAACGCGAATTTCGTGAGCAACCCACCGCCAAATCGCCGCGACCGCGGCGCGGCGAAGCCAGGGTCACGAGGAGCCTAACGGTTAACTCGGCGGGAGAGCCAGCTGGAAACCATGCAGGATCTGCTTGGCGGGCCACCGGCGGCGCGATGGGCGCCGGGCCGGATCGAGAGCGCGCGGCGGGATGGGGTTTGCGCGGTGCTCGGCCCCACGAACACCGGAAAGACCCATCACGCCATCGAGCGGATGCTTTCATTCCGCACGGGGATGATCGGCTTGCCGTTGCGCCTCTTGGCGCGCGAGGTCTATACCCGCGTCGCGCAACGGGTCGGCGCGGAAAATGTCGCGCTGGTGACCGGCGAGGAGAAAATAAAACCACGCGCCCCAAGCTACTGGATCGCCACCGTAGAGGCGATGCCGCGCGATTTAAACGTCGATTTCGTCGCGATTGACGAGGTGCAGCTCGCGGCGGATTTCGATCGCGGCCATGTCTTCACCGACCGCCTGCTGCGCTGGCGCGGCCGAAAGGAGACGCTGTTGATCGGCGCCGGCGTCATGGCGCCCCTTATCGAACGATTTTTGCCCGGCGCGCCGATTTTCTCGCGCCCGCGGCTGTCGCGCCTCGCTTACGCCGGCCAGCGCAAGATCGCCCGTTTGCCGCCGCGCAGCGCCATTGTGGCCTTTTCGGCCGAAGATGTTTACGCCATCGCGGAATGGATCAAGCGTCAAAGGGGCGGTGCCGCCGTCGTGATCGGCGCGCTCAGCCCCAAGACCCGCAACGCCCAGGTCGAACTTTATCAAAATGGCGAGGTGGATTACATCGTCGCCACCGACGCGATCGGAATGGGTCTCAATCTCGACATCGATCACATCGCTTTCGCCGCCGATCAGAAATTCGACGGATGGCGCTTTCGTCGGCTCGCCGCCGCGGAATTTGGCCAGATCGCCGGGCGGGCGGGGCGCCACATGAACGACGGCACCTTTGGCACGACGGGGCGCTGCCCGCCCTTCGACGAGGACTTGATCGAGGCGCTGGAGGAACATTGCTTCGAACCGGTGACGACTCTGCAATGGCGCAACCCGGAGCTCGATTTCTCCTCGCTCGAAGCGCTCGCGGCCTCGCTCGACGTATTGCCGAGCAATCCCTGTCTCGCCCGCGCGCCGGCGCGAGAGGACCAACTGGCGCTGGAGGCCTTGTGCCGCGACGACCACGTTCGCCGCAACGCCAAGACACCGGCGGATATAGCGAGACTGTGGGAGGCGTGCCAGATTCCCGACTACCGCAAGACCTCGCCGGCGGCGCACGCCGAGCTCGCGACGACGATTTTTGGCTTCGTCGTCCGGCGCGGCAAAATCCCCGACGACTGGATGGCCCGCCAATTCGCGGTCGCCGATCGCGTCGACGGCGACATCGCGACCCTTGCCAACCGCCTCGCGCAGGTGCGAACATGGAGCTTCGTCGCCCATCGTTCCGGGTGGCTGGAAAATTCCGACCATTGGCAGAGCGTCGCGCGTCAGGTAGAGGACAGGATATCCGACGCGCTTCACGATCGTCTCACCCAGCGTTTCGTCGATCGCCGCACCAGCGTGCTGATGCGCTGTCTTAGAGAGAATACAATGCTCGAAGCCGAAATTACCGCAGCCGGCGACGTTATCGTCGAAGGTCAGCATGTCGGATCTTTACAGGGTTTCCGTTTCACGGCCGATCCGGGGGCGGCGGGCGAAGCCGCCAAGGCTCTGAACGCCGCGGCGCAAAAGGCCCTCGCCAGCGAGTTCGACGCCCGCGCGACCCGTATCTTCGACGCCGTGGACGACGCCTTCGTGCTCGGCAACGACGGGACGATCCGCTGGCTGGGCGAACCGGTCGGCAAGATCGCGCAAGGGTCCGGCGTTCTCAGACCAACGGCGCATGTGCTCGCCGACGAGCAGCTCACCGGCGCGGCCCTGGATAAGGTGAAGCAGCGTCTGGAGCTATGGCTGTCGCAGCGGGTCAAGAAACTGCTCGGCGCGCTGGAACAGCTCGAATCGGGCGAGGGACTGTCGGGCGCGGTGCGCGGCGTCGCCTTCCAGATCGCGGAAGAGCTGGGCGTGCTGGAGCGCGGCCGGGTCGCCAAGGAAATCAAGAGCTTCTCGCAAGAAGACCGCGCCGCGCTGCGTAAGCTCGGCGTTCGTTTCGGCGCCTATCACCTTTATCTGCCGCTGCTTCTGAAGCCGGCGCCGCGCACTCTCGCCGCGCTGCTGTGGGCGTTGCGCCATGGCGGGCTGGAAAACATCAAGGGGCTGGAGGAAGCTCCGCATCTCGCCGCCTCGGGCCGCACCTCCTTCGCCGCGGATCCCGCCATCGCCAAAGGGTTTTATCGCGCGGCGGGCTATCGTCTTTGCGGCGAGCGCGTCGTGCGCGTCGATATTCTCGAACGCCTCGCCGATCTTATCCGCCCCGCGATAGCCTATAGACCGGGCGTCAGCGTTGGCGAGCCGCCGGCCGGCGCCGCCGACGCCGACGGTTTCGTCGTCACGGTCGCGATGACCTCGCTGACTGGCTGCGCGGGCGACGCCTTCTCCTCGATTTTGCGATCGCTCGGTTACGCCGGCGCGAAACGTCCCGGCCCCGCGATCACCGCGCCGCTGATCATGGCGGCCCCAATGCAGCCGCTCACGCCGGTCGTGGCGGAAGACGCCTCGGATTCTCCGGCTGCGGAGACCGAGCCAGGAGAGCAGGTCGAGCCCGCCGCGAGCGAATCGGCCGCGCCAGTTCCCGCGCCGGNNGAGAGCGAGCCCGCCGAGGCCGCGCAAGCGGAGGAGACGACGCCCGCCACGGCCGAGCCGACGGCGGAAACGCCCGCTCCTCTCCCGGAACAAGTCGAGGCTTCGGGCGCCGCGTCCGAGGAAGCTCCAGTGGTGGAAACCGGCGAAGCGGCCCTGCTGATCGAAGTATGGTCGCCACAGCGCCACGTTCCGCAGCAGCGCCGGCATGAAGGCGAGCGCAGGCCTCGGCGCGCGGAGACGGGCGGCGAGCCGTCGCGGCGCGAACCGCCGCGCGAAGGCGAGTCGCGAGAAGCGCGTCCCCAGGCCGAGTCGCCTCGCGACGAGCGCTCTCAAGGCGAGCGCCCGGCGAGAAACCATTCGCGCGCCGACACGCCGAAGGGCGGTTTCCGATCCGGCGGCAAGCCAGGCCAGGGTTCGCGCGCCGATCAGCGGGACAATCGCGGACCGAGGGACGAGAACCGCCCTCGTCCGGGAGGAGCCAGTGTTCCGCCGCAAAGACGCGAGCGCCTGCCGGATCCGGACTCACCGTTCGCAAAGCTGCTAGCGCTGAAAGCCGAACTGGAGAAAAGGGGAAAAAGCTGAGGCGTCACGGTGTTTTCGAGCGACTCGCCCGGCGGTTCGCTATAAGAAAATGCATTCAATCGAAAGGCGGCTTATGACCAAAATCCTTCCTGTTATCATGTGTGGAGGATCTGGAACGCGCGTGTGGCCCGAGTCCCGGGAAACGCTGCCCAAGCAATTTATTCCGCTGATCGGGGAACGATCGACCTTTCAGACGACGATGCAGATGCTGGATGATCCGGCCTTCGAGCGGCCCGTCGTGATTTCGAGCGTCGATTATCGCTTTTTGCTGGCCGACCAGCTTCGCGAGATCGGCGCGAAGGCTGACATCGTGCTGGAGCCGATGCGGCGTGATTCTGGTCCCGCCGTGGCGGTGGCGGCGGGTCTCGCCGCGCGGCGCTCGCCCGGGACGATCGTGGTGGTTCTGGCCGCCGATCATGTCGTGCGCGACCAGCCGGGACTCGTCGACCTGTGCAAGAAGGCGGCGGCGGCCGCGCGGGAAGGTTACATCGTGACCTTGGGCGTCAAACCCGATTCGCCGGCGACCGGTTACGGCTATCTGCGCGCGGGCGCGCCGCTGACGCCGGGCGGCGACGTGCTGAAACTCGAGGCCTTCGTCGAAAAACCGGACCGCGCCACCGCGCAAGGCTACGTCGAGGCCGGCTATTATTGGAACAGCGGCAATTTCATTTTCCGCGCCGATGTGATGCAGGCCGAAATCGCCAAATTCGAGCCGGAGATTTTCGCGGCGGCCGAGGCGGCGATTGAGGCGGCGACGACGGATCTGGGCTTTCTGGTGCTCGACGCGGCCGCCTTCGAACA
Source organism: Methylocystaceae bacterium (assembly GCA_003134075.1). Classification (GTDB taxonomy): domain Bacteria; phylum Pseudomonadota; class Alphaproteobacteria; order Rhizobiales; family Beijerinckiaceae; genus Methylocystis. The sequence goes on along the minus strand of PLAI01000130.1, from coordinate 12,011 downwards.
AGCGCCGCAGAAGTCGATCGATTATGCGGTCATGGAGAAAACTCAGCAGGCGGCGCTGATCCCGGCCGACATCGGCTGGTCGGACGTCGGCAGTTGGCGCGCGGTATGGGAATTGTCGGACCGCGACGCGCATGGCAATTCTGTGCGCGGCAATGGCGTGATCGTGGACTCGACGAACGTGCATCTGCGCTCGGACGAGACGCTGACCACGATTGTCGGCGTCAACGACGTGATCGTGGTGACGACGCAGGACGCCGTGCTGGTGCTGCACCAGGATCACGGCGACAAAGTTAAGCAGCTCGTGGCGCAGCTGAAGCGCGAGAACCGGCGCGAGGCGGGCGAGCACAAGCGGATTTTCCGCCCCTGGGGCTATTATCAGTCGGTGGACGCCGGCTCGCGCTATCAGGTCAAGCGCATCGTGGTGAAGCCGGGAGAGCGGCTATCGCTGCAAAAGCATTTTCACCGCGCCGAGCATTGGATCGTCGTGAAGGGCACGGCGGAAGTCGGCCGCGACGCCGAGACGCATCTCGTGCATGAGAACGAGTCGATCTACCTGCCGATCGGCTGCAAGCATCGGCTCAGCAATCCCGGCAAGATCGACCTCGAACTGATCGAGGTGCAGACGGGTTCCTATCTGGGCGAGGACGACATCGTCCGTTTCCAGGACGCCTATAACCGGGGCTGACGCCGCTTTGGGGAACCGCCGTGCCGCGCGTAATCGTCAAAATCTGCGGCCTGTCGACGGCTCCGACGCTGGAGGCCGCGATTGGCGCCGGCGCCGATATGGCGGGCTTCGTGTTCCATGAAAAAAGCCCGCGTCATATCGACCTCGACGCGGCGCGAAGCCTTGGCGCGCTCGCGTCGGGCCGGATCAAGAAAGTGGCGCTGACGGTCGACGCCGACGACGACGCGCTGGATGCAGTCGTCGAGGCGCTGTCGCCCGACTATCTGCAACTCCACGGCTCGGAATCGCCAGCCAGGGTCGAGGCCGTGAAGGCGCGCTTCGGCCTGCCGGCGATCAAGGCGATCGGCGTGGCGACCGAGAATGACGTTCGAAAGGCGAAGGAATTCGCCGCCGCGGACATAGTTCTTTTCGACGCCAAGCCGGCGCCGGGCGCGGGGCTTCCAGGCGGCGCGGGAGTGGTTTTCGACTGGCGTTTGCTGCGCAATATAAGCGCAATAAGCTGGATGCTCTCGGGTGGTCTGAGCGCGGAAAACCTCGCTGAGGCCCTCAAAGCGACGGGCGCGCCAGGGGTCGATGTGTCGTCGGGCGTCGAGAGCGCACGGGGAATCAAGGACATTTCACGCATCAACGCCTTCGTCGGCGCGGCGCGCGCGCTTTCATCGCCGACGGCAAAGGTCTAGAGTCTTTCCGTTCTCATTGAAACGGAAAGACTCTAGATTCATTGGTTCCGACGCGCTTTCTTCACGCGAACCGGTTTCCACTTCGCTCGAAAGCGCTTTAAAAGAGCTGAAAATCCACCCCTTCGAGGATCGCCCGTTGAACCAGATCGCGCCCAATTCCTTCCGCAACGGTCCCGACGAAAACGGCCGCTTCGGCATTTTCGGCGGCCGCTTCGTCGCCGAGACCCTGATGCCGCTGGTGCTCGACCTCGAACAGGCCTATGCGCGAGCCAAGGTCGATCCCGCCTTTCACGCCGAGTTGCAAGGGCTGCATAAGCATTACGTCGGGCGGCCGAGTCCGCTGTATTTCGCCGAGCGCATCACCGAGCATCTTCGGACCCAGGCGGGCGATGGGCTCGGCGCCAAGGTCTATTTCAAGCGCGACGAGCTCAACCACACCGGCGCGCACAAGATCAACAATGTGCTGGGGCAGATTCTGCTGGCGCGGCGCATGGGCAAGCAGCGCATCATCGCGGAGACGGGCGCCGGCCAGCATGGCGTCGCGACCGCCACCGCCTGCGCGCGCTTTGGGCTTAAATGCGTGGTCTATATGGGCGCGGTCGATGTCGAGCGGCAGAAGCCCAATGTCTTCCGCATGAAGATGCTGGGCGCCGAGGTGATTCCGGTGCAATCGGGCGCGCGCACCTTGAAGGACGCGATGAACGAGGCGCTGCGCGATTGGGTGACCAATGTCGCCGACACCTTCTACTGCATCGGCACGGCGGCGGGGCCGCACCCCTATCCGGCGATGGTGCGCGATTTCCAGTCGATCATCGGCACGGAAACGCGCGCGCAAATGCAGGAGATGGAAGGCCGCCTACCCGATTCATTGGTCGCCTGCATCGGCGGCGGCTCCAATGCGATCGGGCTGTTTCACCCCTTCCTCGACGACGCAGGCATTGAGATTTACGGGGTCGAGGCGGCGGGACACGGCGTCGACGTGCCGAACGGCCACGCGGCGTCGCTGACCGGCGGGCGCCCCGGCGTGCTGCATGGCAACCGCACCTATCTGCTGATGGACGACGACGGCCAAATATTGGAGGGCCATTCGATTTCCGCCGGGCTCGACTATCCCGGCATCGGCCCGGAACACAGCTGGCTGCATGAATCCGGTCGCGTAAAATATCTCAACGCGACCGACAAGGAGGCGCTGAACGCCTTTCAGCTTTGCTCGAAGCTGGAAGGCATCATCCCGGCGCTGGAGCCTTCCCACGCGCTGGCCAAGGTGTTCGAACTCGCGCCTCAGAAGCCGAAAGATCACCTGATGGTGATGAACCTGTGCGGCCGCGGCGACAAGGACATATTCACCGTCGCGGAGATTTTGGGCGGGATGTGACGGCGCCGCCCTTTCGCGGGCGCCGAGATGGGCGCCCGCGCGAAGCTATTGCCTTGGCGGGTTTTTGTAATCGATCTTGATGCAGTCGGCGCCTATTTCCTTATTGTTCAAAACCCCGGGAGGGAAGCAAAACTGCAGATCGCCGGTGGCGCTGTCGATTTGCCACGCTCCCAGAACCGACTCATATTCACCGCCGCCAGTGGGCCCGGCATGAATAGAGGTTTGCACATTGGGTGACACCGCAAGCACGGACTTGTGATTCTTCGAACGGTCGCAGGTATAAGACACGTATGTAGAGCCCTTGAGGATATGAATTATCGTCGTGCAGTAATATATGTTGCGCGTCGTATTATCGAACACGATCGCGCGGAACGTATGGGTCATCGACTCTTTCACGATACCCGAGGTTCCGCTATATGGGAACACCTCGAAAGGAGCCGCGAAGGCGGATCGCGCCACAAAAAATAGAGCCGTCCCCAACAGCAAAACCTTCTTCATGACGGCGCCTTTCGATGAACCAATCCGAGCCTGGCAAGGCCGGATCATAGGCCGATATAGTGCGGGATCAAAAAGCGGCGCTGCTTCCCGGCTTGGCCTCTCTGCGCCCAACCGCCGGATTGAAATCCCGGAGGGCGTTCCCTTCGCGGTTGCGGCGCCGCGACGATTGATTTAACAATCAGGGCGGATAGCTCGGCTGTGGGAGGGGAGAGCCATGGCGCAAGCCGATACGGACGGCGTGACGGACAAGCGGCCGCTTTCGCCGCATCTGACCATTTATAAGCCGATGCTGACGATGATGATGTCGATCGCGCATCGCATTTCCGGCGTCGCGCTTTATCTCGGCGCGTTTCTTCTGGCCCTCTATCTGCTTGGTCTCGCCTTTGGGCCGGGAGCTTTCGGCGCCGTCTCCTGGATCGCAAATGGCTTTATCGGCCATGTGATCGTGTTGGGGTTTAGCTGGGCGCTGTTCCACCATCTGCTCGGCGGCGTGCGTCACGCGCTGTGGGACCGCGGCCTTTACATGGACCCCAAGGGCCGCGAACTGCTCGCACAGGCGACGCTCGGCGGCGGAATCGTCCTGACGCTCTTGACCTGGATCCTGTCGACCCTCGCCAATTAGGCCGAAGTTTCATCCGCGACCGCCCGGAGGCAAAAGCGCATGACGTCTCGAACGGAATTCATCAGCGGCAGAACGGGGCGCGGCGCGGCCTATGTGTCGGACCCGTCTGGTGCCGGGCATGACAGATTCATGCGCCTTTCGGCCCGCGCGCTGCTGCCGCTCGGACTGCTGGCTGCCTGGTTTATCGTCGGGCTGTCGGGCAAGTCGTTCGAGGCGGCCCGCTCCGAGATTGGCCGGCCTTTCCCGGCGCTCGCGCTGATCGCTTTCATCGCCGTCGCCGCGCCGCATGCCCGCATGGGCGTCGAGTCGATCATCGAGGACTATGTTCATGACGCGGCGCAAAAAGAAAAGGCGCTCCTCGTCAACAAATGGGCCTCGATCGCCGTCGCGCTCCTGTGGACCTTGGCGATTCTTCTGATCGCGGCGCCAAGATAACCGGACAATTCTCTATTCGAAAAAGGCGTTCTGATGGTTGCAATGAGCGGAGCTTCGGCGAGCGCCAACGTCAATGGCCGGCCCTATGAGATCGTGGATCACAGCTTCGACGTGGTGGTGGTGGGCGCCGGCGGGTCGGGCCTGCGCGCGGCGGTCGGCTGCGCCAAGGCGGGCCTTCGCGCGGCCTGCGTGACAAAGGTGTTTCCGACGCGTTCGCATACGGTCGCGGCGCAGGGCGGCGTCGCGGCGGCGCTCGCCAATATGGGGCCGGACGACTGGAAATGGCACATGTACGACACCGTCAAGGGCTCCGACTGGCTCGGAGACCAGGACGCGATCGAATATTTGTGCCGCAACGCGCCCGAGTCTGTCTATGAACTCGAACATTGGGGCGTCCCCTTTTCGCGCACCGAGGACGGCCGCATCTATCAGCGCCCCTTCGGCGGCATGACGACCGATTACGGCAAAGGCCCGCCGGCGCAGCGCACCTGCGCCGCCGCCGATCGCACCGGCCACGCCATGTTGCACACCCTCTACGGCCAGGCGCTGAAACACGACACCGAGTTCTTCGTCGAATATTTCGCGCTCGATCTCATCATGGATCCGCAGGGGCGCTGCCTCGGCGTCGTATGCCTCAAACTCGACGACGGCACGATCCATCGTTTTCGCGCTGGCCTGACCGTGCTGGCCACCGGCGGCTATGGCCGCGCCTATCTGTCCGCCACTTCGGCGCACACCTGCACCGGCGACGGCAACGCCATGGTGCTGCGCGCGGGACTGCCGTTGCAGGACATGGAGTTCGTGCAGTTCCACCCGACCGGCATTTACGGCGCCGGCTGCCTCATCACCGAGGGCGCGCGCGGCGAGGGCGGTTATCTCACCAATAACGAGGGCGAGCGCTTCATGGAGCGTTACGCGCCGAGCGTGAAGGATCTCGCGCCGCGCGACATGGTCTCGCGCGCGATCACCATGGAGGTGCGCGAAGGCAGGGGCGTCGGCAAGCTCGGCGATCACGCCTATCTGCATCTTGAACATCTCGATCCGGCGATCCTGCATGAGCGCCTGCCCGGCATCTCCGAGAGCGCCAAGATTTTCGCCGGCGTCGACGTGACGCGCGAGCCGATTCCGATCATACCGACCGTGCACTATAATATGGGCGGGATACCCACCAATTATCACGGCGAAGTGCTGACCAAGAAAGGCTCGGACGCGGACGCCGTCGTGCCCGGGCTGATGGCCATTGGCGAGGCGGCTTGCGTTTCCGTGCACGGCGCCAATCGGCTCGGCTCCAATTCGCTGATCGATCTCATCGTGTTCGGCCGCGCCGCTGGCCTTCGCGCGGCGGAACTGGTCACGCCCGGCGAAACGCTGCCGGAACTGCCGGCGAACAGCGCCGACGCCGCGTTGGCGCGTCTCGACGGCTTTCGTAACGCCAGTGGCGGAACTTCGACCGCCGCGTTGCGCGAAAAAATGCAGCGGGCGATGCAAACGCATTGCGCGGTTTACCGCACCGGCGAGGTTCTGGCCGAGGGCGCGACGCAAATCGCCGCCATTTGGAAAGAATGCGCGGACGTAAAAGTCACGGACCGCTCGCTGATCTGGAACTCGGACCTGATAGAGACGCTGGAGTTCGACAATTTGATCGTCCAGGCGGCGGTGACGATCGAGTCGGCGGCCAACCGCGAGGAATCGCGCGGCGCCCACGCGCGCGAGGATTTTCCGGCGCGAGACGACGCAAAATGGATGAAGCACACGCTGGCGACGATCGACGAGGAGAAGAAGGCGGTGGCAATCGATTACCGACCGGTGCATTCCTATACGATGACGCAAGAGGTGAGCTATATCGAGCCGAAGGCCCGGGTGTATTGATGCGAGCGTGAGGAACGGGTGATGCGGAGGACAGTCGCCGCGCTGCTTGGAGCCGTTGCGCTGCTCGGCCCAGCGCGCGCCGCGCCGGATCTTTCGAGTTGCGGCGCCAAAGAGTTCGCGCGCTACATCGGCGCGCCGGTCGAGGCGTTGAAACGCGTTCGCCAAGGCGATGTCCGCTACGTCTGCGCGGGTTGCGCGATGACCATGGACTACAACACGGGGCGCTTGACAGTGATTTATGATCCCAAGACCGAGCGCATCAAGACACTGGGCTGCAACTAAGCCGACAGACGGCAGATAGAGCGAGACATGGTCGAATTCACGCTTCCCCAAAACTCGAAGCCCTTCGAGGGCAAGACCTGGCCGCGTCCCGACGGCCCGAACATTCGCGAATATCGCATCTACCGCTGGAACCCGGATGACGGACAAAACCCGCGGATAGACACTTATTTCGTTGATGTCGATGATTGCGGGCCGATGGTGCTTGATGCGATTCTTTGGATCAAGAACAAGATCGACCCGACGCTGACCTTCCGCCGCTCCTGCCGCGAGGGCATTTGCGGCTCCTGCGCGATGAATATCGACGGGACCAACACGCTCGCCTGCACCAAGGGCATGGAGGAGATCGAAGGCGCGATCAAACTTTATCCGCTGCCGCATATGTCGGTGGTCAAGGACCTCGTGCCGGACCTCACCGGGTTTTACGCCCAGCACGCGGCTATCGAGCCTTGGCTGCACGCCGGGCAAGACCCGGAAAAGGAGCGGCTGCAATCGCCCCAGCAGCGCGCCAAGCTCGATGGACTGTATGAGTGCATCCTGTGCGCCTGTTGCTCGACGTCTTGCCCGAGCTATTGGTGGAACTCGGACCGCTATCTTGGCCCCGCCGCTTTGTTGCAGGCGCATCGCTGGATCTCGGATTCGCGCGACGAGGCTGGCGAAGAGCGTCTCGGCTATGTCGACGACGCCTTCCGGCTTTATCGCTGCCACACGATCATGAATTGCACCAAGGCCTGCCCCAAGCATCTGGAACCGGCCAAGGCCATCGCCGAGCTGAAAAATCTGGCGCTCGCCAGACTTTCCTGACTTACCCGGCCGCCTTGGCGCATTCGGCGGCGCAGCTTGCGCAGGCCGCGCCGAGCGCCGCGCATTCGGCGACGCTGGGAAGCTTGTCGCAGTCCTTTTCGCAGGCGAGACACAGATCCGCGACGGTGCGGGCGAAGGCCGGCGCATAGGGCGAGCCAAGGCCCGCGAGCGCCGCCAGCGCACCGCAGGCGGCGACCACATCGGCGGCCGAGTTGGCGCAATCGGCCAGAGCAACATCCTTCGTCGCGAGCGCGGCCAGCGCCCGGCGCAAGCAATTCTGGCCGGCGGCGAGGCAAATTGAACTGGACCGCGCCAAGGCGACATAGCTCTGCTTCGGGCGAACCTCTTGCTGGGCGGGTTTGGCCGGCTTTTCCGACGCCGCGGACGCCGGCGCCGTTAGCGCCGCGAATCCAAGCGCCGTGACAAAACTGCGTCGCTCCATCTCTCACCCGTTAAAGCTAAAGAAATTCGCCGATCCGCGTGGCCGGACCGTTATCCAGCGACTATAAGCCGGTCGCGGGCGAATTTCATCGGGGAAGCGACATGGCGGCGCTGGCGCATCTTGACGCGCAGGAGTTCATTAACACCTTCATCTCTCTGTTCGTCGCGCTCGTGCTGGGCGCCGCGATCGGAGCCGAGCGGCAATATCGCCAGCGCACGGCGGGTCTGCGCACCAATGCGCTCGTGGCCGTCGGCGCCTCGGCCTTCGTCGATCTCGGCATGCGCTTGAACGGCAATCTTGGCGCCGTGCAGGTGCTGGCCTATATCGCCTCTGGCGTTGGTTTTCTGGGAGCCGGTGTCATCCTCAAGGAGGGCATGAATATTCGCGGCCTCAACACCGCCGCGACCATCTGGTGTTCGGCCGTCACTGGCGCTTTCGCTGGAGCTGACCGCGCCGGCGAGGCGGTGATGCTTGCGCTGTTCGTCCTGGGCGGAAACACGTTCTTGCGCCCGCTCGTGACTTTGATCGAGCGCGCGCCGATCGACGAGAGCGCCACGGAGGCGATTTTCGAGGTGCGCGCGACGGTCGCGGAGAGGCGGCGCGACGAGCTGCGCGACCTGCTGGTCGAGAAGCTCGAGGCCGCGAATTATCCCGTTCGCGACATAGAGGACATCGAGCGCGACGAAGACGTCGAACTGGTGGCCACGCTTTCGGCGACCAGCGTGGAGGCCAAGGAACTCGACGCCGTGACAGCTGATTTCGCCAGGCTGGACGGCGTGCGCCACGCAACCTGGTCGTCGCGCAGCAACGATTGACGCCGCGGGCGTCGCCCCGCGCGCATCCGCCGCGCCGATTTCACCCGTCTTGCGTTCGTCGCTTTTCAGCCATAGACTTCGCGCGAGTCTTGGTCGATTCGTTGCGTAGCCCCTTCGCGGACGGCAAGAGTTCCGCCAAAGAGGACATGGCGCATGGAAAGCGACGCTGTCGCCGTTTCGCATGACTCCGCCCCTGCCGAGACGCTTCCCGATAACTCCGCCGTCGCCGAACAGGCTTTAGCCGCGGCTGCTCCTGCGGATCGCGCCGAGGTGAATGTCGATGAGAAAGTCGTCACCGACACGGCTTTGCTCGTCACCCAAGGCAAGCATCGCTTTTATTCCTTGGTGTTGCCAAGCGACGTGCTGGCGGCGACCTGCACGGTGGACCCAAGACAGGAAAACCCTATCGACGGTTTTCAACGCCTGCTCGACAAGCGCCGGGCGCGCGAGATCGCCGAGTATATCGACACCGGCTTCGGCACGGCGCCCTGCGCGGTCATTCTTTCCGCCCAGCCGCGTGCGCAGTTGCATTACGATCGCGCGAGCCAGTTGCTCCGATTCCGCAAAAACCCCAACTCGTTCCTGATTATCGACGGCCAGCACCGCATTTATGGCTTCAATCTGGCCAAGCGCAAGGTGAGCATCCCCGTCGTCGTCTACAACAAGCTCACGCGCGCGCAGGAATGCCAGTTGTTCATGGACATAAACACCAAGCAGCGCCCGGTGCCTCCCGAGCTGTTGCTCGACATCCGCCGCCTCTCCGAGACCGAGACGGAGGCGGAGGCGCTGCTGCATAATGTGTTCGATCTGTTTTGCGCGCGCGACGACAGCGCCCTCAAGGGGCTGCTTTCGCCCTCGGAGCGGCGCAAGGGAATGATCTCCCGCGTCACGTTCAACGCGGCGCTGAAATCGATCGACGGCGCCTTCGTCGACGCCTCCGCTCAGGATGTCTACAGCGTCCTGAACCCTTATCTGCTCGCCTGCCTCAATGGGTTGGGGTTGCACGAGGCGCAGGCCAATATCACCAATCCGGCGCTGTTCAAGGCGCTGCTGCTGCTCTTCCCGAATATCGCCGAGCGCGTGGCCGAACGTTTCGGCGGCGCCTATACCGTTGGCAACTTCGAGCAGATGCTGTTGCCGTTTTTCCGGCGCCTCAAGAAGAACGAACTGCCGAAACCGGGAGTTGGTCATCTCGCGCTGCACGAGCATTTCCGCAAGACGCTGACCGCCGGCTTCTCGCTCAAGCAGTGGCTGTTCGCTTAAAATTTTGACCCGGGATCGGCGCGCGGCCCCAAGCCGTGTTCCGTCTTGCGCCAAAGGAAGGGCCGCGCCCACAGCTCGGCGAGCGCGCGCCAGGCAGCGAGGCTTAACATGAGCTGCCACAATGGCGCCGCCAGCAGCGCCGGCCATAATCGCGTCAAACCTCGACGGCGCATGCCGACCAAGGGGGGCCAGATTAGCGCGGCGAGGCCAGATAGCGCCGTAAAGCACCAGATCGTGCTGAGCGCGACTTCCAGGGGCGTGCGAGGCGTCAGCAAATCGCCAAAGGCCGCGCGATAGCAAAAGACCGTCGTCAAGAATGGTGCCAGCAACGGTCCCGCGAAGCCGCCCGTGAACATCGCGAGCACCGCCAATGCGCGGCGGGCGCCGAGATCCTTGAAGAGACGGTGGGGATTTCGGCAATGCACCAGCGCGGTTTGCATCCAGCCCTTGAGCCAGCGGGTGCGCTGATCGAGCAGGGCCTTGAAGGTCAGCGGGGCTTCCTCGAAGGTCTGCGAGTCGAATGTCTTGACGATGTAACCGGCGCGGGCGAGGCGCAGGCCGAGATCGGCGTCCTCGGTGACGTTATAGGCGTCCCAGAGTCCGACTTCGCGAAGCGCCTCGATGCGAAAATGATTGGAGGTGCCGCCGAGAAAAATAGGCAGCCCCATCGCGCCGAGGCCCTTGTTGAAGACATCGAAAAGCGCCGCGTAATCCAAAGCGAAATGCGCGGTGAGCCAATTATGCGCGCCATTGTCGATGCAAAGGCTGGCTTGCAGACAGGCGACGCGCGCGGGCAGTCGCGCGAACAGCGCCGCCGCGCGCCGCAATTGGCGCGGCTCCGGCAGATCCTCCGCGTCGAACACCGCCAGCAGCGCGCCGCGCGCGAAAGGCGCCGCTATATTCATCGCGCGCGGCTTGGTTCTTGGCGCTCCATCGGGCGCGATCAATATCTGGTGCGGCGCGCGCGGCCCGTTGCGCGTCAGCGCCCGCGCCGTGGCGCGGTCGTTTTGTTCGACGACGAAGATCACGTCGAGCTTCGCGCGGGGATAATCGAGCCGGTCTATCGCCTGCGCCAACTGGAGCGCCACGCGGGCCTCGCGATAAAGCGGCACGATCAGCGTATAGACCGGCAATCGCGCGTCGGCGAGAGGAGCGGCTTGCGCCTGGGGCTCGAAACTCTGAGCGCAGGCGAAGAGCCGCAGGAAAACCGCGGACAGAAACGCCGTCGCCAGCGGCAGCCCCGCGGCGAGCACGAGCAGGGGAAGGGGCGCGAACAGCGCGACGAGCAAGCCGGCGTTGCCCGCGATGGCGATCGCGAGCGCCCGCCCTTCGAGCGCCCGCCGCGCGCAAAGCGCCGGATCGGCGCGCTCGGCGCAAAACGGCGCGGCGGCCGCGGCCGATTGCAGCGCTTCCCAACGGACCGCGACGAGGAAGCGGCTCGGCGTCGTGATCGCGAATAAAGGGCGGCCATTGCTCGCCCGCGCGGCGCCCATCAGACCGGCGATGACCCCGCCCCGCGGCGCGAATAGCCAGACAAGGCCGTCGGGGTTGGCGGCAAGCCGCTGGTAGCCTCGCGCGAGCGCGAGCATGGCGTCGGCTGGCGGCTCGATTTCGAAAGGCCCGGAGAAAAAATCGACGCGAAGATGGTCGGCCAGCGCGCGATAGAACACCTCTTCGTCCACCAAGCCTTCGCCCAGCAACGCGGCGTCCGCGGAAACGCCCTGGCGTCGCGCCAGCTTGGCGGCGTATTGCAACAGCGCCATTGGAACGCCGAAACCGGCGAGAAAGGCAATTTCCGTTGGCAGGGGGCCCGGCAGAGCGTCTTGCAGCCCGCCCCCACAGCGAAGACGCAGGCCCACCGATCTGGAAAGCGCCTCCACGTGGCGCCGGTCGAGGCGGCCTCGCTCTTCCCGTATCCGCCGGGCGCCGGTCGAAAATCCGTCAAACGAATAAAGACTCATGCGCGCGACTTTTACTTGACGCCCAATCAAAGCCCCGGCGCGCCGCCTCTAGGCGGCCCACGGCCAAGGATGAGCCAGTTTGGCGCAGCCGCCAAGCTTTGGCAAGCCGCGCGATGCGCGAGAGACGGGATATCCTCCCCTGTTGGGCGCGACGCCCATGGCGTTCGATCGGGCGAAGCGATCAATTTAGGCTCGATGCATCGCATCGCCGAGGGAAGCCGAGAGAAACTCAATAAACGTCCGCAGCTTCAAGGGCGCATGCCTAGAGCATTTCCCCTTTGTT
>PLAI01000141.1:277-88713 GCA_003134075.1 Methylocystaceae bacterium | reverse complement strand
GCGGCATGGCGGCGAACGAACTGCTGATGCAATTTCAGGCGGATATTCTCGGGGTTCCCGTCGTACGCCCGCGCAGTCTGGAGACGACCGCGCTCGGCGCCGCATACGCGGCGGGGCTCGCCGTGGGTTTTTGGCGCGACGCCGAGGAAATCGCCGCCCATTGGCGGCCAGGCCGCCGTTGGAATCCGGTAATGACCGCCCTTGAGCGCGTGCGCCTCGTCGCCTCCTGGGAAAAGGCGGTCAAACGGTCGCTCGGATGGACGGAGTAAGCCTCCATTCGCAAGGGCGGGGCTACACCCGCATCGGCATCAGCACGTAAAGCGCGCTTGCGCCGTCGCGATCCTGGATAAGCGTCGGCGAGCCGGGATCGGCCAGCAGAAACAGCGCCGTGTCGCTGTCGAGCTGGTTCACGATGTCGAGCAGATATTTGGAGCTGAAACCAATGTCGATCGGCTCGCTGTCATAATCAGCTTCGAGTTCCTCGACCGCCGAGCCCTGATCCGGGTTGGTGACGGAGAGCACCACCTTGCCCTCGGACACAGCGAGCTTGACGGCGCGGCCGCGCTCGGACGAGATCGTCGACACGCGATCGACCGCCTTGGCGAACATGTCGCGCTCGACCGTGAGCCGCTTGTTGTTTCCCGAGGGAATGACGCGCCCGTAATCGGGGAAGGTGCCGTCGATGAGTTTGGTGGTCAGCAACGCCTCGCCGAAGGCGAAACGCATTTTGTTGGCCGAAACCTCGACCGTGACGTCGCCCTGCGCGTCCTCGATGAGGCGCTGGATTTCGCCGACCGCCTTGCGCGGCAGAATGACGCCGGGCATGCCGATCGAGCCTTCCGGCGCCGGCAGTTCGAGCCGCGCGAGACGATGCCCGTCGGTCGCGACGGCGCGCAGCAGCGAACGGCCCTCAATGTCGGCGACATGGATGAAAATGCCGTTGAGGTAATAGCGCGTCTCCTCGCTGGAGATCGCGAATTGCGTCTTGTCGATGAGGCGCTTCAGCTCGGCCGGCGGCAGCGAGAATTTATGGCCGAACTCGCCCGAGGTCACCTCGGGAAAATCGCTCTGCGGCAGGGTTTGCAGCTGGAAGCGCGAGCGCCCCGAGCGCAGCGTCAACTGGCCCTGCTCGCCGGTCTCCTCGAGCGAAACCTGCGCGCCTTCCGGCAATTTGCGCGTGATGTCGTAAAGCGTGTGAGCAGGCAAGGTGGTCGCGCCCTCTTGCGTCACATCGGCGGCGGCGCGCTCGGTGATTTCGAGATCGAGATCGGTGGCTTTAAGCAATAATTCGCCGGCCGTCGCCTCGATGAGCACATTGGCGAGGATCGGAATCGTCGTGCGCCGCTCCACCACCCGGTGAACATGGCCAAGCGCCCGCAGTAGCGCCGCTCTCTCGATCGTGACCTTCATGGAGGGAAATTCCGTTGGCCTCTGTGGACGGCGGCTCCGAACCGGGCGCCGGGGGCGGGACTTTGGCGCGGCTGGACGATTAGCGCAAGAGGGGCAGACGCCGTGAAGGGCAAGAGTTGTTAATAAGTGGCGGGCGGGATCTATGTCTGTCCTCATTTATGGATTGGTATTGTTTTGTTTCCGCGCTTGTCATGCGGCCGGACTTAATTGACTCCGCCGTCGCTTCCGCCTTGTGGCCAACTACATGATATTGAGGCTCATTTCATCATTTTAAGATTTTCTGCCGGGAAAACCGGCTGTGGCAAAAATATCACACCGCTGAACTAACTTAGCTTGCGGCGTGACGCCACGTTGCCTTTATTGCGAGGCGAGGGCATGGTTTAGGAGAGCCTTAAGACGAAGAGAAGACGTTACAATCTCATCCATAGGTCGGGACCAGGCATACGTACACGTTGGTCCATTGAGTTGAACGGTTTTTGTGCGAAGGGACGCGCCATGAAGACATCTTTGCTTTCCGTCGCCGCTTTTGGGTTGGCGATTTCCACCGGGTCGGCCATGGCCGCCGATCTTCCCTACCGCAAGGAAGCGCCGCCGGTCTACCTCGCGCCGGCGCCCGTCGCCACTTGGACCGGCTTCTACGCTGGTCTGAACATCGGCGGCGGCTGGTCCTCCAACGGCGGCAACGACAGCTATCTGCCCTACGCGGACACGACCTACCCGATCGGCAGCACCCCGGGTGGCACCGCCACTCCGAACCTGTTCTTCCTGCCCGGCGGCGGCACCACCGCCAGTAACACCGGCGGCGTCGTCGGCGGCGGTCAGATTGGGTATAACTATCAGTTCAACTCCTTCGTGATCGGCGCCGAGACGGACTTCCAGGGCACCAGCATCACCGGCGGCCACCAGGGCAATTACGCCGGCCTGTACGATAGCCCCTATGTTAATTCGAACACCGGCCTCCTCACGCCTCTCGTGACCGGCAATGGCGGCAATCTCGGTCTGCCGTGGTTCGGCACCGTGCGCGGCCGCGTCGGCTATCTCCTCACCCCGACCCTGTTGCTCTACGGCACGGGCGGTTTCGCTTACGGCGGCGTGACCGCCTTCCAGCGGAGCAACACCAGCACCGGCTGGACCGCTGGCGGCGGCATCGAGTGGCAGTTCGCGCCGCATTGGTCGGCGAAGCTTGAGTATCTCTATGTCGATCTCGCCAGCAGCGGAATTTATGGCGCCTACACCGGCTGGGAGTTGGGCAACAACCATCATCCGGAGATCAACGTCGTGCGCCTTGGCGTGAACTATCTGTTCAATTTCGCCCCGTCCGCTCCGGTCGTCGCGAAATATTGATCGGCTGCGGCGTTCGCGCCCCGACCATGGAATTGATCGACGCTAACCCGGCCCTCGTGGCCGGGTTTTTCAATTGCACACGCGCCGCCTTTGTCTTTGCCGCCGAGGCGCTCGCCCACGGCAATCCGCTCAAGGCCGCGGCCATGACTCCCTCCGGGAGCAAAGTTTCAAGCGTCGAATTACAATAGCGGTTGACTAATCAGTTTGTTACAGACCGCGCGCGGTCGCTTCGGAAACAGGAAAACGATGCGGGCTCGGGCGCCAAATCACGTGAGGCCGTTTCGCGGGCTCGCCACATTGCAGAGGCCGCCCAATGGCCCGTCCGCCGTACGACCCTTAACCCGCCCTTAAAACGCCGGCGTTAAGCTTTATCAATCATTTTCCCAGCCCCGGCGGACCGCCGCAGGAGATCCGATGGCGCGTAGCGACAGACGCCGCGAACCGGCTTTCGACGACGACCGGGGCGACGACCTTCGGGCCGAACGACGCGGCGCGCGCAAAAACGCGCATGAAGGCGCGGAAAAACCCGCGCGGGCGCGCAAAAACGCGCATCGCCGGTCCGGCTTCCTGTTCGGCGGGCTGATTTATTGGACCCTCGTGCTCGGCCTCTGGGGCGCCATCGGCGCCGGCGGGATTTTTGTCTATTATGGCTCGCAGTTGCCGCCGATCGACCAACTCGCCATCCCCAAGCGTCCGCCCAACATCGCCATCCTCGCCGCCGACGGGGAGCTCTTGGCCAATCGCGGCGACACCGGCGGCGCGGCGGTCCGTCTTTCGGAACTGCCGCCCTATTTGCCCAAGGCTTTCGTCGCCATCGAGGACCGCCGCTTTTACTCCCATTTCGGAATCGACCCGCTCGGCATCGTGCGGGCGCTGACGCGCAATGTCACTGGACGCGGCGGCGTGCAGGGCGGCTCGACGCTGACCCAGCAGCTCGCCAAGAACCTGTTCCTGACGCAGGAACGCACGATTTCCCGCAAGATTCAGGAGGCGATTCTCGCGCTCTGGCTCGAACATAAATATTCCAAGGGCCAGATCCTCGAGCTTTATCTGAACCGCGTCTATTTCGGCTCCGGCGCCTATGGCGTCGAGGCCGCGGCAGAGCGCTATTACGGCCACGGCGCCAAGGCCGTGACGCTGGCCGAGGCCGCCGTGCTGGCCGGGCTGATGAAGGCGCCGAGCAAGCTCGCGCCGGACCGCAACCCCGAAGGCGCGACCGAACGCGCGGCGCAGGTCATCACCGCCATGGCGCAGGAGGGCCACATCACCGAGGCGATGGCCAAGGTCGCCCTGGCCAATCCCGCCCGCGTCCATCGCGACAGCGGCGCCGGCTCGATCAATTACGCCGCGGACTATGTGATGGACGTGCTGGCCGACACGGTCGGTGCGATCGACCAGGATCTCGTCGTCACGACGACGCTCGATCACAATCTCCAATCCGCCGCCGAACACGCGCTGACCGATGAACTCGCCAAAAAGGGGAGCAAGTTCGGGGTTTCCCAGGGCGCCGTCGTGGCGCTCGATCCCAATGGCGCGATCCGCGCGCTGGTCGGCGGTCGCGACTATGGCGAAAGCCAGTTCAACCGCGCCATCGCGGCGAAGCGCCAGCCCGGCTCGTCCTTCAAGCCGTTCGTCTATCTGACCGGGCTGGAGCATGGCCTGACGCCGGACACCGTCCGCGAGGACGGGCCTATCAACGTCAAGGGCTGGCAGCCGGAAAACTACAGCCGCGAATATTTCGGCCCGGTGACGCTGACCAAGGCGCTGTCGCTCTCGCTCAACACGGTCGCCGTGCGCGTCGGCATGGAGGTCGGCCCCAAGGCGGTCGTGCGCACGGCGCACCGGCTCGGCATAACCTCGGAATTGCAGCCCAACGCCTCGCTGGCGCTGGGCACGTCGGAGGTCACGCCGCTTGAGATGGTCGCGGCCTATGCGCCCTTCGCCAATGGCGGCATCGGCGTGCAGCCGCATATTATCACGCGCGTCCGCACGGCGGACGGCAAGCAGCTTTACGCCCGCAAGACGGGCTCCAACGGCCGCGTCATCGAGCCGGAATATGTGGCGATGATGAACACGATGATGGAGGAGACGCTGCTCACCGGCACCGCGCGCAAGGCGGAATTGCCGGGTTGGCAGGCGGCCGGCAAGACCGGCACCAGCCAGGATTGGCGCGACGCCTGGTTCGTTGGCTACACCAGCCATCTCGTCACCGGCGTTTGGCTCGGCAACGACGACAATTCGCCGACGCAAAAGGCGTCCGGCGGCAATTTGCCGGTCGAGATCTGGAGCCGCTTCATGAAGACGGCGCACCAGGGCGTGCCGGTCGCGGGATTGCCTTCGGGCGCCTGGCGCGCCGCGGAGCCGGAGCCGGCGCGGCTCGCCGATTCCGTGCTGAACCTGTTTGGCGCCGGCCCTGCCGCGCCACCGCCGCCGCGCGTGGAACCGCAAGCCGCGCCGCCTCGTTCTCGCGCGGCGTCTCAGGGCGGCGCCGGCGAACAAAACCCGGAGAGGCCCGTGCACGGGCTGGAGGCGCTGCTGCCGCCCGAGGATATTCCGACGGGCGGAACGAAACGCGGGGAAAGAAGAGCGCCGCCGAGGGGCGAGGAAAAGAACTTTTTTGAGAAGCTGTTTGGGGGGTGAAGTGGCGGGCCACCATGAGAACGGAATGTCCATGAATCAGGCGGACCGTGTGAAAATTCTGATGAAGGGATTCCGTTGGCGCCGGCATTCGGATAGAATCCGGCGTGACTAATATTTGCGAATCCAGCCCCGTCCGCCGCATCGACGCCGTTGTCGATGGGATTGATTTAAAGAACGCTCGTTTCGAGCTGATCAAGCGGACTTGCGCGAGCGCCGAAAGAGCGCTTTGTTTAGACGGCAGGCGTCGAACAATCGCCGCCTTTGGAAGCCAAAAGCTAGCGGGGCTGCCAAGCCAGCGTTTGGCGAGGAGCCCTCTCGAACAAGGAAAAACTTTATGCTGAAAAAGTTCGTTGTCACATCGATCGTGGCCGCCTTCGCCTTTTTGACGCCCGCGCTCGCGCAGGCGCCCGACGCCAATGCGCCCGCCGCCGAGGCGGATCAGTCAGCCGCCAAGCCCGCGAAGCCGGCTCATAAGAAGCACAAGAAACACGCGGCCAAGAAGGCCAAGGCGAAAACCGAAGGCGCCGACACCGAAAAGGGCGGCGACGCGAAGTAATAGAGCCGAGTCCGGCGCGGTCGAGACAACGAGTTCTTGACCGCGCCGCCTTCGCTCTGTAGGTGAGCGCCTCGTTACACCGGGCGATCCGCGTAGCGGTCGCGGACGGGGCCCATGCGTTCGACGCCCTGCGCGAAGCTGATGGGCGCGAATTTGCCGTCGAATTTGAGGGCCGCGTCGGCGATGGCGTCGGTCTTGCCCGCCGTCGACGCTTTCTTCAACGACGTCTTGTCGAGATAAAGCAGTTCGAGCAGTTCGTTGTAGACCGTGGCCTCGTCGATCGGCAGCACATTAAATGTGATCCCGTCGATCTCGACCTCATATTTGCTCAACAGGTCGATATTGTTGCAGAAGACGAAGTATTTTCCCGATGGGCTGAGCAGGCCCTTCAAAACTTCCGTCAATGCGTTCAGATATTCGAACGACAGAAGATAGGACGCGAAAAACGCGATCGTCGGCTCGCCGGCGTTGGCCACCGCGATCACCTGGTCGGTCGTCAGTTCCGGCGGACGCTTTTCGTCCGCGAATTGTTGCGCGAATTTGAGCGCGAGCTCGCCGCGAAACCCAAAGCGACCCGGCCGCTCCGTCGGCCCCTTCAGCACCGCGTTCAGCAGGCGCCCTTGTTGTTCCAATGTCGCGAATGCGGTCTCAGTGATGCTTGTCATGTTGATTATCCGGATCGTTACGAACCCAATCGGCCAGTTTGGCCAGCTCTCGTCTCACGCTCTCGCACAAGGCCGCATCCTCGATCGCAACGTCCAGCGCGGCGCCCATGCAAAGCATCCAGGCGTCGCGTTCGGCGGGGCCAATCGGGAATTTAGCGTGTCGCATCCGCAATCGCGGATGGCCGCGCCGTGCTGAGTAATCCTTCGGACCCCCGAGCCATTCGGCGAGATAGAGTTTCAATATCGCCTTCACCGGACCAAGGTTCGGTCCGTGCATGGCGCGAATTCCCTTCGCGGCGGCGAAAGCGTCCATATTCGCGTAGAACGCCTCGACGAGGTTATCGATGACCGCCGCTCCGCCGATTCTGGTGAACACGGACTCAGTGGACTGGGCGGCGTTCATCGTCATATCCGTGAACGAGCAATCGACATGCCAAGCGTCATTTCAGGCGATATTCGGCGTGACAAGCGGCGCAGCTTTGCGTCACCCGCGCGAGCGCCGCGAGGGCGGGCTTCAGATCGCCGCCGGTCTGCGACTTCGCCGCCTCGCGCGCGAATTCGCTCGCGGACTCGTGCATCGTCAGCCCCAGCGCCCGCATGTCTTCAGGCATGAATTTGGCCATCATCGCCGCCATGTCGTGCGTCGAGTGGTCGGTCGTCCCGCTGTTTGGAACGCAGGCCGCGGCGCCGGGCGACTCGACGCCCAGCCTTGTCTCGGCGATCTTTCCCGCCTTGGCGACATCGCCGATCGACAGGGCCGCAAGAATTTCATTCAAGGCTTGCAGGTGGCCGCGCATATTGGACAGCATATGCTCGCGCATGGGCGCCGGAAAATCCAGCAGCTTACGTGTGTCCGGCGCATGCGACATCATGGACATGTGATCCATTTGACCGGCGGCGGGCGCGGCCGCTCCAAGCATGGCGCCGAGTCCAAGCACGGCGACGAGCGCCGCTCCCGCGAACTTGAATTTCATGCTCATGAAAACACCACCATGGGATTCACCTCTGTCGAGCCCGAATGGGCGAGCCTCGCCCCTTCCCTCTCCATCGCGAAAGGCTCCGCCATCGCGATGGATCGCCGCCGCGACATCATTGTCGTGGAACGGACAATGCTCCGGACGGATTGCGACACCTATGCCTCGTTGCTGGCGCCGCCCTCAGGACGCGGGCGTTCGCGACGGCTGTCCATCCGCCCCCGTGAACGGAAACAAGCCCGATTGGAAACACTGGGCCATGTGGCTGGCCTTGGCGATCGCCTGGTTCGCCTGGGTTTCGGGCAAGACTTCCCGCGCCGCCTCGACGAACAATTCCAGCCAACGTTTGAAATGCGCGGGCTCGATCGGCAAGTGGATATGGACCGGAAAAGGATGGCCCTCGTAGCGATCCGTTTGCAGCAGCGAACGCGACCAGAAGTTCGCCACGATTTCGATGTGGCGATCTAGATCGGCGATCGAATCCGCGAAAACGGGGCCGAGCAGCGGATCGGCCCCGCCCTTTGCATAAAAGACGCGCACGAAGGCATTGATCGCGGTTTCAATCCGCGCCTTGCTGGCTTCGTCTTCAACCTTGGGAAAATCGAATTGCATTTTCTCCTCCCGTGACTCGCGAAGCGAAGGCGCGAGTTTCACAATGTTGAGCGGCGTCTTATTCCCATTCGACCGGGAGCGGAGTTTTCTCGCCGGCGATCTCCGCCAGTCAACGCCAGTCCTCGAAAGTCGCCGGAGCCCACCCGCTGACTTCCATCTCCACCGCGAAAGCCACGCCGCGTGAAATCAGTTGATCTCGATCGGAGACGCCCGCGACCCGCGTCGCGTTCGATGTCGCGATCTCGGCGATTACCGATGCGGCCGCGACCGCCTGCCCTCTTCGAACCAGACCTCTGATCCGGCCGGAAACCGGAGCGAGGACGACGCTTTCGCCGACCGTCCCCAGCGCCTCGCCGCCTTCGACAAAGGCGCCGATGATTTTCGTGGTTTGGAACAGGCCAGACGAAGGCGCGCGCACTTCGTGCTGATCCGCGAGATCACCGTCGGATTTGCCCTGGTGGCGCAAAGGGACGCGGCCGGCGCGAACGATCGCCCCAGGATCTGGTCCTTGTGTTTCGATGGCGATGTCGCAGTCTTCGCCAGCAACGAAACCCGCGCCAAGGCCGATCGTCAAATCGGCGAGATCAGCCAGATAGTCCCCCGGGGAACCGTCCTCGCCGCGGGCCGTGACGATCACGTCCCACGGCCAGCGTTCGACCACATCGGCGAACCGTTGCGTGAGAAGCGGAATGAATTGGCGAGCTCGAAGGCCGAGCAGAAACTCGCTGCTCAAATCGGCGCGCCTGGCCTCGACTCCGTCGAGTGACGCGGCGCCGTCGAACCATGCGTCGGAGAAGGCCATCTTTCGCCGAAGCGTTCGCGGCGGCGTCGCCTGATGAATCGCGACCGCGCGATCCTCGGCGAAAAGCCGGCGCGCCACCGCCGAAGCGGTCTCGCCGACGCCACAGACCAGGATGCAGGTTTCTTCGCTCATGGCTTTAACTTCGATTAGCGGTGATCCAGACTCGGATTGAATAGCGAAAACGGATCGCGGGCAACGGCGATTTACGCGAGAATCGACGAGTTCGACTTCGCCGCCCGCTCCAATTCGCCGCCTTGAGCCGCCTTTAGCACGGACCTGGCGATTAGAGTTGATCGATTGTCTATTCCTGTCCATTGCGCGTCGCGGCCACGCGGGTCGATTTCGAGCACCTTGACGCCAGGCGCGATGCGCGAACCGTCGCGAGCGACGCCGCGCACCACTCCGTCGACCGGCGCGCAGACCGGCAATCCGTCCAAACGCCCGACGACAAAGTCCTTGAAAACACGAACGCCAATGTCGACCGCCGTGTGCCAAAGCCCTTCGCGAGAGGCATGGACGAACCGCTCCTTGCCCAGGCCGCCCAATCGCTGCGGATCATGATCGGCTTTCTCGGACGAGCCGCGCTTGACGAGGCGTCCCGATCGGCTCGGCTTCGTTTCGATCGCTATGTCGCAGTTTTCGCCAACCACGAAGTTCGGCCCCAAGCCGATCGTCATCGGCGCTATGTGGCGCAAGTCTGGCGTGACGCGGTACATCTGCATTCGTCCATCTATCAGGACCTCCGGCGTGCGGAGCGCGATGAGATCGGGTAGTTGAAGCCGCGTCACAATTACATGCTGGCTCGCGTTCAAAGCGTCCAAGAGATCGAGGACATCCTCGGCCAGCACGCCTTCTATCGCCTCGATCACGACCGATTCGCCGAACAGGGCATCGTGAAACGCCATTTTGCGGCGAATGACCGGGGGAAAGGGATCGTGAGCAAGCACGACGGACCAACCCGCGCGGCGCATTTCCACCGCCACGGCGGAGGCGATCTCGTTCGTTCCGAGAATCAATGCATAGGGTTGAATATATCGATTTGATGGCGCCACGACTTCCCGCATTGAATGCCCCCTAGATTGCCAAGCCTCACTCCCTCGAAACACCCATGCAACCTGCGCGCCAAGCGGGATGGCAGAAATACACGAATTAAAAACAATAACTTGTGCAATCCACCGCGCCGCGCGGCAACACCGCGACACCAAATTGTGCGCTATATAACAGAACATACTAAAAATAGACATTATATGTATTAATAACGTATAATAATGCAACTATAACTATATATCGCGCCTAAGACGAATTAACGTCATATTATTATCGCCGCATTACGTCTTGCGTGGATTACGTCGCCTTTATTTAGCACGCGACTTGCCGCGCAACGGCGCTATATTCGCGCCGAATACTTGTCAGGGGCGACTTGATTTAAACTGTGATCTTCGCGCGGCGCGAGCCAGCGTCAGCCGCGGCTTTCCGATGACGAAAGCCTGGCTTGGGCGGCCGCGCGCACGAGTTCGTCCTTGTCGTTCAGCAGAGCCGGCAACAAAGCCATTGGCGCGCGTTCGGCCACCGTGAAGCGCACGCGGAGATCCTCGTCCTCGCGCATGGCCTCGAGCCGTTCCTCCGGCAGGCGCTCGGCGACGACAAGGCGCACCAATGGCTCCGGGTCGAACATCAACAAACCAAGCCGTTCCGGCGGCAGCCGCCGCGCCACCCAGCCGCGCACCTCCGGGTCCGCGTCTCCAACCGCCAAGGGCAGCAGATCGGGATCAAGGCGCCGCACCACATTCACGCGCACCAGATAGTCGGGATCGTCCAGCATCGCGACCAACGCGGCGCCTTCCAATCGATTGGCCAGAACGATGCGCACGCGCGGCTCTGGGTCGCGGGCGAGCGCGCCGAGACGCGAAGTCGGGAGGCGCGCCGCAGCCATGGCGCGCACCTCGGGTTCCGGATCGATCAACAGGGTTTGCAAGCGCAACAGGCTGGCGTATTTCGCCGCCATCGCGCGCACCTCGAAATAGGAGTGGTCGAGATAGTTGTTCGCGAGCTGCGGATGCTTTTTGAAGAAGCCGTCGACGCGGCGCGCGCGCCGATCGCGCACGCACGCCGCGCCCTTGCGGCAAAGGCCCTCGCGGTTGAGCGAGAAATGGGCGCAATCGCGACAGCGGACCGGCTGACCCTGCCAATCCAACGGGTGCGCGTCCGGATCGAAATCGCCGACCATGGGCTTTAGAATTTCCGCACGGGCACGTCATGCTTTTGCAACGCGTAGCCAATCTGGCGCGGCGTCAAGCCGAGCAGACGCGCCGCCTTGGCCTTCACCCAACCCGCCTGCTCCATCGCGCGGATGAGTTTCTCGCGATCGCCGCGCTGATCGACGCCCACAACGGTGCAGTTTTCCGCCCCTGGACAATTCATCGGCGCGTCCGGTTCCGCGGCGCTTGGCGCGGGCGGGCGCGGCTCGGCGGCGACCGGCGCCTTTTGGCTGGGGACGATCGGCAACTGCTGCTTGAACAGAGGCGACGGCGACGGCGCCTCATGCGAACCGCTCCACAACACGGCCGAGAGACAGCCATCGTTGCGGCAGGAGAAATCCTTGTCGATAATCGCCTCTCCCCGCGCCAATGTCGCGGTGCGGAACACGCAATTCTCCAATTCGCGGATGTTGCCGGGAAAGCCGCATTCCGAGAGCACCTCCATGGCGGAAGGAGACAGCGTGAGATGCGTGCCCTGTTCGGCGTTGAACCGGCGCAGGAACTCGTTGGCGAGAGGCCCGAGATCGCCCTTGCGCTCGCGCAGCGGCGGCAGAAAAATCGGAACGACGCTGATACGATAGTAGAGATCGGCGCGGAACTCGCCCTTCTGCACGGCTTCTTCGAGATTTTTATTGGTGGCGCAAACGAAGCGGACATCCACCTTCATCGTGCGCGAACCGCCGACCCGTTCGAATTCGCCTTCCTGCAAAACGCGCAGCAGCTTGGCCTGGAAGGAAGGCGTGATCTCGCCGATTTCGTCAAGGAACAACGTGCCGCCGTCGGCCAGTTCGAACCGGCCCTTGCGCAAGTTCGCCGCGCCCGTGAAGGCGCCGCGCTCATGGCCGAACAATTCGGACTCCAACACGCTTTCAGGCAGCGCGGCGCAGTTGAGCTTCACGAACGGCTTGGAATGGCGCGGCGAGAGATTGTGAATCGCCGCCGCGAACAATTCCTTCCCGGTGCCCGATTCGCCACGCAGCAGCACGGTCGATCGAGATTTGGCGACGATGCGGATTTTGTCGATCACCGCGCTCACGGACGGGCTGGATCCGACAATGCCCTTGATCCCGTTAATCTTCGATTCGGCGATCGTCGGCCGGTCGCCCTTGCCGAGGCGCGCGTTCTCCTGCATCAGCCTGTCGCGGTCGCGCGAGATAAGCTTATGCAGCCGTAATGTTTGCCCGACCAGATTGGCGATCATGGTCAGAAAGCGGACATCGTGATCGAACCTGATCGCCGAGCGATCGCTGAATACGCGATCGATCGTCAGCGTGCCGACCACGGTGTCGCCGTCCTTGATCGGCACGCCGACCAGCGAAAACGGCTGGCCGTCCGTTGGACCCCAATCCGAGAGATCCGACCCCTCGAACAAAGGCGATGTGTGCACGTTTTCGATGACCAGCGGCATTTTGGTGGCGAAGATCTGGCCAACCGCGCGCTCGGGCAAATGATCGAAATATTTTTTCGCGTTGGTCTCGGACCAACCGGACCCCACGACGATTTCCGGTTCGCCCTGCTTATCCAGCAAGGCGAACAGCCCATGCCTCATGTCGAGAAAACTCGATAGCAGCGCTAGCACCCCCGCCAAGGTGCGTTCGAGGCGGTTGGGGGATGCCAGTAGTTTCGATACTTCGTAGATGCCGACCAAAGCGGATTCGCTCAAGTTCGACGACGGCATTGCTGATATGGTCATGCTGGGTCCGGGGTGACAGCCCATTGCCTTCTCCTGAAAGAACGCGTGGGAGTGGCCTTATTGTCATAATATACGCAAAGCGCATGCCGCATTTGAGACAATGTCTCCGCGACAAACCGACGCGGACATTGTCGCGCGGTTCACGGTTTTTACGCGCACCCTTGCGCCAGTTGAGAAATCACGGACCAGCCCACGCTGCCCGAAGGATCGAGAAACTCAAGCGAGGCCAGATGTTTCAGCGCTATTTCCCTATTATCTCGCTTCAGCTCGATGAAGCTGAGCGCCTTTAATGTGAACAATGCGAAGCGCGCCGGACCCTCGCCTGCCGCATTTTGAGGCGGCCAATGCGCGGGATCGGCGCTCCATCCGGCTTGTCGCGCGGCCTCGCACATGCCTTGCTTGGCGATGACGGCGGCGAAGTCGAGGTTGCCCATGTAGGTGTGTATTTTATAGAGGCAGTAATATGTCGCCAGCTCCTGGGGCGCCAGCGCTAGAGCTCGCCGAAACAGCGTGTCCGCAAGCTCACGGTCGCTTCGATAAGCCCGAACTCCGCGTTGCAGCAGTTCATTGATCGGCGCCGGCAACTCGCCAAAGTCGATCGACGGCGCTTCCATTCCAATCTCTTTCATGAGTCCCCTAACGCAAATATCGCGCCGCCGACATGCCGCGACGCGCCGCGCGGTCCAAATGTCGAGTTGGCGACAAACGAAAGCGTGCCCCTATGTTCGTTGTCGGCATGCCAACAACCACCCGGGTTAGCCAATAACATTCTGTTTATGTTGTAATTTATCAAATTGAACGAGATGGCACGCTTGTTGCGAACCTTTCCAGAAATCGGATCGCGCTGCGCGACGAAGCGGCCATATCAAAGCCCGTCGACGTCACGATGCGCTCCGCGAGGTGTCTTGTGAAATAACAACTCGTTAGGAGCTGTCATGGACGATTCTTCCAACTTCGAATTCGCCGCGGCCGAGCCGCTGGACGACATCATGCAAAAAATCGCCGACCACAAAGGCTGCGGGACAAGCGGCGGTTCCGGCAAGTCCAGTTGCGGGACCAGCGATGGGCCCGACGACATGGCGCCAGAGATTTGGGAGAAGGTCAAGAACCATCCCTGTTACAGCGAAGAAGCGCATCATCACTACGCCCGCATGCATGTCGCGGTCGCGCCCGCTTGCAACATTCAATGCAACTACTGCAATCGCAAATATGATTGCGCCAATGAATCCCGGCCCGGCGTCGTAAGCGAAAAGCTGACACCCGAACAAGCGGCGAAAAAAGTGCTCGCCGTGGCTTCCACCATTCCGCAGATGACCGTTCTTGGAGTCGCCGGCCCCGGCGATCCGCTCGCCAATCCGGCCAAGACATTCAAGACGTTCGAACTAATCTCGCAGACGGCGCCCGACATTAAGCTGTGCCTGTCGACCAACGGTCTGGCGCTGCCCGATCACGTCGACACGATCGCCAAATACAACGTCGATCACGTGACCATCACGGTGAACATGGTCGATCCGGAAGTGGGCGCGCAAATCTATCCCTGGATCTTCTGGAAGAACAAGCGCGTCACCGGAATCGAGGCGGCGCGGATTTTGACCGAGCGCCAAATGCAGGGCCTCGAAATGCTGACCGAGCGCGGCATTCTCTGCAAGGTGAATTCCGTGATGATCCCCGGGATCAACGACAAGCATCTGGTCGAGGTCAACCGCGCGGTGAAATCTCGCGGCGCCTTCCTGCATAACATCATGCCGCTGATTTCCGCGCCCGAACATGGCACGGTGTTTGGTCTCACCGGCCAGCGCGGACCGACGGCGCAAGAACTGAAGGCGTTGCAGGACAGCTGCGAAGGCGAGATGAACATGATGCGGCATTGCCGCCAATGTCGCGCCGACGCGGTGGGCCTGCTCGGGGAAGACCGCTCCGCGGAATTCACCACGGAAAAGATCATGGAAATGGAGGTTTCCTACGATCTCGAATCGCGTCAAGCCTATCAGAACGCGGTCGAACAAGAGCGTCTCGCGAAGGTCGCGGCGAAGAACGCCGAACTTGAGACGCTCGCGGCCGAAGAGGCGAGCGACATCAAGATCCTCGTCGCCGTCGCCACCAAGGGCCAAGGCCGCATCAACGAACACTTTGGCCACGCCAAGGAGTTCCAGGTCTATGAACTCAGCTCCAAGGGGGCGAAATTCGTCGGCCACCGTCGCGTCGATCTCTATTGCCAAGGCGGTTACGGCGAGGAAGACAGTCTCGAAACCGTGATCAAGGCGATCAACGATTGCGCGGCGGTATTCGTCGCCAAAATCGGCCATTGCCCGAAAGACGAACTGACCGCGGCCGGCATCGAACCGATCGATCAATACGCGTTCGAGTTCATCGAGCAATCGGCCATCGCCTACTTCAAGGACTATCTCGATCGCGTGAAGCGCGGCGAGATCGCTCACGTCGCGCGCGGCGACGCTGACATCCGGCAGGGCGCCTACATCTCGGCGTAGACGTCCCGCTCAACCCTTCTCCATAGAGGAGCAAAAAATGACGTATAAGATAGTTGCTTCCCAGTGCACGTCTTGCTCGGCGTGCGAAGCCGAATGCCCCAATGTGGCGATTTCGGAAAAGAACGGCACGTTCGTCATAAACCCGAAAAAATGCACGGAGTGCATCGGCTACTTCGACGTTGCGCAATGCGTCGCGGTCTGCCCGGTCGATGACACCTGCATCATCGACACGTCCCTTCCGCGCTACCAGCCGACGGGAGGCGCGGCATGAATATCGCTTTCACCCCCGCGGCGGAGAAATTCATTCGCCGCATGCTGAAGTTCGACGGCAAGCCTGGTTACGGTTTTCGCCTGATGGTTTCGCCAGGCGGTTGCTCCGGCATGTCGGCGGAGTTCGGCGTCCAGGCGGCGCCGGGCGATGGCGAGAAACTGTTCGAACACGGTGATCTGAAGCTTTTCCTTCCGGCGCAGAGTCGTCTGTTGCTGGACGGAGTCACGATCGACTTCGCCGAAACGGCCACGTCGAGCGGATTTGTCTTCATCGATCCGAAAAAGAAGAATTGCGGTTGCTCGACTACCGACACCGCTTCCGAGTCGGTCACGGCCTGAAAACCGGACGACTTCGCCTTCGGGAGACGCCGTCATGACACTTGCGGCCATCGACGAAATGACGGACGTCCTGGGCGCTTCCGTGTTCGGGGGCGGTCTCCCGCCCGAAGCTGAAAGCCTGCTCCATCAGGCGGGGCTAAGCTACGATCAAGCGGAGACGGCGCTCGCGCATTTGCGCGAGGCCCGCCGTCTCGCGCCAAACCACGTCGCCGTGCTGATCGGCCTCTACCGCTTTTTCTTTTACAAGGGCCGACTGGTCGAGGCGCTGGACGTCGCCCGGACCTGCTTGCTCCGCGCGGCGATCGACAATTCGCTGCCGCTCGACTGGCGTCTCGTTCGTCCCGGACAGGCCGCGTTCGCCTCCTTCGACGCTCCGATGGCGCGCTTCTTCATGTTCGTGCTGAAGGGTTACGCCTATCTCAATATGCGCCTTGGCGACATCGAGGAAGGCCGCGCGGCGGTCGGCAAGCTGCTCGAACTCGACCCCACCGACAAGGTTGGCGCCGCGATCCTTCTCGCGGTTCTCGAACAACGGGAGCGCGACGATGTCGACTGAAATCGACGAGGCGATCGACTGGCTCGGCGCCCCCTTGGACTGTAGCGCTTGCCCGCATCTTCCGCTTCGCGAGGCGGAGAAATGTCAGCCATTGCGCGCCTGCGTGTTTGATCGCTACGCTCGTCGCATCGATCGGTTCTTCGATTGGAACCCCGACCTCGCCGGATCCTATTTGCGCCACCCCTACTTCGAAGTGCGCGCGTGCGCGGCCAAGGCCGCCGACGTCTTCTTGTTGCCGCCGATGCTTTCCGATCCGGAAGAAGCAGTGCGCTGGAGCGCGGCGCGACGCTTGCCGAAAAGCTACCTTCTGAAATTGCGCGACGACCCGCATCGCGAAGTGCGAATTCGGGTCGCGCAACGTCTCGATCCGCCAGACCTGCGGCCAATGATTTCCGATGCGGACTACGCGGTCCGGCAAGTCGTGGCGCGGCGGATATCAGTCGATCTTCTCATTCTGATGGTGCGAGATCTCGACGTCGAGGTGCGGCGCGCGGTGGCGCGTCGAATTCCAATGCCCGCGCTGCGCATTTTGACCGAAGACCCGGAGGCGAGCATTCGCGCCGAGGCGGCGCAGCGCTTGCCGGCGGACGCGCTTCCCGCCCTCACCCACGACGCCGACTGGCGCGTTCGGTACGAAGTCGCGCGCCGGGCGGCGCCAGCCTATTTAGCGCCGCTCGCGAAAGACGAGGACCCGATGGTCAAGGAAATCGCGCGGGAACGTCTGTGGCCCCACGGCGGAGGGGCCGGGCCGATCGATATCTCGAACGTCATCTCAAGGGAGCACTGACCATGGGAACGAATATCAGTCGCGACAGCGCCGTCGTCGAACTCAACGACCCGCCGATTTACACTTTCGGCGAAAAGGTTCGCGCCCGCAAAACCGTTCGTAATGACGGGACTTACGCGGGAAAGGACATTGGCGACATTCTTTGCAAGAAGGGCGACGAAGGCTTTGTCGTGAACATCGGCACCTTCCTGCAACAGTTCTACATCTATGGCGTCGAGTTTCCCGCGACCGGCAACCGGGTCGGCATGAAAAGCAAGGAACTCGATCCGGTCGAAACATCGGAGGAAAAATTCGGATGAGCGACGACGCGCGGCCTAAGTTTGATTGGGGTCGCCGTGTTCGCGCGGCCGTCGAGCTGTTCAACGATGGAAGTTTTCCGGATTCCGAACCAGAGAGCTTGCTCGTGAAGGCGGGCGACCTCGGCGAGGTGGTGCAGGTCGGCGCGCATGTCGAAAGCGAGACGACCATCTATCTCGTCGAGTTTTCCGAAAAGATCGTCATCGGTTGTCTCGAGGACGAAATCGTGCCGGCCTGACAAGTGTTTCCCGCGTCGCCATCCGGCGGCGCCCAGCCAAAGAGGCGTGCTTTGAAAGTCATGATCCGCAGAAGTTCCGAGGGCGTGCTCTCCGCCTATGTGCCCAAGAAAGACCTGGAGGAGCCGATCGTCGCGCAGGAAAATCCGGATCTTTGGGGAGGATCGGTGACCTTGGCCAACGGTTGGGTGTTGCAACTGCCGGAAATGATCGTGGGAACCACGCTGCCCATCACCGTGGAAGCGCGTCGACTGAGCGGCGGTGGCGACTGACAATGGCGATTACGATCGAACATTTGCAGGAAATCGATCGACTGCTCGCGACGAGCCGCGCGGACGCCGCGACGGTCGCGAGTTTGCGCGGGCTAAAGCCCGGCGTCACGGCGACCCGCTGTGACGCTTCGGACATGGCCGATGAAATCCCGTTCCGCAGCTATGCGCACTGCGATCTCTATCTGCTCGACGGGCGTGACCATTGTGTCCGGGTGACCGCCGATCCGGCGGTCGCCACCGGGCTAATCATCGCGGCGAAAGGAGCAAGCGCGTGAAAACAACATTTCTTCCGCTGAGCGACCCAGATCTGCTGCAAAGCGATCTCGAAGCCGTGCTCGAAATCCTGAATTCGCAGAGCCTTTCCGCGGGTCCGGCGGTCGAGCAGTTCGAGACGGAATTCGCGAGCTATTTGTCTCGCAAACACGCCATCGCCGTGGCGAGCGGAACCATTGGCCTGCTGTTGGCTTTGCGCGCGCGCGGCATTGGAGCGGGGGACGAGGTGATCGCCTCCGCTCATTCCTTCCGGGAAACCGCGCACGCCATCACGCTTTGCGGCGCGCGGCCCGTCTTCGCGGATATAGATTATTGGGCGGGCACGCTCGATCCAGTCAAGGCGAAAGCCAAAATCACCGAACGCACCCGCGCCATCATCGCCGGCAACACGAATGGACATCCGGCGCCTTGGGAGCCGCTGCGCGAATTGGCCTCGGAAGCCGGCGTCATGCTGATCGAGGATTCCACGGAGGCGATCGGCTCCGTATATAAGGGCAAGATTGTCGGCGGGTTTGGCGACTGCTCTGTTTTTGATTTTTCCCAGCCCGGCCCTCTTGTTTGCGGCGAAGGGGGGATGATCGTCACCGATGATGATGAACTCGCCTCGCTCATTCGCCGGCTGCGCAGCCATCGCTTCGAGGAGCGCGCATCCGTCGTGCTCGGCGCCTATCCGCCTTTGCAGGCTTCCATGAGCGACATCGCTGCGGCGCTTGGCCTCGCGCAGCTGCGTCGGATCGAATTGTTGCTGGCGCGCCGCAAGCGGGTGGAGCGCTGGTATTATCAATATGTCCAATCGTTCGAGGGCATCAAGGATCCCTATGTCGCTCCCGAGGTGGATCAGGTCTGCTGGTTTCTCTACGTCGTGCATCTCGGCACACGCTTTAGCCGCTCGACGCGCGACAGCATTATCGACGACCTGTACACGGAAAAAATCGGAGCTTGCGCTTATTCGCAGCCACTGCATTTGCAGCGCGCCTATTTTGATCTCGGCTATCGGCGACGCGATCTCTTCGTGACCGAGAAAGTCGCCGAACGCGCGGTCGCTTTGCCCCTGCACGCGCATCTGACGGAAGATCAAATAGCGTTCATCGTGGGAACGATGAAGGACGCGTCGATTAATCTCGGTGCCGGCGCCGCGATCTACCTCTAGCGCCGCGGGGCGACAAGCAAGCGGAGTGAACAATTCCGCGCTTTGCTTGTCCAAAGACGCGCAAACGATCACACATGGATCGAAACTTGCAGTGACGGACTTGCGGTCACTTTGGCAACCAGGAGAAAAAACATGCCGACTCTCACCATTCTACCGTCTGGAAAAACGATCGACGCGGAGCCGGGCAGCCGCCTGCTCGACGCGATTCTGGCGGCGGGCGAAAAGATCGTCAGCAAATGTGGCGGCGAAGCCAAATGCGGGGAATGCCACGTCTTCGTTCAGGAAGGCCGCAAGAGCGTTTCGAAAATGCAACGCGCCGAAAATGAGAAGCTCGATACGATCGTCGGCGTCGGCTCGAAGTCGCGTCTCGCCTGTCAGACCTTGTTCGGCAACGACAACGTCACGGTCGAACTGCTCGGGTTCGGTTCTGGCGTCTAATTTCGCGGAAATTCCGCACATAGAAAGGAGCAAGCGATGGCGAGCAACGCAACTGTCATACATGTCCGCTTCGCGCCGGACGGCAGCGTCACCGAGATCGGAGAACGCCCCGCCAGCCTGACCGCACAGCAATGGTTCGACAGGCTGAGTGACAAACACGCCATGGACTTCCAGGCGTTGTCGGGCGGACGCGGCGTCTATCGTGTCGCCGCGGCGGAAGTCGAGGCTTTGAAGGCCGCGGCGCTGCAATAATGCATGCGCGGCGTCGTCCATGGATCGAGGAGAGACTGATGTTCGAAGAAATAGTCGCGGCGTTCGAGCGTGGCGAGGTCATTCCCTATCTTGGTCCTGGCGTGCTGTCGCTCGCGCGGTCGTCGGAATTGCCGGCGTCTCCGGAGGCGCTTGTCTCCTACCTGACAAAAACGGCGACCGTGCCGCACAAGATTCGCAATAATCTGACAGCGGCGGCTCAATATATCGAAAACTTCAAACATCGAAAGACTGTCGTCGCGGCGATGAACAACGCCTTCTCGGCGCCGACCGGGCCAAGCGCGCTGCACGAATGGCTCGCGGCGCGACCCAAATTACCGCTGCTGGTCAACGCATGGTACGATGATCTGCCGCAAAAGGCGCTTGTCGGACGTGACGATTGGGGCCTCGCCCAGGGAATCAGCCAAGCCGAGCATTTCGGCGAATGGGTACATTATTTTCGTCCCGACGGCGCAATCGTTCCGGGCAAAAGAACGACACGCGACAGCACCGGCGCGAAGGCGCCAGCGGAGGCGCCGCAAGAGACTCTCGCGTGGAAGACTCTGCTGTATCAGCCGCTCGGATCGATCACGCCGGCGTCGAATTACATCGTGTCGGACTCCGACTATGTCGAGATTCTGACAGAAATCGACATTCAAACGCCGATCCCCGAAGTTGTGCAAATGGTCCGCCGCGGCCGAAACTTCCTGTTTCTCGGCTGTCGCTTCGCGACTCAAGTCGAACGCGGCTTCGCGCGCCAGATCATGAAGCGCTCGTCCGATCGCCACTGGGCGGTGATCGAGGGACCGCTCAGCAAGAATGAAACGAAGTTCCTGGCTGAACAAAATATCGTCCGGATCGACGCATCTCTAGCCGAGTTTGTCGGCGAGTTGACCGGCGCCAACGTCGAAGCGGCGCTAGTCTGAGCGGCTGCGTTGAGAGGGAGAAGACATGCTGGCTGATATTCCCGTAGTGTTCAAATATCATGTGTTCACTTGCTTTCAGCAGCGGCCCGCCGGGCATCCGCGCGGAAGCTGCATGGGGGCGGGAGCGAAGCCCCTATGGGAACGGTTGCAAGGACGTCTCACGGCGACGCCAAATCCAGATGTCTCTGTGACCGCGACCGGGTGCCTTGGTTTTTGCCGCGCCGGACCGCTCATGGTGGTCTACCCCGAAGGCGTTTGGTACGTGCCGCGCACGGAAGAAGACATAGACGAAATCATACAATCTCACTTCGTCGAAGGAAATCCGGTGGAGCGCCTGATCATCGTTCCGACCCCCTGATCGCGAGTGAGCGGAAGCTTTGGACCCCGGATGCGCGGCATGCGTCTCCGGGGTTTTTTGCTGTTCGATGGCGGCCCGCGCCATCGAAAGAAATTTTAACGGCGACCGAGCAGCACGTCGACTTTTCGACGCACGAATTCGATGGTCAATGGCTTGATCAATACGCCATCGGCGCCGTCCGCCAGACATTGCTTCCCGAAACCATCCGTCGCGGAATCGACAATGACCAGAATCTTCGTGTCCGGAAGACGCTCGGCGATTTCCTTCAACAATCCGGTCCCGCGTTCGCGCACCAGCGCCTCGGCCAGAATAATCAGGTCCGGAGGCCAATCCCGCGCCTTGTCGTAAGCCCATTCGAGGCTCGGCGCTTCATGCGTTTCGTTTTCGTCATGAAGCATGAACTGAACCGCCGCGCGCATGATCTCATTTTCGTCGACAACAAAGATACGCTTGTTGTCGACGGCCGTGGATGTCTCGACGCCAATCTGCATGTCGCCCTCGCTAGAAATTGTGCGCGCAAAAGAAGCAAACCCCATGCCCGGCGTCGAACGCTGCCGTGGTTCGTTCGATTCCACGCATCGATGTCGGCTTTGAAACAGCCGACAACAATCAATTTATATCATTATATATCAATTAGTTGAGACGCGCGCCACGGCTGGCACGCGCCTTGCGATAATGGGCTCGCAAGGCGGCAGGCCGCGGAAACTCTCCTCACGAAGAGAACCGCGACCGCGACGCCGGGCTTAGTCGAAATGGGCAAACGACTTCGGCCTGCGGGTCGCGCGCGCCGATCGAATTAACCGGTATCTCAAGGAGCTAGAGAGATGGCAGCACTTCGTCAGATCGCATTCTATGGGAAGGGTGGCATCGGTAAATCCACCACTTCCCAAAACACCCTCGCGGCGCTCGCCGAGATGGGCCAAAAGATTCTCATCGTGGGCTGCGACCCCAAGGCGGACTCCACCCGCCTGATTCTTCACCAAAAGGCGCAGGACACCATTCTGAGCCTCGCGGCGGAAGCCGGCAGCGTCGAGGATCTCGAACTCGAAGACGTGATGAAGGTCGGCTTCAACGACATTCGTTGCGTCGAGTCCGGCGGACCGGAGCCCGGAGTTGGCTGCGCCGGCCGTGGCGTCATCACCTCGATCAACTTCCTCGAGGAGAACGGCGCTTACGAAGGCGTTGATTACGTCTCCTATGACGTGCTCGGCGACGTGGTTTGCGGCGGCTTCGCCATGCCCATCCGCGAGAACAAGGCGCAGGAAATTTACATCGTCATGTCCGGCGAGATGATGGCCATGTATGCGGCCAACAACATCTCCAAGGGCATTCTGAAATACGCCAATTCCGGCGGCGTGCGCCTGGGCGGGCTGGTCTGCAACGAGCGCCAGACCGACAAGGAGTACGAGCTGGCGGAAAGCCTCGCCGGGAAGCTCGGCACCAAGCTCATCTACTTCGTGCCGCGCGACAATATCGTTCAGCATGCCGAGTTGCGCCGCATGACCTGCATCGAGTTCGCGCCCGAGTCCAAGCAGGCCGAGCATTACCGCAACCTGGCGACGAAGATCCACGCCAATGTCGGCAATGGCACGATCCCGACGCCGATCACCATGGACGAACTCGAAGACCTGCTGATGGAGCACGGCATCATGAAGGCGGTCGACGAGTCCGAAATCGGCAAGAAGGCCTCCGAACTCGGCCTGACTGCGGTCGCGTAAATTTAAGTCAACCCTCCGCCCGGTTGCTTCGGCGACCGGGCGGCGTCCACAACAAGGTTTTAGAGGGCCATCGACATGAGCGTGGCAGTTGCAGAAACCGTCGCCGAGATCAAGGCGAGAAACAAGGAACTCGTTCAAGAGGTCCTTAAAACTTATCCCGAGAAGACCGCAAAGCGCCGCGCCAAGCATCTTGGCCTGTACGAAGAAGGCAAGCCGGACTGCGGCGTCAAGTCCAACATCAAGTCCATTCCCGGCGTCATGACCATTCGCGGCTGCGCCTATGCGGGCTCGAAGGGCGTGGTTTGGGGTCCGATCAAGGACATGATCCATATCAGCCACGGCCCGGTGGGCTGCGGCCAGTATTCCTGGGCCTCGCGCCGCAATTATTACATCGGCACGACTGGCGTCGACACCTTCGGCACGATGCAGTTCACCTCCGACTTCCAGGAGAAGGATATCGTGTTCGGCGGCGACAAGAAGCTCGCCAAGATCATCGACGAAATTGAAGTGCTGTTCCCTCTGAACAAGGGCATCTCGGTGCAGTCCGAATGTCCGATCGGCCTCATCGGCGACGACATCGAAGCTGTGTCCAAGGCCAAAACGAAGGAATATGCGGGCAAGACGATCGTGCCCGTGCGCTGCGAAGGCTTCCGCGGCGTGTCGCAATCGCTCGGCCATCATATCGCCAATGACGCGATCCGCGATTGGGTGTTCGACAAGATGGAGGGCAAACCGGCCCGCTTCGAGTCAACGCCTTACGACGTCGCGATCATCGGCGACTACAACATCGGCGGCGACGCCTGGTCTTCGCGCATTCTACTGGAAGAGATGGGCCTGCGCGTCGTCGCGCAGTGGTCGGGCGACGGCACGATCGCGGAACTCGAAGCCACGCCTCGCGCCAAGCTCAATGTTCTTCACTGCTATCGCTCGATGAACTACATCTCGCGGCACATGGAAGAAAAATACGGCACGCCGTGGGTCGAGTACAACTTCTTTGGACCCTCCAAGATCGCCGAGTCGCTGCGCAAGATCGCCAGTCACTTCGACGAGACGATCAAGGAAAACGCCGAGAAGGTCATCGCGAAATATCAAGCGCTCTGCGACGCGGTGATCGCGAAATATCGCCCGCGTCTCGAGGGCAAGACGGTCATGCTGTATGTCGGCGGCCTGCGTCCGCGCCATGTCATCGGCGCCTATGAAGACCTCGGCATGGAAATCGTCGGGACCGGCTACGAGTTTGGCCACAACGACGATTATCAGCGCACGACTCACTATGTGAAGGACGGCACGCTGATCTATGACGACGTGACCGGCTACGAATTCGAGAAGTTCGTCGAAAAGGTCCAGCCCGATCTCGTTGGCTCGGGCATCAAGGAAAAATACGTCTTCCAGAAAATGGGCGTTCCTTTCCGTCAGATGCACAGCTGGGATTATTCGGGCCCCTATCACGGCTACGACGGCTTCGCGATCTTCGCGCGCGACATGGACATGGCGATCAACTCGCCGGTCTGGAAAATGACCAAGGCCCCTTGGGCCGCTTGATTAGATAAGCAAGACCCCCGCTCCAACAGGAGCGGGGCGGCTCGCGGACCGACATGGGGAATCGACATGCCACAGAACGCAGACAACGTCCTCGACCATTTCAACCTGTTCCGCCAGCCGGAATACAAGGAGATGTTCGAGAACAAGAAGAAGAATTTCGAAAATCCGATCGCCGACGCCGAACTTGAGCGGGTGCGCGAATGGACCAAGACCGAGGAATATCGCGAAAAGAATTTCGCTCGCGAAGCTCTGACCGTCAATCCGGCGAAGGCTTGCCAACCGCTCGGCGCGGTTTTCGCGGCGGTTGGATTTGAGAGCACGATTCCCTTCGTGCATGGCAGCCAGGGCTGCGTCGCCTATTATCGCTCGCACTTCTCCCGTCACTTCAAGGAGCCGACCTCCTGCGTCTCCTCCTCGATGACCGAAGACGCGGCGGTGTTTGGCGGCCTTAACAATATGATCGACGGCCTCGCCAACACCTATAATATGTATAAGCCGAAGATGATCGCGGTTTCCACGACCTGCATGGCGGAAGTCATCGGCGACGATCTTAACGCCTTCATCAAGACCTCCAAGGAAAAGGGCTCGGTTCCCCAGGAATTCGACGTTCCCTTCGCCCACACGCCCGCCTTCGTCGGCAGCCACATCACCGGCTACGACAATGTCATGAAGGGCGTGATCGAGCATTTCTGGGATGGCAAGGCCGGCACGGCGCCGAAGCTCGAACGCGTGCCGAACGAGAAGATCAACTTCCTCGGCGGCTTCGACGGCTACACCGTCGGCAATCTGCGCGAAGTGAAACGCATCTTCAACTCGATGGGCGTCGAATATACGATCCTCGGCGACAACAGCGATGTCTGGGACACGCCGACCGACGGCGAGTTCCGCATGTATGACGGCGGCACCACGCTCGAGGAGGCCGCCAACGCCATCCACGCCAAGGCGACGATCTCGATGCAGCAGTATTGCACCGAGAAGACGCTTCCCGTGATCGCCGCGCACGGCCAAGAAACGGTCGCGCTCAACCATCCGATTGGCGTGAAGGGCACCGACGAATTCCTGATGGCGATCTCGCGCATTTCCGGCAAGCCGGTGTCTGCGGAGCTGACCAAGGAACGCGGCCGGCTCGTCGACGCCATGGCCGACTCGGCCGCTCATATCCACGGCAAAAAATTCGCGATCTATGGCGATCCCGATCTTTGCCTCGGATTGACCTCCTTCCTGTTGGAGCTTGGCGCGGAACCGACGACCATTCTCTCCACCAATGGCGGCAAGGCCTGGCAGGAAAAGACCGAAAAGCTGCTCGCAAGTTCGCCGTTCGGCAAGAACTGCCATGTGTACGCGGGCAAAGATCTGTGGCACATGCGCTCCCTGCTGTTCACCGATCCGGTCGATTTCCTGATCGGCAACACTTACGGCAAATATCTGGAGCGCGACACGGGCACGCCGCTCATCCGCATAGGCTTCCCGATCTTCGATCGCCATCATTATCACCGCTATCCGGTGTGGGGCTATCAGGGCGGCATGAACGTGCTGGTTTGGATTCTCGACAAAATCTTCGACGAGATCGACCGCAACACCAACGTCGTGGCGAAGTCCGATTACAGCTTCGACATCATTCGCTAACAACGAGATTAAAATCTCCGGGGGCCGTCCCCGGAGATCTCCCGAAGAGCCCTGATATTAGCCACGTCGTCCCGGTCGACCGCTGCGCGGGCGCGATTATGCGCCTTTGTGGGAAGCGGTGGCCTAGCAGGAGGCTACAATGACCAGTCTGGCGAATAAGATCCAGGACGTATTCAACGAGCCGGGTTGCGATAAGAATCAGGGCAAATCCGAGAAGGAACGCAAGAAGGGTTGCACCAAGCAGCTCGCGCCGGGCGCCGCCGCCGGAGGTTGCGCGTTCGACGGAGCGAAGATCGCCTTGCAGCCGATCACCGATGTCGCGCATCTCGTGCATGGTCCGATCGCCTGCGAAGGAAATAGCTGGGACAATCGCGGCGCCAAATCCTCCAGCTCCCGCCTTTATCGCACCGGCTTCACGACCGATATGAACGAAAACGACGTCATTTTCGGCGGCGAAAAGCGTCTCTATAAATCGATCAAGGAAATTCTCGATAAATACGATCCGCCGGCGGTCTTTGTTTATCAGACTTGCGTTCCCGCGATGACCGGTGACGACATCGGCGCCGTATGCAAGGCCGCGAGCGCCAAATTCGGCAAGCCGATCATCCCGGTGATTTCGCCAGGTTTCGTCGGCCCCAAGAATCTCGGCAACAAGCTCGCGGGAGAGGCGATCCTTGACCATGTGATTGGCACGGTCGAGCCCCAATATACGACGCCTTACGACATTAACATTATCGGGGAATATAACCTCGCCGGCGAATTGTGGCAGGTGAAGCCCCTGCTCGATGAACTCGGAATCCGCATTCTGTCCTGCATATCGGGCGACGCCAAATATCACGAAGTGGCGTCTTCGC
Source organism: Methylocystaceae bacterium (assembly GCA_003134075.1). GTDB lineage: Bacteria > Pseudomonadota > Alphaproteobacteria > Rhizobiales > Beijerinckiaceae > Methylocystis. The sequence goes on along the minus strand of PLAI01000141.1, from coordinate 61,379 downwards.
ACCGTGCCAAAGCCGCGATGATGGTTTGCTCCAAGGCGATGATCAATGTCGCCCGCAAGATGGAGGAGCGCTACGGCATCCCGTTCTTCGAAGGATCGTTCTACGGCATCGGCGACATGAGCGACAGTCTGCGCGAAATCGCGCGGCTGCTGATCGAGCGCGGCGCGCCGGCCGAGCTGATGGAGCGCACGGAGGCGGTCATCGCCCGCGAGGAAGCGCGCGCCTGGGCGCGTATCGCTCCTTTTAAGGAGCGCCTCACCGGCAAGCGCGTGCTACTCATCACCGGCGGCGTCAAGTCGTGGTCCGTCGTGGCCGCGCTTCAAGAGGCCGGCCTCGAAATCGCGGGGACCAGCGTCAAGAAGTCGACAAAGGAAGACAAGGAAAAGATCAAGGAGCTGATGGGACAAGACGCCCATATGATCGACGATATGACGCCGCGCGAAATGTATAAAATGCTCAAGGAAGCGCGCGCCGATATCATGCTGTCGGGTGGACGTTCGCAGTTCATCGCGCTCAAGGCCAAGATGCCCTGGCTCGACATCAATCAGGAGCGCCATCACGCGTATGCCGGATACGAGGGCATGGTGGAGTTGGTCGAGGAAATCGACAAGGCGCTCTACAATCCTGTTTGGGCTCAAGTTCGTCTGCCGGCGCCCTGGGAAGAGACGAGTTGGGAAGAGCGCGCCACGAAGGCTCTTGAAGCGGAGGCGGCGGCTCTGGTCGCCGACCCCGAGCGCGCCGAGGAAGCCCGGCGCGCGAAAAAAGTTTGCTCGTGCCACAACGTGAATGTCGGCGCGATTGAAGACGCGCTTCGCGCGGACGGGCTTGGAAGCGTCGAGGCCATTGGCGGCGCGACCCACGCTGGAACGGGTTGCGGCGGCTGCCAAGGAAAAATCGCCGAAATTCTGGATGCGATGAGCAGCGCTGGCGCCATTCCTGCTTCGAAAGCGGCGTGAGGCAAACAATGGCGCTCGTAAAGCACTCCAAAAAATCCTGCGCGGTCAATCCGCTCAAAATGAGTCAGCCCATCGGCGGCGCGCTGGCCTTCATGGGCGTTTCGAACTGCATGCCGGTGCTGCATGGTTCTCAAGGTTGCACCTCGTTCGGTCTAGTGTTGTTCGTGCGGCATTTTCGCGAAGCGATCCCACTACAGACCACTGCCATGAATGAAGTGGCGACGATTCTCGGCGGCCTGGACAATATCGAACAATCCATTCTCAATATCGTCAAACGCGCAAATCCCGAGGTCATTGGAATTTGCTCGACCGGCGTCACCGAGACCAAGGGCGACGATGTGGATGGCTACCTCAAGTCCATGCGTCAGCGCCGCCCCGAGCTTGCGGATCTTGGGATTGTTTATGTGTCGACGCCGGACTTCAAGGACGCATTCCAGGACGGCTTCGGCAAGACCGTTACGAAGATCATCGAGGAGTTTGTTCCCCGATACGAAGAGTCGCCTCAGCGCGCGCCCGCGCGCGTAAATGTCCTGGCGGGCTGCCATCTCACGCCCGGCGACATCGACGAGTTGCGCGACATTATCGAATGCTTCGGCCTGGAGCCCACCTTTCTTCCAGATCTCTCCGGCTCTCTCGACGGCCACATTCCCGAGGACTTCACGCCGACGACGCTCGGCGGCGTGACAAAAGCCGACATCGCTCGGATGGGAACGGCCGGATGGACCCTGGCGATCGGCGAACAGATGCGCGACGCGGCCGTAGCGTTGGAGGCGCGGGCAGGCGTTCCTTTCGCTCTGTTCGACCGCTTGACTGGCCTTGGCGTTAATGACGACTTTGTCGCCTTTCTGTCAAAGATCAGCGGGCGGCCGGTTCCTCTCAAGATTCGCCGACTGCGCGGACAACTCGTCGATTCGATGCTCGATGGACATTTTCATTTCGGCGGCAAGCGCATCGCCATTGGCGCGGAGCCGGACCTCCTGTGGAGCGTGGGTTCTTTTCTCGCGGAAATGGGCGCGGAAATCATTGGCGCCGTAACGACGACCAAATCGCCGCTGCTCGCAAAATTTCCCGCCGAGGAGGTCTTGATCGGGGATCTCGAGGATTTGGAGCAGCGCGCCGAGGGCTCAGACCTCATCATCACGCATTCCCATGGACGACAGGCCTCGGAGCGGTTGGGCGTGCCGCTGTTTCGACTGGGCTTGCCGACCTTCGATCGTCTGGGCGCCGCCCAGGAGGTTTCTGTGGGATATCGCGGGACGCGAAACCTGATATTCGCGATCGGCAATATCTTCATCGCTCGGACTCACGAGCCCGACGCGGAAACTTGGCGCCAGGACTTCCAAGACCATGCCCATGCCGGCGCCGCGGCTCAGAGTAATCAGCTCGTCCAGATCGAAACAATCGTCTGACGACGAAGGAGGCAGCATGAAAGTTGCATTCGCCACACAGGATCTTGAGAGATGCGACGCGCATTTCGGCTGGGCCAAAAACATCGCGATATATGAGCTCACGGCCGAAGGCTACGACTTTGTCGAAGCGGTCCAATTCTCTGGAGACCTTCAGGAAGACGGCAACGAAGACAAGCTCCTTCCAAAGCTCGAGGCGATCAAGGACTGTTCGATTTTATATGTCGCGGCGATTGGCGGTTCGGGAGCGGCGCGTGTCGTCGCGAGCAATATCTTTCCGATGAAGGTTCAGCAGCCCGAGAAGATCGTCGATCTGCTGGAGAAGCTCAAGGTCGTGCTGAACGGCGTTCCGCCGCCGTGGCTGCGCAAGATTCTCTCTAAAAATCAAGAGCGCACATTCGAATTCGAAGAGGAAACGGCAAATGGTTGAGGCAGCGACGATCAGCGAGACCCGCGCGGAGGAAAGTCCCTTCATCAAGGAGCTGATCAAGCAATGGCGCGCGCAAGACACGCATGGAACCTGGGAGAAAAAGAAAGATCTCGATCTTATCGCTCCCTACATCATCGATAAGGAAGCGCGCAAGCTTCTGCCGATCATCGGAGACCCCGACCCCGAGATATTGTGGCGGCTCGAGCTGTTCTTCAACGCCGTCGCGCTGGCCATTGAGGGCGCGACAGGCGTCATGGTGCAGCCCATGATGAAAATGAGCCACGAAGGTTTCGGTCGGCAGATTCTCATCGGCGGGCGTCTCATCGTCGTCAACAAGCAGTTGCGGGACGTTCATCGCTTCGGCTTCGAAACTCTGGAGAAACTTGCCGCCGAGGGCACGAAATACGTCGACGCGGGAATCGAGATGATTCGAAAATTCCCTGAAGTCGCAAACTACTGAAAGACGCGACCATGAGCTCCATCGACGAAGTAAAGGCCGAAATCAAGAAGTTGTCCGCGAAGGCGATGAACATGAAGATGAATCTTCATGATCTCTCCGAGGAGCTGCCGATCAACTGGCACATGATCCTGCCGCTCGCGCAGGAAACCCATGACGCCTACGCCGCTCTGGAAGCCGCGCGCAAGAAGCTCAAGGAATTGGAGGTCGCGTGATGAGCGCTTTCAAAACGAGGGATGGTTCAGACTACACGCCACTCTATCTCACCGACATCAACGGCGAGACCTGCATCGGCTGCGGCCGCTGTTTCAAGGTGTGTCCGCAAAATGTGATGGCCCTCTATGGCGTCGATGACACGGGGGAAATTTTGGGAATCGTCACCGATGACGACGAGGACGACTTCGATGGCGAACTCAACCGCAAGATCATGAAGGTCGAACATCCCGGATCTTGCATCGGCTGCAACGCCTGTTCACGCGTGTGTCCAAAGAATTGTCAGACGCATGTTCCGGCGGGCGAACTCGCGGCGTGACGCGCAATGGATTGGGCTGGGGAAAATCGCGGAACTGACAAAGATACGCTCGTCGCCGGCGCGTTGGCGAGCGGGAATTGGGAAGCCGCGCCGACCGCGCCCCGCGACCCGTTCTCCGTCCATGTCTTCGCCTGTCTGGTCACCCTAGCAGCGCAGGAAGCGATCGCCTCAGGCGCCACTATCGGCGAAACCCTGGGTTTGCGCTCCGCCGACCTCGATGCTCTTGTAACTACCTACCCTTCGTCGATCGCCGTCGCGCTGGAGGCGCAACCCTCGGTAATTGAGTTCGACGAAGAGGAAGAGCAGCTTCGCGCTTTGTTCGATCGCTATCGCGTCGACGATTCGCTCGAAACCGGCTGGCTCGTCTCCATGCTGGCGCGTCGCTGCATGTCGCCGAACCATCTCTGGCAAGATCTCGGACTCTCCACGCGCGGCGATCTGAATCGTTTGATGCGGGAACGCTTTCCAGCGCTCGCCGCTCGCAATACGCAAAATATGAAATGGAAGAAGTTTTTTTATCGTTGCCTGTGCGAAATGGAAGGCTTTTCTCTCTGCGCGGCGCCAAGCTGCGCCGAATGTTCCGATTATACCGGCTGCTTTGGCGAGGAGACAGGCGCCAGTCGCCTTGCGCCCCCCGATTCGTTCCGCGCAAAAGATTAAAACTCCTTTCCGACAAGCCCCCGCTCGACCACCCTCGCACGATCGTCGGCGGACCATTCGGAACCTTTTGTACGACTCTGTACATTGTTGCCTTGCACACAGGGTCACCATTGCTTAATGCATTGTAATCAAGCCATGTTCTTAGTGGCACGGGGGTTGCTACACGAAGGGTGAGATCACTCATATCGCGGGAGCAGCTCATGATACAGCTTACCGACAGCGCCTTAAGCGCGGTGCGTACGGCGATCGCCGGCGCGGGACCGGACGTCGAGGGCCTGCGCATAATGGTCGAGGCCGGCGGCTGCGCGGGCTTCAAGTATATGATGGGCCTCGTCAGCGAGGCGAACCCAAGCGACGTCCTGTTCGAACGCGAGGGCGTGAAGGTCTATGTCGAGGAGGGCAGCCTCGCTTATCTCGACGGCGCCAAGGTTGATTTCGTGATCGGCCTCGAAGGCTCGGGTTTCACTTTCGATAATCCCCAAGCCAAATCCAGCTGCTCTTGCGGCAAATCCTTCGGTTGAGCCTTTTTCAGGAGTCGCGGCGATGTGGGACTATACCGATAAAGTGAAGGATTACTTCTTCAATCCGAAGAACGCCGGCGTGTTGAGCGAGGCCAATGCGGTCGGGGAGGTCGGCGCGATCGCCTGCGGCGACGCGCTCAAGCTGATGCTCAACGTCGATCCGACAACGCAGATCATTCTGGAAGCGAAATTCCAGACATTCGGCTGCGGTTCGGCGATCGCGTCGTCTTCGGCCCTGACCGAACTGGTGATCGGCAAGACACTCGACGAAGCCTTGAAGATCACCAATCAGGATATAGCGGATTTTCTGGGCGGCTTGCCGCCGGAGAAAATGCACTGCTCCGTGATGGGCTACGAAGCGCTGCAGTCCGCCGTCGCCAATTTCCGCGGGGAAGTCTGGAAGGACGACCATGAAGAGGGCGCGCTTGTCTGCAAGTGCTTTGGCGTCGACGAAGGCCTGATCGAACGCGCCATCAAGATGAACAAGCTCACGAGCGTCGAGCAAGTGACCGATTACACCAAGGCGGGCGGCGGCTGCCTGACCTGCTTCGACAAGCTCGAGGAAATTCTCGCCCGAACCAATGCGGAATTGGTCGCCGAGGGCATACTGGCCGAACACGAGGCCTACCGCGTCGGCGCGGCCGATCCAAAGAAGCTGAAGGAAAAGGCCAAGGCCGCCAAGGCTCAGCAGGCGCCGATTGAAATCTCCCCGCTCAAGCCGTCGTCTCCGATTCCGCCGCCATCCGCTGGCCTTACGAACTTGCAGAGGATCCGGCTGATCGAAGAGGTCATCGAGGAGCTGCGCCCCTATCTTCGCAAGGATGGCGGCGACTGCGAATTGGTCGATGTCGACGGCTCCAATGTTCTGGTCAACCTCTCGGGCGCCTGCGTCGGCTGTCAAATGTCGAGCGTGACCATATCGGGGATCCAGGAGCGCCTGATCGCCAAGCTGGGCACGACCGTCCGCGTCGTTCCGGTCGGTCGCAACGCTCACTGAAAACTTGCTTGGAGGAGAGTGGCATGAACGCTGTCTATCTCGATAATAACGCAACGACGCGAGTCGATCCTCTGGTCGTCGAAGCAATGCTGCCGTTCTTTTCCGAGCAATTCGGAAATCCGTCGTCGATCCATGCGTTTGGCGCCAGCGTCGGCGCCGCGGTGAAAACAGCGCGCGCGCAGTTGCAGTCCCTGCTCGGCGCCGCGCATGATCACGAGATCATCTACACTTCTGGCGGCACGGAAGCCGACAACACGGCGATCCTTTCGGCGCTGGAGGCTTTGCCGGATCGAAACGAGATTATCACGAGCAAGGTCGAGCACCCCGCCGTGCTCGCTTTATGTCAGCATCTCGAAAAAATCGGGCGCGCCAAGGTTCATTATATCGGCGTGGATGCGCTTGGCCGCATAGACATTGAAGCCTACCGCGCCGCGCTGTCGGACAAGGTGGCGGTTGTCTCACTGATGTGGGCCAACAACGAAACAGGCACGATTTTCCCGATCGAAGGACTCGCCGATCTCGCCAAGGAACATGGCGCGCTGTTTCACACGGACGCGGTCCAGGCGGTTGGCAAGGTTCCGATCTCGCTGAAGGACAGCGCGATCGACATGCTGTCCCTGTCGGGCCACAAGCTGCATGCGCCCAAGGGGATTGGCGCGCTTTATGTCAAACGCGGCGCGCGCTTCAAGCCGCTGCTGCGCGGCGGTCACCAGGAGCGGGGACGGCGCGCCGGCACCGAAAATACGCCGGGCGTCGTGGCCCTGGGTAAGGCCGCGGAGCTCGCCGCTCTCCATATGTCCGACGAACAGACTCACGTGAAGGGATTGCGCGATCGGTTGGAAGGCGCGCTGCTTCAGCGCATTCCCAACTGCTTCGTCAACGGCGATCTGAACGACCGCCTGCCCAACACCTGCAATATCGCTTTCGAATATGTCGAAGGCGAAGGGATATTGCTGCACCTCACGCGCGCGGGAATCGCCGCTTCGTCCGGATCGGCCTGCACCTCGGGCTCCCTCGAGCCGTCTCACGTGTTGCGCGCGATGAATATTCCCTTCACGGCCGCGCACGGCTCGATCCGCTTTTCGTTGTCACGGGACAATGTCCCGGAGGATATCGACAGGGTCATCGAGGTCATGCCTGGCATTCTCGAAAAGCTGCGGGAGCTGTCTCCGTTCTGGTCGAATGCCGACAAAAGCGGAAAAGAATTCAAACCCGTCTACGCTTGAGGCGCGCCGTGAGCGAGGATCAATCCCGCATCTTCATCAATGACACGACCTTGCGCGATGGAGAACAAGCGCCTGGCGTAGCCTTCACCAAAGGTGAGAAGCTCGCGATAGCGCGAGCGCTCGCCGCGGCGGGGGTGGATGAGATCGAGGCTGGCACGCCGGCGATGGGACCGGACGAAATCGACGCCATCGGCGAAATCGCTTCGGACGGGCTGCCCTGCCGGGTCAGCGCCTGGTGCCGGGCAAACGAGGCCGATGTGGATGCGAGCCTTCGCGCGGGTGTTAGCCACGTCAATATATCCTCTCCGATGTCGCGCTTGCAGATTGGCGTGAAGCTCGGCGTCGACGTCGATGGCGCGGCGGAACGGGTGCGACGCGTCGTCGGCTATGCGATCTCTCGCGGTCTTTCCGTTGCTCTTGGCGGCGAGGACTCCTCGCGCGCCGATCCTCGAGACATCGGAAAGATTTCACGCGCGGCCGCGCAAGAGGGCGCCACGCGCTTTCGCTTCGCCGACACTCTGGGCCTTCTCGATCCGTTCGGCGCCTATGAGTCGATCAAGCGCGTGCGGGAAGAAACGGACTTGCCAATAGAGTTTCACGGGCACGACGACGTGGGACTGGCGACCGCCAATACGCTGGCGGCGATCCGCGCGGGCGCCCTGCACGCTTCGGTGACGGTGCTTGGACTGGGCGAACGCGCCGGCAACGCCGCGCTTGAGGAAGTCGTCGTGGCGCTTGGTCATGTCGCGCGCGGTCGCACCAACGTCGACCCCAGGAAATTGCAGACACTGGCGCGGGTCGTCGCTCGCGCGGCGCGGCGCAACATCGGCCGCGCGAAGGCCATCGTGGGCGCCGATATTTTTACCCATGAATCCGGGATTCATGTCGCGGCGCTGCTCAAGGACGCTCGAACCTACCAAGGCATCGATCCGGCCTTTCTTGGACGACGCAACAAGATCGTCATAGCCAAGCATTCGGGCCTCGCTGCGGTCACGGGTAAAAGCGCGGAGTTTGGCGTCGAATTGGACCGCGCGGCGGCGGTTCGCGCTCTCGACCACATCAAGAACCGGACGCGCGTGAAAAAGGGCCCGCTTAGCCGGCTCGAATTCAGCCGCATCATCGAACGCGCCCGCGAGGAGAGCAAGCATCTCTCATCTTCCGACAAATTGGAGAGCGCCACGTGAGCGAGATATCCCTGCACGCGTCGTCGGCTCCGATCATTGGCGCCAATGAGAAGCGGGCGAAGCTGCTGTCTACCGTCTGGGGCGATATCGCTTGTGTGTCGCAACGCGACCCGGCGGCGCGCGGGATGCTCGAGGTTTTGCTGCTTTACCCCGGCGTGCATGCGCTGATCTTCCATCGATTCGCGCATCGGCTATGGCGCGCGGGCTTTAAGTTTGTCGGACGCTTCGTTTCCTGGTTCGCGCGCCTTGTGACGAATATCGACATTCATCCCGGCGCGACCATTGGCGAGCGCGTCTTCATCGACCATGGCGCGGGCGTCGTAATCGGAGAAACGGCGATCGTCGGCGACGACGTCACCATGTATCACGGCGTGACTCTTGGCGGCACGTCCTGGGCCGCAGGCAAAAGGCATCCGACGTTGGAGGACGGCGTCTTGATCGGCGCCGGCGCCAAAATCCTGGGGCCAATCACCGTGGGAGCCCGCGCCCGGATTGGCGCCAACTCCGTCGTCATCGAGGATGTTCCGCCGGAAATGACGGTCGTCGGAATCCCCGGACGAATTGTTCGCGAGGAACGGCGCCGCGGCTGCGCGGACGGCCGCATTGACCTCGAGCACCATCTGATTCCTGATCCCGTCGGCGACGCCATGGCCGCTCTCATCGACCGGATCGATTTCCTCGAAGCCCGTTTTTCGCACTTGCAGCTCAAGGTGAGCAACGCGGCCTCGGAAGCAAAGCTCGTACGCGAGACGAATGGGAGCGCAGAACGATGACCATCCTTGACGATTTGCGAAAACTGTCTTCCGCCGAGGAATTCTTCGACGTGCTCGGCGTGGACTACGATCCCGCCGTTATCCGCGTCGCGCGGCTCCATATCTTGCGGCGCATGGGCGAATATCTTCGTAGCGCGGATCTGGGAGACGCCTCGGACGAGCAAGCGAAGGACGCATGCAAGACCCATTTGGCTAAGGCCTACACGGATTTTGTCGCGTCCTCGCCCATCGAACAACGCGTCTTCAAAGTGCTCAAGGACGCGGTGAAGCCGAAGGAAGAGCCCAAAATTCCGTTCGTGCCGTTGAGCGTTCTCACGACAACGACCGCCGACAACAGCTAACCCGGGGAAGAGGGAGAGCCGCCGTGAAAATTTTAGTGTGCATCAAGCAGGTGCCCGACAGCGCGCAAATCCGGGTCCATCCGGTGACCAACACGATTATGCGCCAGGGCGTGCCGACCATCATCAACCCGTATGACCTCTTCTCGCTGGAAGAGGCGTTGAAGATTCGCGACAAGTTTGGCGGAGAAGTGACAGTTTTGACGATGGGGCCGCCAATGGCGTCGGAAGCGCTGCGCAAAGCCCTGGCCATCGGCGCCGACCGCGCGATATTGTTGACCGATCGCTCTTTCGCCGGCTCGGACACTCTCGCGACGACCTACGCGCTATCGCAAGCGATCCGCAAGATCGAGAAGGTCTATGGCGATCAAGACATTGTATTCGCCGGCAAACAGACCATCGACGGCGACACCGCGCAGGTGGGGCCGGGCGTCGCCAAGAGACTCAACATTCTTCAGCTGACCTACGTCTCGAAGATCGAAAGCTGCGATCCCGAAAAGCGCGAGATTATTCTGGAGCGCCGCGCCGAAGGCGGCGTGCAAGTGTTGAAGACCAAGCTCCCCTGCCTCATCACAATGCTGGAAGGCTCCAACGAGGTCCGGCGCGGCACGATAGACGATTCTTTGCGGGCCGCGCGCGCGCAGATCGTCACCTGGAGCGCGAAGGACGCCGAAATCGCCGACTTGACAAAGTGCGGCCTCAAGGGCTCGCCGACCATCGTCAAGAAAGTCTTCGCGCCGACGCCGCGCACGGACCGCGCCAAGTTGATCGAACCGGGGAAAACCGCCGGCGACACCGCGGAGGCGATGATCGGCGCCATCTTTGCACGGTCCGCTTCGCTCGAAGAAGACATGACGAAACTGGCGAGCGGATTTTAAACGAGGAGAGCGAGATGTCCGAAGCTCCAGCACCCCAGCCCGCGAGCCGCGCCGCCGCCAAGAAAGAGCTGCCGGAACATTTTCGCGGCTACAAACATGTGTGGGTGTTCATCGAACAGGAGCGCGGTGAAGTTCATCCCGTCTCTTGGGAGTTGCTCGGCGCGGGGCGCAAGCTTGCCGACAAACTTGGCGTGCAGCTTTGCGGCGCGGTGTTTGGCGCTCCGGGAGAGGCGACGCGCGCCGCTGTCGCGGAAGCCTTCCGCCATGGCGCGGACGTCGCCTATCTCGTCGAGGATCCCATTCTCGCCGACTACCGCAACGAGTCCTATTCGAAGGCTCTGACGCAACTCGTCAACGCCCATAAGCCGGAGATTTTGTTGCTCGGCGCCACGACGCTCGGGCGCGATCTCGCGGGCTCGGTCGCGACAACGCTGCTGACCGGCCTCACCGCCGATTGCACGGAGTTGGCGGTCGACGCCGACGGTTCGCTCGCCGCGACGCGCCCGACTTTTGGCGGCTCGCTGCTCTGCACGATCTACACGCTGAACTATCGGCCGCAAATGGCCACCGTGCGACCGCGGCAAATGCCGATGCCGCCGCGAGACGCCGCGCGCGTCGGACAGGTTATTCCGTTCAAGGCGGACCTGAACGAAGATGAGATCATCACCAAGATTCTCAAATTCATTCCGGACCGCGACTCCACGAAATCCAACCTCGCCTTCGCCGATGTCGTCGTGGCGGGCGGGCTCGGTTTGCAGAGCGCCGAGAATTTCCAACTGGTGCGCAATCTCGCGAGCGTTCTTGGGGCGGAGTTCGGCGGATCGCGGCCGCTGGTGCAGAAAGGCTGGATCGGTTCCGACCGTCAAATCGGCCAGACCGGCAAGACCATTCGTCCCAAGCTTTATATCGCGGCCGGGATATCCGGCGCCATTCAACACCGCGTCGGGGTCGAAGGCGCCGATATGATCTTGGCGATTAACACCGACAAGAACGCGCCGATATTCGACTTCGCGCACCTTGGCGTCGTCACCGACGCCATCAGATTACTGCCGGCGTTGACGGAGGCTTTCCGCAAACGCCTGTCGCCGCACAACCGCGATCGGCTTGCGGGCTGACCGTTCATCCGGATCGCAAGGAAGGAGCAGTCCCATGATCGAAGAGAAATTCGACGCGATCGTTATCGGGGCCGGCATGGCTGGCAACGCCGCCGCTTACACGATGGCGTCGCGCGGCCTAAAGGTGCTGCAGCTCGAACGCGGAGAATATCCGGGCTCGAAGAATGTGCAGGGCGGGATCCTCTATGCCGACATGCTCGAGAAGATCATCCCGAATTTTCGCGAAGAGGCGCCGTTGGAGCGCCATCTCGTCGAGCAGCGCTTCTGGATGATGACCGACCGTTCGCACACCGGGCTGCAATATCGCTCCGACGACTTCAACGAGGAAAGTCCGAACCGATACACGATCATCCGCTCGCAGTTCGATCGCTGGTTCAACAAGGAAGCGCAGGCGAAGGGAACCATCGTCATCGCGGAGACCACGGTCACGCAGCTTGTGAGCGACGCCTATGGCAAGGTGATCGGCGTTGCGACCGACCGCCGCGGCGGAACGATCTTCGCCGATGTCGTCGTCATCGCGGAAGGCGTCAACGGTCTGCTCGGCTCCCGGGCAGGTCTTCGCGAAACGCCGAAAGCGGACCACGTGGCTCTCGCGGTCAAGGAAATGCATTTTCTACCGCGCGAAACGATCGACGCCAGATTCAATCTGCACGGCGACGAGGGCGTGGTTATCGAAGCCGCCGGGACCATCTCCAAGGGGATGACCGGCATGGGCTTCATATACACCAACAAGGAGAGCATTTCGGTCGGCATGGGCTGCCTGGTTTCGGACTTCGCGGGAACCACCGAAACGCCCTATGGCTTGCTGGAAGCGTTCAAGAAACACCCGTCGGTGGCGCCCCTGCTGGAGGGCTCGGAGGTGAAGGAATACGCCGCGCATCTCATTCCCGAGGGCGGCTACAAAACCATTCCCGAACTCTTTGGCGACGGCTGGGTCGTCGTCGGCGACGCCGCGCAGCTGAACAACGCGATCCACCGCGAAGGCTCCAATCTCGCGATGACCTCGGGGCGCTTCGCGGGCGAGGCGATCTTCCAGTTGAAGACGCGCCGGGAGCCGATGACGAAGCAAAATCTCGCGCTTTACAAAAAGCTGCTCGACGAAAGCTTCGTCATGAAGGATCTGAAAAAATACAAGGATATGCCCGCGCTGCTGCATACGCAGGCCAAGAACTACTTCCTCGCCTATCCCAAGCTGATGTCCAACGCGATGGAAAATTTCCTGCGCGTCGACGGCACGCCCAAAATCGACAAGGAAAAGGCGTCGATCCGCGCGTTCGTGAAGGAACGCAACTGGACGGGTCTGTTCGGCGACGCGGTGCGTTTGGCGCGCGCTTGGCGCTGACAAAGCGGCCCGGCTCGCCCCGGGCATTCAATCCCATGGCGACAGGAGAATGGTCATGTCCATACAGCCAGCGCGTGTCGAAGAGAAACTGTTCCAGAACCGATATCTCGTGGATGCCGGCAAGCCGCACATCGTTATCGAGCCGCACAGCACGCCCTCGAAAAATCTCTTGGCGATGACGACGCTTTGTCCCGCCGGCTGCTATGCCGAGAATAGCGCGGGACAAGTCGAGATCACGCCAGACGGCTGTCTGGAATGCGGCACCTGCCGGATCTTGTGCGAACCGTCCGGCGACATTGTTTGGAACTACCCGCGCGGCGGTTATGGCGTCCTGTTCAAGTTCGGCTGAAACAACGCCGCGCGGCGACCATTCTTTCATGGGCCGCGCGGCGCCGAATGGCGGCGCGTAGGGAGACAATCGGAAGGCGCCACGCCCCCGGCGGCGTTTCAATAATCGCCACGCGGCATGGACGCGATCTAGCTAAAGATCAAAGCGGCGGCTAATCGGCTGGCGTGATTTGACCCGCCTTATGCGCGGCGATCCATTTCCGGAGTTCGGCGACATGGCCGCTCTCCTCCTCGACAAACTCCTTCGCCAGCGCTTTGATTTCCGGATCGGACGTCGTTTCGAGCACGTTCTTGTAATATTCGTAGCCCGCCGTTTCGGCGTCGAGCGCGATCTCCAGAGCCTGCTCCCGGCCAATGAACGGATCGGCGGCCCAGATCGCGGCTGTCTCCGGGCTTTCCAACCCGGGCCAAACGAAATCCTCGGACTTCATCTTTGGAATTTCGCGAAAGCCGGACCGCGCGCGCGCATCGGCGAGATGCAGTCTGGAGTAATCCGAGAGCCGACGAAACAGTTTGCCGACCTCACGATTGCCGCAGGCTTCCATCGCGTCGGCGAGTTGACCAAAGCGGCTCGCGGCCTCCGTTTCGACATTGATGGCGTAAGCAAGAAATTCTTCGACGGATTGCATTTTCAGCTCCTCCTGAATTGATCGCGCTTCGTGAAGGAAAAGCAGGGGGCCGGCCTCGCCACGCCCCCTTCACGACCTTCGTTGGACGCCGCTCAGGCGTTCTCGCGCGATTTCGCGTTCTTCGCCGCCCATTCCTCGCGCGTGATCCAGGCCTCGAGAATTTTGACGTGCTCGGCCTCCTCCTTGACGAACTCCTTGGCCATCGCCTCTATTTCCGGCGACTTGGTCTTCGCGACCACGGCGCGATAAAACTCGTAGCCCCGACGCTCACCTTGCAGAGCCGCCTTCAAGCCGTCAAGCCGCGACAGTGATGGATCGGCGGCCCAAAGCTCGGTGCGCTCCGGCGTCGCGTGACTCGGCCATACGTAGTCGGGCGGAATGACCTTGGTGAGGTCAAGCGAGCCGGCCCGGTTCTTCGCCTCGGCGAGATGAAGCCGCGAAAAGCCAGCGAGTTGACGAAATAGTTTGGCCACTTCCTCATTTCCGCAACTCTCCATGGTCGTCGCGAGTTCATCGAAATGTATGGCGGCGTCCTCTTCGACCTTCACGGCGTACCCCAGGAATTCGTTAACCGTGGCGATCTCTATACCGCCTTTGAAGCGGTTCGCGGCATGGGTGATATGCGGGCCTTGCGCCGGAAGAGTCTGGTCGCCTTCGAAGGTGACGATGATGTCCTCGTTGCGCACGAAACATTGACAGGCCAAGCGATAGCGCGGCGGCATGTCGTTGACTTCGGCGTTTTCGATCTCGGTCTTGGTGATTTTGCCCAATTGCCGCAGAACTTCCTTTTCCTTCTCGGTCAAGGCGATCCCGTATTTGACGTGGGGGCTGAGATGCTTGACCTCGACGAGGCAGGAGCCGCATTCGCCATCCTGACAATCGAAGGGAATGGGAATTTTATGAGCCTTGGCGACAGCCAAGATCGTGCCTCGATCGCCGGCGATGGCATAGACCGTAATGTCGCGCGCAAGCACGGGTGATGAGAAAGTCACGTTGGCCAAGGCTATCCTCCCGATTTTTCGACCGTCGCCGTCGACGGCGCTAGATTGCTTCCGGCGGCGAAACGCAACATGCGGGCCAAGGTGGCGCCGAAAAAAATCAACTATTTGCGGGTCACAAAGTATATCCAGCTGACAATAAACGCGGATTTGCGACATGATTGAAGCGATGCGAACAAACTTGTTTGCTTGGAGGCGTCGATGCCCATTTTATATGAGGCTAAACTAAACCTAGCGCTCTTCTCAGCTTCGCGGTGAATTTCGTTTTGCTTTTCTGTCTCGACGCAAACCGTGGGCTTATCCGTATCAGTCCTATTCGGATACCCCGCGCGCGGCTTTTCGCGTCCAACCCGCCGGAGCGGTTCCGCGTTCACGGCGCCGCCGCGGCTGGCGCGACTGGCGGATTCCGGTCGAATGAATGGCGCCCGAATTGCGTTATCGAGTTGAATATCATCGCAACCGCGGATCAAAGCGTGGGCCCTAATGAAATTCTATATGGTGCCAGGATCCTGTTCGACCGGCATTCACATTCTGCTCGAGGAAATAGGCCTGGTTTTCGAGGCCTATATCGTCAATCTCCCGAAGGGAGAGCATTTGACGCCCGAATATCTCGCCATCAATCCCAATGGGACAATTCCGACATTGCTTCGCGACGACGGCGTCGCGCTGACCGACTTCGTCTCCATCGCGACATGGCTGGCCAACGCCTACCCTCGCCGAAAATTATTGCCTTCGGACGAAAGCGCGGCTGATGACGCCATGGAGACGTTGAACTTCTGCGCGCGTCACATCCACGGCGAGGGCTTTCGCCGCGTGTTCACGCCCGAGCGATATGTTTCAAAGCATCAAACCGTTGAGGCGATAAAGGCTGACGGGCGCAGGATCGCGGCCGAGGCGTTCGCGCTCGTTAATGACCGGCTCGACGGAAAGTCTTATGTCGCCGGCGCCTTTTCGATCGCCGACGCCGCGCTGTTCTATGTTGAGTTCTGGGCCGACAAAATCGGGATGGATTTGCCGGTCAATTGCCGCGCCCATTACGCGCTAATGCGGACGCGGCCCGCCGTGCGGCAGGTGCTGGCGGAAGAGGGATATCGTTGAGGCGGGGCATATATGACAATCCACCAGGCCGATAGGCTCCCAAGCGACATAAGAGGCTATCACCGGCGCACCAAACATGCGCCGAACCGCTATGCGCTCGGTCCGGCCTTTCTCGACTGGACTTCGCAACCGTCGCCCTATCGCTCCTTCGTGGGCAGTCCGCGGATCACGCTTCCGCTGCACGATGGCGGCGACACGCCTTCGTTTCCAGGTCCCGCGCCGCGCGCGGCGAAGCTCGATCGCAACGCCTTGGGATTGTTTCTCGAACTCGCGTTCGGCCTCAGCGCCTGGAAGAGCGTCGAGGGATCGACCTGGGCGCTGCGCAACAATCCCTCGAGCGGCAATCTGCATCCTACGGAAGCCTGGGTGATTTTGAGAGCAGGCGATGTGGGTGCCGACACGACGGCGCTCTATCATTACGCGCCGCTCGATCACGCGCTGGAGTCGCGCGCCAGTTTCGCCGACGCGGATCTGCTTCCGCCGGGCGGTTTTCTGCTCGCGCTCGGCTCCATAGCGTGGCGGGAGGCCTGGAAATATGGCGAGCGCGCCTTTCGTTATTGTCAGCTCGACGCCGGCCATGCGATCGGCGCGGCGGCTCAAGCCGCGGCGGCGCTCGGCTGGCGCGCTCATGTCCTTTGCGAGCCGTCCGACGACGAAATATCCGCGCTGCTTGGCCTCGCGCGGGAAGACGCCGCGCATCGGCGCGAGCGCGAGCACCCCGAACTATTGGCCTGGATCGAGGTCGATCGTTCGCTCCCCGCGCCTTTCGACCCCCGTGGCATTATCGACGCGGCGTGCATCTGGCATGGAGCGGCGAACCAGTTGAGCGAGGATCACGACGGCTGGCCGCTCGTCGATCTCGCGTTTCAACTTTGCCGCAAGCCACGCGGCGCGGGCGTAGCCGCCCCGCCGCGGAAGGCGTGTCAGCCCGCCGGCGCAAGCGGTCCCTCCATCGCCGAGGTCGTGCGCGGGCGACGCAGCGCGCAACGCTTCGACGGAAAATCAACGCTGCCCCGCGCCGCGTTTTTCTCGATGCTCGCGGCGACGATGCCGGGCGCGGAGCCACTGCTCGCGGCCTTCCCATGGCCGGCGGCGCTGACGCTCGTCTTGTTCGTCCACCGCGTCGAGGGCCTCGAGTCAGGACTTTATCTGCTGGCCCGAGACGCTCGTCTCGCCGGGCGATTGCGCGCGGCCTGTTCCCGAGATTTCGAATGGGCGCCTGTCGAGCCGAGCGAGCTGCCGTTGTTTCGCTTGCGAGCCGGCGACGCCCAACGCGAGGCGACGCGTCTCGCCTGTCTGCAGGCGATTTCCGGTAAGGGCTGCTTCAGCGTCGCGATGATCGCCGAATTCGACCGGACGCTCGATGCGGAGGGCGCCTTCGCATATCGGCGCCTGCATTGGGAGGCCGGCCTCATCGGACAGGCGCTCTATCTCGGCGCCAGCGCGAGCGGCTTCGCGGGAACTGGCATCGGCTGCTTCTTCGACGATGAGGTTCATGCTCTGCTAGGCCTCGCGGAGGATCAAACCGCGTTCCAGGATGTCTACCACTTCACGGTCGGCGCGCCGGTCGAAGACGCGCGCATTCTCACCTTGCCTCCCTATCCAGAAGAGAGACGGACACGGCGATGAACATTCAGATCGAACGGGCGCATGTCGAAGCCTTGATGGAGCGTTTCCCGGCGCATTCCGGTCTCGCGGAACAGTTGCGGTTCAACGAGCGCGTCGAGGTCGACCTGTCGCATCTCTCCAGCGAGGAACTCGACTTCCTGGAGGAGCGCTACCGGGGATCGGGGCCGGACATGCGCGCCAAGGCCGCGCAACTCGCCACTATTCGCGCCGCGCTGCTGAACGACGGCGTGAGATTCGAGGCCGGCGATCTCGAAATGGCGCTTCCGGCGCTCGTGCGGCATTTGACGACGAACGCCATTCGCGGCTGGCTTTTCACGGCGAGCGTCGCCAGCAAGCCCCTCCCTTATCTCGTCACGCGCTTCGACTATGTTCCCACCTCCAACGACGAATCCGGCAAGATTCTGGTCGAACTCAAGGCCAACGCGAAAGGCGTGCTGCAATCCACCTCCGTCCGTATCAACGCCGCCGACGTCGCCGGCCGCACGATCAGCGAAATCCTCGCCGCCAAGGGCTTCTTGCGCGAAACCCCGGCGTTGATCGAGGCGTTCGACGCCGCGGCCGAAACCTATTTCGAATGGCGCGGCCGCTATGGCTCGCAGTTCACCGGCAGGGGAACGGGTTTCCACGCCGAAGACCCCAACGCCTCGCATCGCGACATGGACTGGTCGCGCAAGGACATCATCGTTTTGTCGACGAGCGGCGGCGACGCGCGACTCGTGAATGACGAAGGCGTCTTGTCAGCGCGCAGTCTAACGCTCGAAGCGCCCGGCGACGTGCTCGGACACTTCGTACGCAAGGCGGCGAAGAGCAACCACTACGCCGCCGAGGACGAGATACTGAAGTTGCAAGAGCAAATCCCGGCAGGGATGTTCACGCGCGTTCCGGTGCATCCGTATATTCTGATGTTCCATCTCGACTTGCATCACCATTTGTGGGTGCATGTCGACGAAATGGCGCCCTATCGCTACCAGCCCGAACTCAAGCAAAAGCTGGTGCTGCCGCCCGAGCAAACCGACCTCATCGACATATTGACCGCCGAAATGGATATGTTGATGGACGATATCGTCGCGGGAAAATCTGGCGGCACGACGGTGCTCTGCGCGGGGCCGCCCGGCGTCGGCAAGACGCTGACGGCGGAAGTCTATTCGGAAATCATTCAGCGCCCGCTCTACCGCGTTCATTCGGGCCAACTCGGGCTCAACGTTTCGACGATGGAGACGGCGTTAAAGGAGATACTGACGCGCGCGCAGCGCTGGGGCGCGGTCATGCTGATCGACGAGGCGGACGTCTATATCAAGCGCCGCGACGATAACATCGCCATGAACGCCGTCGTCGGCGTGTTCTTGCGCGTGCTCGAATATTTTAACGGGCTGCTGTTTCTCACGACCAATCGCGTCGACGACATCGACGAAGCCATCGTTTCGCGCTGCATCGCGTTGATCAAATATTATCCGCCCGACGACGACGCGCGCCGGCGCATTTGGGGCGTCATGGCGGGGCAGTTCGATCTGTCGCTCGACAAGGCGCTCATCGACGAACTCGTCGCGACCTTCCCGGCGGCGACCGGGCGCGACATCAAGGGACTCGCGAAACTCGTGGCGAAATTTTGCCATCAAAAGCAGGTTTCGCCTGATATCGAGGTGTTCCGGCGTTGCGCCATCTTCCGCGGGCTCGACGTCGTCGGCGCGAAGGCTTTGGAGCCCGCGTAGCGCTCACGCGCGCAAGGGCGCGCCGCTCTCGTCGAACAGAAGTTCGGTCGGCTCGTCGTCGCCCATGCTGATGCGCGCGCGCGAAAGAACGCCATCAGCCCGATATTCATAAAGATGAGTCAGCTCGACTTCGCCATAGACGAGTTTTTCGCAGGAGACGAGTCTGTCCGCTTCGTCGTAGACGGCTCGAAAATAGGTGTTGCGATTTTGGAGTTCGCTCGCGGCGAGCGGCGAAACGAGCCTGAGCGGCAAGCTCACCCCGCTGTAGGACAGGAAATAGCGGGGGCCGCTGGCGTTGGCGTTCATATCGGCTCTTTCCCGCGGCGGCCGCGATGATTACGGGGCCGTCACCGCATCCCCCAAGATCCGCGCCGCGCGCCTGTCGGTGATCCAGACAAACATCGCATTAGGCTCGACGTAACCGCCTTGGCCACGAGCGGCTTCAACGACCGCCATCGTGATCGAGCGCTCTCAATTCGCCCGAGAGGCTTCGCCGGGCGCGAAACGCGCGCATTACTGGAAATCTGGAGCGGGCGAAGGGATTCGAACCCTCGACCCCAACCTTGGCAAGGTTGTGCTCTACCCCTGAGCTACACCCGCATCCGTTTCCGCCGGTCCACCGAACCGGGCGCGGGCCGTTATATGACGCAAACGAATTTGCTTTGCAACAGCCGCGCTGACGAATTTTCGTAATGGCGTGGCCCTATCGACATTTTGCTTCGCTTCGTGTAGGGGACCGGCTCAACTAAAACAGCGTCCCGAAACGCTCGTCATCCGCCAAAAATGGCGGACCAAGACGAAACGGCAGGAGTTTAACGTGAATATCATCGAAGAAATCAACGCCGAACAGGCGGCCAAGCTCATTGAGGGCAAGGTCATCCCGGAGTTTCGCCCCGGCGACACGGTTATCGTCAATGTGAAGGTGAAGGAAGGCGAGCGCTCGCGCGTTCAGGCCTATGAAGGCGTCGTTATCGCGCGCAACGGCGGTGGGCTCAACGAAAGCTTCACCGTCCGCAAGATTTCCTACGGCGAAGGCGTGGAACGCGTGTTCCCGCTCCACGCGCCGTTGATCGATTCGATCAAGCTGGTCCGCCGCGGCAGGGTCCGCCGCGCCAAGCTCTATTATCTGCGTGATCGCCGCGGCAAATCGGCGCGCATCGCCGAGCGCGTCGACACCAAGCCCAAGGCCGCGCCCGCGAGCAAGTAATCCCGTCGCCGGCGGCGCGCGCCCGGGCGCCCGCCGGCCAAACCCCGCGGCGCCTGGACGCCAGAGCCGCGCTGCGGCCGGACCGATCCGACGCCCTCGCCATGGAGCTCGGATGCGACCCTTCCCGCGTTTTGTGATCGTCGGCGCGTCGATCTGCTTGATCGGCGCGATCTTCTTGCCGCGCGCCGCGACAAAAATGGCCTTGGCGCAGACGACGCCCGCGCCACAGGAACGGGTCATACCGCAATCGCGCGCGGATGCCCTCCTCTCCTTCGCGCCGGTGGTGAAGAAGGCGCAGCCCGCCGTCGTCAACGTCTTCGCGTCGCGCGTCGACCACGCGCCCGCCAATCCGTTTTTCGACGATCCGATCTTTCGCCGCTTCTTTGGCGAGGGCGGCGGACGGCCCGGTCGCAACATCGCGCAATCGCTGGGGTCGGGCGTCATCGTCGACGCCTCGGGCCTGGTCGTGACCAATCATCATGTCATCGAGGGCATGACCGACGTTAAGGTGTCGCTGGCCGACAAGCGGGAGATTCCCGCCAAAGTCCTGCTGCGCGATCCGCGCACCGATCTCGCCGTGCTGAAACTGACCGAGGGCGGCAATTTTCCAGTAATGGAGCTGGGCGATTCGGATGCGCTCGAAGTCGGCGATCTCGTTCTCGCCATCGGCAATCCCTTCGCGGTCGGGCAGACGGTGACGCAAGGAATCGTTTCGGCGCTGGCCCGCACGCAGGTCGGCATTTCCGATTACGGCTTTTTCATTCAAACCGACGCCGCCATTAATCCGGGAAATTCCGGCGGACCGCTGGTCGATATGAACGGGCGCATGATCGGCGTCAATTCAGCGATTTTCTCGAAATCCGGCGGATCGATCGGCATTGGCTTCGCGATTCCCGTCAATATGGTCAAGATCGTCGTCGCGGCGGCCAAGAGCGGCGGCAAGCAGGTTCGCCGTCCCTGGCTCGGCGCGACGCTGCAAACACTGTCGCAGGAAATCGCCGAGAGTCTCGGGCTGGAGCGTCCCACCGGCGCGTTGCTTGCCGATCTCGACCCTAAGGGACCGGCGGCGGAAGCCGGCCTCAAGCGGGGCGACGTGATCGTTTCGGTCGACGGCCAGATCGCGGACGATCCCGAGGCGGTCGGCTACCGGCTCGCGACAAAGCCGCTCGGCGGCGTGGCGAGCCTTGGCGTCTTGCGCGGCGGAAAGAAGATCGTCGCGCCGATGAAGCTCGTCGCCGCGCCGGAAATCCCGGAGCGCGATCCCGTTAAACTCAAGGGCCAGAACCCCTTTGCCGGCGCGACCTTCGAGAACATCTCGCCGGCGGTGGCCGAGGAACTTTCCATCCAGGGCGTTTCGACCGGCGTGGTAGCGACCGAGATCGAGGACGGCTCAATGGCGCAGCGGCTCAATCTGCAAAAAGGCGACGTGATTATCGCCATTAACGACAGGAAAGTCGCCACGACGCGCGATCTCGAGCAGATCACGAGCGCCAAGTCCTATTACTGGAAGATCACCGTGGGACGCGGCGGGCAGGTGTTCACGACGGTGATCGGGGGCTAGACGGCCTTTCGAATCGGCCTGACTAAATAAACCCGCTCGTTATGTTCACGGTCAGCCCCATGATCGCCAGATTATAGAAAAACGACAGCGTGCCTTGCACCGCCGTGAGGATACGCATGCCGCGCGAGGTGGTGGAGACATCGGCGGTCTGCGACGCCAACCCGATCACATAGGCGTAATAGAGGAAATCGACATAGCTCGGCTGCTCGCCGCCGGGAAAGATCAGGCCGCCGCGTTCCTCCGGCTTCTTGTCGGGACAGGCCTCGCATTCGTCGTAATATTCATGCGCGTAATGAAAGGCGAAGGTCAGGTGCATAAACATCCAGCTGTCGACCACGGTCAAAACCGTCAGCCCGAGATGCAATGCCTTCGACCAACCCTCCATGTTCTTGACCGGGCCAAGCTCCAAAACGATCGCGCCGATCGAGGCGCAGGCCGTGCCGATCGCCAGCAGCAGGATGACGAGGCGCCCCTCGTCCTGAAACCGCGCGTGGCGGCGCACGCTCTCGTGATCCGACTGGGCGACGAGATGCGCCGCGGCGAAAAGATATGAAAGGACCGCGACATTCCAGGCGATAAGCGCGCGCGTCGCGGCGCGCATATGCTCCGGCAAGGCGAGGCCAATCGCGAGGCCAAGCAGCGCGCAAACGAGCAGGCGCGGCCGCGCCCTGATGACGCGAAACGGCTTCAGCAGCGCCGATTTTCTTTCGCGCCGGTCGTGGAGCGGCTGGTCCGTCATGGCCTGTCCGATCAGTTGTTGCGCCAGGCGACGAAGCGCGCCGCCTCCTTCAGCGTCCCGGTCGCCGCCCCTAATCCCGTCTCGTCGAGCGCGGCAATCGCCTCTTCGACCAGCGAATCGCGGCGGGCGCGGGCGGCGTCCAGCCCCAGCAGTCCGACCAGCGTCGCCTTGCCGCGTTCGGCGTCCTTGCCGGCGCGTTTGCCGAGCGCCGCCGTGTCGCCGGCCGCGTCGAGTATATCGTCGGCGACCTGAAATGCCGCGCCGAGCGCGGAGCCATAGCGCGACAGCGCCCGCGCCTTCGCGGCGTCGGCTTTCCCCAAAATGGCGCCGGCGTCGACGGCGAAGCGCAGCAGCGCGCCGGTCTTCATCGCCTGAAGGGTGAGGATTTCGTCCTGCGTCAGGGGTCGGCCGGCGGTTTCGGCGGCGAGATCCAGCGCTTGCCCGCCAACCATCCCGCCAAGTCCGGCGGCGCGGGCCAGCGCCAGCACCAGGGCCGCGCGAACCGCCGGATCGGCATGCGTCGCGGGATCGGCGAGCACGTCGAAGGCGTAAGTCAGCAGTCCGTCGCCGGCCAGAATGGCGGTGGCTTCGTCAAAAGCCTTATGCGCGGTCGGCCGTCCTCGCCGCAGATCGTCGTCGTCCATCGCCGGCAGATCGTCGTGGACGAGCGAGTAGCAATGGATCATCTCCAGCGCGCAAGCCGTTCGAAGCGGGCCGTCGCCCGTCACGCCGAAAAGCCGGGCCGCTTCGATGACCAGAAAGGGCCGCAGCCTCTTGCCGCCGCCCAGCGTCGCATAGCGCATGGCCTCCAGCAGGCGGGCGGGCCGCGATATCTCGCCTTCGAGCCCCGCCGGCGCCAGCAGCGCGTCGAGCGCGGTCTCGGTCGCCCCTGCGGCGCTTTCGAGCCGAGGGATAAAATCGTCCACGCGGTCCGCGACATTCATGCGATGGCCTCGCCTTTCAAGAAACAACTCGCTCCGCCGCTGGCAAATTCGCCGGCGTTTCAAAACGGGGCGGACTCGCGACGCGCGGCATTAGTATTGCTTTAACTACCCTGTCGCGAAGCGGCGACGCGCATGAAAACAAGGGGAGTTGAGAATGATCAACAGTTTGACGCTCGATCTCTGCGCGGTGGCGGCGGCTTTCGTATTCGCGGGCGCCGTGGTCCTCGGCGCCTTGTGAACATTACGCGGGCATGAAAACGCGCTCGCGCCAATCGAACTAGCCTGACATTTTCGCGACCAGCGCGTCCGAAAACTCGGCGTTGACATAGACGTTCTGCACGTCGTCATTGTCCTCGAGCGATCCGATCAACTTCAGGATTTTCTCGCCGGCCTCGTCGTCGACCGCGATCATGTTTTGCGGACGCCAGATCAGCGCGGCTTTCTTCGAGTCGCCGAATTTCGCCTCCAACGCCTTGGCCACGTCGCGCAGACCTTCGAGCGATGTGATGACCTCGTGCGAGTCCTCGTTGGAGGATACGTCGTCCGCGCCAGCCTCCAGCGCCGCCTCCATGACAGCGTCTTCGGAGGCGACCTTGCGATCGAACTCCACGAGCCCAACCCGATCGAACATGAAGGACACCGCCCCGGTTTCCGCGAGGGCGCCGCCGGCCTTGGTGAAATAGGAGCGCACCTCGCCCGCCGTGCGGTTGCGATTGTCGGTCAGGGCCTCGATGATGATCGCGACGCCGCCCGGCGCGTAGCCTTCGTAACGCACCTCGTCGTAGTTCTCGGCGTCGGCGCCCGAGGCTTTCTTGATCGCGCGCTCGATATTGTCCTTGGGCATGTTTTCGGCGCGGGCGGCCAGCACGGCGGCGCGCAGACGCGCGTTCATATTGGGATCGGGCAAGCCCATTTTGGCCGCGACGGTGATTTCACGGGCGAATTTCCCGAAGAGCTTGGAGCGGATCGCGTCCTGCTTGCCCTTCTTGTGCATAATGTTCTTGAACTGACTATGTCCCGCCATTGAAACCGCCCCGTCGTCCCTATCTCGTCCTTGCCGCCCGCCCGCCGGGCCATCGCGGCCCATATACGCCGGCCCGCAATGGAAATAAAGGAAGGCGTCGGGCGGAGGGAGCAAAGACCATGGAAGAGAAAAAGGAGCATGGCGGGGAAAGACGCATTCCTTCGCCGCCGCACCCTGTCCAGCGGCGGGAGCCACTGCCGGGGTGCCGGCCCAAACCGGAGGCCGAGGACCCGTCGGCCGTCGCCCGGGTCCGCGCGCTGCTCGACAGCCCGGCCTATCGCGAAGCCGGCGCGGATATCGATTTCCTCGCCAGCGGAGACGCCCGCGGCCCGCGACTCGAACTGGATTATCTCAAGGCCGAGCTACAGTTGCGGAGTCATGGCGTCACCGACACGATCGTGGTGTTCGGCTCCACGCGCCTCGTCGAACCCTCGGCGGCGGCGGCGCGGCTGCTGGCGGCGCAATGCGCCCTGGCCGCGCGGCCCGATGACGCGGCGCTGGCCCAAGAAGCGGCAATCAGCCAACGAATTTCGGATAAATCAGTATATTATGACATCGCGCGGGAGTTCGGCGCGCTGGTCGGCGCCGCCCCGCCCATGGCGAACGGCGGCCGGCTGGCGATCATCACCGGCGGCGGACCCGGCATCATGGAGGCCGCCAATCGCGGCGCGCTCGACGCGGGCGCCATGAGCGTCGGCCTGAACATCACCTTGCCGCATGAACAATTCCCGAACCCATATGTGACCCCCGACCTGTGTCTGCGTTTCCATTACTTCGCCTTGCGCAAAATGCACTTCTTGCTGCGCGCCCGCGCATTGGTCGCCTTCCCCGGCGGCTTTGGAACCATGGACGAGCTGTTCGAGACATTGACGCTTGCGCAAACGCGCAAGATCGCGCCGATGCCGATCATTCTGGTCGGCGAGCGCTATTGGCGACGGGCTTTCGATATTGATTTTCTCGTTTCCGAGGGCGTCATCGACCCCGAGGACCGCGAGCTTCTCTGGTACGCCGAAACAGCCGAAGAAATCTGGAGCGATATTTTGCGCTGGTGCGCGAAGTCCGGCAACCCGTTGATCGAACAGCATGGCTGCAACCAGTAGCGGTCGCCGCGAGTTTATTCGTCGCGGACGCGAGGGCGGCGCCATTGATCCTTCGCGGCAAGCTGCTTAACTGACCGCGGCCGCGCCGAGACGCGCTGCTTGTTACATAAGGAGAATGACATGGGATTGCTTGATGGTATTTTGGGAGGCGTGATCGGCGCCGAGGCTTTGTCACTGGTGAAGGGCTACGTCGAGAAGCACGGCGGCATCGACGGCGTCATCGCCGAACTCGAGAAGACCGGCTACGGCGCGCAGGTCAAATCCTGGATTGGCGACGGCGGCAATCTACCGATCAGCGCCGAGGACATCAAGAAGGCGCTCGGCTCCGAAAAGCTCAAGGAACTCGCCGCCTCGACCGGCATTCCCGTCGACAAGGCGGCCGAATATCTGGCCCAGCACCTCCCGACGGCGATCGACAAGGCGACCCCCGGCGGCGTCGTGCCGCCCAACGCGCCCTGAACCGGCCCCGCGTCATATATTCCCGCCGGATCGCCGCTTTGGCGCTCTGGCGCATTTTCGCGCCGCGGGCCTAAAGACCCGGGTCTCACTTGCCAGGAAACCGGCGTTTTTGTATGTCCCGATAAAGCAAAAGGTTCGCCCGCCAAAGATCATTGCGCTCCAAGGGGACGCGCGATCGGTTCCAGGTCGAAATCCGGCTCTTGACCGACATCAGCCGGGGCGCGGCCTATCGCCTCCAGACCTACGCTAAGCTTTCGCATCGGAACGCCGGTTGAAGCGTGTTGGCCGACATAACGGGGTAAGTTAATGACGAAGCAGGCCTTGCTGACGGGAATTACGGGCCAGGATGGCGCTTATTTGGCGCAGTTGCTGCTGAACGAGGGCTATGCGGTTCACGGCGTGATCCGCCGCTCGTCGCATCGCGGGGTCGAGGATCATCGCCTGCGTTGGCTGGGCGTCGCCGAAAAGGTGCGTTTGCACGACGGCGATCTCACGGATCTTTCAAGCCTGCTGCGCATCGTGCGGGAAGTTCAGCCGGACGAAATCTATAATCTCGCCGCGCAATCCTTTGTCGCTTCCTCTTGGCGCCAGCCGATTTTGACCGCCAATGTCACCGCCGTCGGCGTGACGAACATGCTCGAGGCGATGCGCCTCGAAGCGCCCAAGGCGCGCTTCTATCAGGCTTCATCCTCCGAAATGTACGGGCTCATCCAGGAGCCCCTGCAAAGGGAATCGACGCCGTTCTATCCGCGCTCTCCCTATGCCGTGGCCAAGCTCTATGGTCACTGGATCACTGTGAACTATCGCGAGAGCTTCGGCCTGCACGCCTCTTCCGGCATCTTGTTCAATCATGAGAGTCCGCTGCGCGGCGTCGAATTCGTCACGCGCAAGGTCTCCAACGGCGTCGCGCGCATAAAGCTCGGCCTGGCCGAAGAACTGCGGCTCGGCAACATCGACGCGAAGCGCGATTGGGGCCACGCCAAGGATTATGTGCGCGCGATGTGGCTGATGCTGCGGCAAGAAAAGCCCGACGACTATGTGGTCGCGACGGGCGTGACAACGACCGTGCGCGACATGTGCCGCATCGCGTTCGAACATGTCGGACTCGACATGGAGAAATATGTCGTTATCGATCCGGCCTTCTATCGCCCCGCCGAGGTGGAGGTGTTGCTCGGCGACTCCTCCAAGGCGCGAAAGACGCTGGGTTGGGAGCCGAAAATCCCGCTCGACGCGCTGATCAAGGAGATGGTCGACGCCGACCTCGATCGAGTGACGCGCAGCGCCGCCGATTGACGCTAGAGCAAGTCTTCGCGAAAATTGATAGACCGTTGCGATGGGATAGGGCTGGCGAAACCTCGCCGCGGGAGTCTGAATGGCGGTTTTCGAGCGTATCTTATTGACGGGTGGCGCGGGCTTCGTCGGCTCCTATCTCGCTCCGCTGTTGGCGGCGGATTATCCGCGAGCGCGGCGCGCGCTGCTTACGCTGAACGACTCGCCCGCTCCCGTGGATGCGGGCTGGACGCCGGTCGCCGGCGACCTGCTCGACGCCGAGGCGATCGACGAAATCGTCGCGTCGCTGCGCCCCGATCTCGTGGTGCATCTCGCCGGACAGGCGTCGATCGGCAGGGCGCTGGACGCCGCCGAACAAACCTGGCGCGCGAATTTTTTCGGCAGCTTCAATCTGGCGAGCGCGCTCGCCCGTCACGCCCCCGAGACTTTGGCGCTGTTCGCCTCCAGCGTTTCGGTCTATGGCGCAAGCCTCAACGACGGCATGGCCGCCGAAGACGCGCCGCCGCGACCGCTCGACGCCTATGGGCGATCGAAAATCGCGGCCGAGGGAGCGCTGGCGGATGTGCTGGGGCCGCGATCGCGCCTCGTGATCGCGCGTCCCGTCAATCATTCCGGGCCGCGCCAGAGCGAAAAGAGCTTTGTGCTGTCCTCCTTCGCCGCGCAGATCGCCGCGATCGAAGCCGGGCGCAAGGAACCGGAACTGCGGGTCGGCGACCTTTCGAAAGCCCGCGATTTCCTCGATGTGCGCGATGTCGTCGCGGCCTATCGGGCCCTGATCGCGAAGGCGCCCGAACTGCCGGATCGCGTGAGCGTCTTCAACATCGCCTCCGGCCAGCCGCACACTATCGGCGACCTGCTGGATCGCTTGCGCGCGCGCGCGGCAAGACCGTTCGAAACGCAAGTCGACCCCGCGCTGCTGCGCCCCTCGGCGGTCGACATCCCCACCATCGCCTGCGACGCGACGAAGCTGCGCGAAACCACCGGTTGGCGCCAGAGGCATACGATCGACGACATGCTGCAATCGCTGCTCGATTATTGGCGCGGGCTCGAGAGCGCCCGCCGATGACCGAGAAAGCGCCGGAGCGGGACGAAACGAAGGACGAGCGGATCAGGCTGCTCGAATATCAGCTCGATTACTTGCGCGCGGAATTGTCGCAACTGGTCCGCGAGCGCGACAAGAACATCTATTCGGCCGCGTGGCATGTGTTCAAGCCGTTGCGGCGGATCGAGGCGCGGCTGGTCGACGCCGTGACCGCCGCCTGGCGGCGCTTTGTCCCGCCGGCGCCGCCCCCGCCTGTCGCGGCCGCCGTTTCGTCGACCGCTGCGGCCCCATCCAAGGCGAGCGTCCCGCCGGCGCGCCTGCTGGTCGACGTGACCGGCGTGATCAAGCGCGACGCCGGCACCGGCATTCAGCGCGTCGTCAAAAAGGTCGTTCAAGCGCTTTACGGCGGTGAGAGCTATGAGATTCCGACGCTGGCGGTGCGCGGCGTGGACGGCCGCCTCTACAGCGCGCATGAATACGCCGCGACGCTCACCGGCGCGCCTTCGCGCGGACCCGACGAACAAATCCAGCCCCGTCCAGGCGACCGCTTCTTGATGCTGTCCGACAGCTGGAACGCCTTCGACGAACTCGCGCCTTTGTTCGCCCGCATCCGCGAACAGGGCGGCGAAATCATTTCCTGCGTCTTCGATCTAATCCCGGAGTTGCATCCACACGCCTGCCACGACGTCACCGTGCCGCTGTACGACGCGTGGCTGCGCAAGGCGCTGATCGAGAGCGACGGCTTTCTCGCGATATCGCGCACGGTCGCGGAAGAACTCGCCGCCTTTGTCGAGAGCCGCGCGCTGCCCCACCGGAGCGGCCTCAAGATCGGCTGGTTTCATTGCGGCTGCGATATTGCGCCCACCGGGACGCGAGAGCCGCGCGCGAAAATCCGCGACGCCGCGGTCGGCCTGTCGCCGCTGTTCCTGTGCGTTTCGACCATCGAGCCACGAAAAGGCCAGCGCGTGGCGCTGCGGGCGTTCGACGGTCTTTGGCGCGAGGGCGTCGACGCGAGGGTGCTTTTCGTCGGAAGGCGCGGCTGGCTCGACGAGGCTGTTGTCGCGGAGATCGCGAATCATACGGAACTCGGGCGCCGGCTGTTCTGGTTCGACGATGTCGGGGACGACGAACTGGCCTTTCTTTATGAGCATTCCCGCGCGCTCGTCGTCCCCTCCTTCGCGGAAGGGTTTGGCCTGCCCATCGTGGAGGCGGCGTGGCGCGGCCGCGCGGTTCTGTGCAGCGATATTCCGGTTTTCCGCGAAGTCGGCGGCGCCGGCGCGATTTATTTTCGCGTCAACGACCCGCGCGCGCTGGCGGATTGCGTAAGGGATTTCCTCGCCGGGAAGATCGGGGCCGACCCCGCGCGGGTCTCGCGCACGACTTGGGCCCAAGCGGCCCGGCGCATTGTCGAAGTGATCGCCCGCGAGGAGTGGAGCGCGCGTTTGCCATAACCGGGGCCGGCGTGGCGCGGCGCTTTTATCAGCCCGCTTTCCGCGCGGCGAAAAAGCGTGATATGGAGGCGCCAATCGGCCATGTCGCGGCGGGTTCCTCGCGAGCGCGAGGAAATGGCCTTTCTGTAACCAGCGCTTCGCTTCGTCGGCGTGCCCGCGCGTCGAGGAAGCAAAGCGCGCGCAAACAATCGAGCGAGCACCATGGCCTTCGACCGCCTAAAAGCCTCCTGGGAGGCTTCGACAATCAAGGTTTTTTACGACATCGTCGCGCTTGAATCCGGACAGGGCCTGTTGCCGATCAGCACGAAGCTGATGGGCGGCTGTCTTGCAGCTTACGCCCTTGGGCAGGCGGCCGTCCATTTGCTCGATCACGAGCCCATGCCGGCTCTGCTTTTCGGCGTTTCCAGCGCCGCCGTGGTGGGCGCCGGGACGGCGGGCGTGCTCCAGCTCTACAAGCAACGCGAGAAGACCATCCAGACGATCACCGCTCTCGCCGGGGTCGGCGCCTTCATCGCTCTCGTCTCGATCATTCTGCACTTCGTTTTCGCGGTCGCGCTGCCGCCGCCCTTGCCGACCCAAAGGCTGGTGAACTTCCTGCTGTTTCCGATCGTCCTGTGGCTGGTGTTCTCCTTCGCCTTCATCTTCCGGCACGCGGGCTTGAGGACCATACCCGCCTTCGCCTTCGCCGCGACCATCGCGATCGTGATCGACTATATTTTCGCGACGCTCATGCATTGACGCAAAGCAAATCCCAAGCGTCTCGCGTCGGCCTCGCCGGCGCGGCCGCGCTCGGGGTTTTCGTGCCGTTTTGGAACGCGTGGCGCGGTTTTCGTCGCGTTGTAAACTTCATGGAAAGCATGTTAAGCGGCCATTAAGCATAATCGCTCATCTTAGCTTCACTCCCGCGCCGAGACCCCGATATGTCCGGCCGGCGCGAAGCAAGGACGAGAGCAAATGGCTTCACCAGTTTCCCGCGCCCGCGCGANNTCGATCAGCCCGTCGAATTCGGCACGGGCTGGTATCTGCGTGGCGATGTCGGCTATTCGAACATGCCGGTCCCGGTCGTGGTCGCCGATTTCGCCAATAATCTGGTCCGGACCGGCGCCGCCTCCGGCGGCATCGGCTTTGGCTATCAATATAACAGCTGGCTGCGCACGGATTTCGAGATCGACCGCGCGGTGTTCCGTCCAAGTTCCGCGCAAGCGCCGATATGGTGTCCGTCAGGGACTATTATGTACAATCAGAGCACGAACCTCCCGGTGGGTTATCTTTACGACCCCAACGAGACCTGCACGCCCTATGTCACCGCTCATCTCAACCGCACCACGCCGATGTTCAATGCCTACCTCGATCTTGGCCACTGGTGGGGCTTCACACCTTACGTAGGCGCGGGCGTCGGCATGAGTTATCTGCAATCCTCCGCCGCGGTGACCTATAACAACACAGCCAACGGCCAGTCCTGGGCTCCGAACCTTGGCGTTACCGGAGTGCCTCTCCAGTGGGTCACCGCCAATGGCGTCTATGTCACGCCGGCGCGCGCCCTCCAGTTCACACAGTTGCAGCCGAACCAATACGTCAAAAAGGTAACCTGGAAATTCTCCTGGAATCTGATGGCCGGCGTCAGCTACGACATTAGTCAGAACTTGAAGATCGACGCGCACTATCGCCTGCTGGACGCCGGCAGCTACACCGGTCTGCCCAGCATGTTGACCCTCGCTCCGGGCGTCACCAAGGAGCTGGTGTCGCAAGAGGTGCGCGTCGGCGTCCGTCTCACGTCGGACTGATCGACCCGCCGACCCGCCGAAAATTCATGAGGCGCCCGCCAGATCGGCCGGCGCCTCTATTTATTCGCGCCGAGCGATGATAGGAACCGTCCCGATTTGTTTCTCGCAAGGGCGGAAGTTTCCTTATGTCCAAGACGATCGACGTTCTCGGCATCGGCAATGCGATTGTCGATGTTCTCTCCAGCGCCGAGGATGACTCGCTGGTCGCGGCCGGTCTGCACAAGGGCGCGATGCAACTCGTCGACGAAAAGCGCTCCGGCGAGCTTTACGCGCTGATGGGGCCGACGACCGTCGTCTCGGGCGGCTCCGCCGCCAACACCATGGCGGGCCTCGCGAGTTTCGGACGCGCCGCCGCCTTCGTCGGCAAGGTGAAGGATGACGACGCCGGCCGCGAATTCGCCCATGACATCCGCAAGGCCGGCGTCGGTTTCGACACGCCTTGCGCGCGCGACGGCGCGGCGACGGCGCGCTGTCTGATTTTCGTCACGCCGGACGGTCAGCGCACGATGAACACTTTTCTGGGCGCCTGTCAGGCGCTTGGGCCTGATGACATCGACGACTCGCTCGCGGCCAGCGCCAAGGTTCTCTATATGGAGGGCTATCTTTGGGACCCGCCGGACGCCAAGTCGGCCTTTCTGAAGGCCGCCAAGATTAGCCGCGCCCATGGCCGCAAGGTCGCGCTCAGCCTGTCCGACGCCTTTTGCGTCGATCGCTATCGCGACGAATTCCTCGGGCTGATTCGCGACGGCGTGGTGGATATTCTGTTCGCCAACGAGAGCGAAGCGCATGCGTTATATCAGACCGCCGATTTCGATACGGCCTTGAAGGAGCTGCAAGGCGAGGCCAATCTGCTTGCCGTGGTCACCCGTTCGGCGCAAGGGGCCGTGGTCGTGCAAGGAGCGAGCATCGTCGCCGCGCCGGCCTTTCCGGTCGAGACGGTCGTCGACACGACGGGAGCTGGCGATCTGTTCGCGGCGGGTTTTCTGGCCGGTTTCACGCGGGATCTCCCGCACGATAAAAGCGCGGCGCTTGGCGCCCTCGCGGCGGCGGAAGTCATTTCGCATTTCGGCGCGCGCCCGCAAAAGGATCTGCTTCAGCTCGCCCGCGACAACGGCCTGCTGGCGTGAGATAGGCCCGGACCAAACCGACGCGAAACCCGCGTTTTTCAAATCAAGGAGAAGCTCGATGAAAGCCCTTTCACGCGCCGCCGCCCTCGCGGGCCTCGCGCTCGCCGCGGCTCTGGCCGCCGCCCCCCGCCCCGCGCTGGCGCTCGACGAAAGCAAGGCGACGACGACATTGAGCGGCCTGAAAATCATCGACACGAAGGTCGGGACCGGCGCGACGCCGAAAACCGGCCAAACCTGCGTGATGCATTACACCGGCTGGCTCTATGCCAACGGCGCCAAGGGCAAGAAGTTCGACAGCTCCCTCGATCGCGGACAGCCCTTCTCCTTCACCATCGGCCAGGGCCAGGTGATCCCCGGTTGGGACGAGGGCGTTAGCACGATGAAGGTCGGCGGCAAGCGCACGCTGATCATCCCGGCGGAACTGGGCTATGGCGCGCGCGGCGCCGGCGGCGTCATTCCGCCGAACGCGACGCTGATCTTCGACGTGGAACTGCTCGACGTGAAGTAACCAGGCGTTTCGCCTCGCGAGACCTGGACGCCGGCGCGCTCGTCCAAACCCAAGGGAGGGGGATGGAAGAGCCGCCGGTTGTTCATGGGAGCGCGCCGGGCTCTCGAGCCCTGATCCGCGTTGTTGCAAAATTGATACACATTAAGAGAAAATGAAATGCGGGGCTTATTGGAGATTGCCCGCCCCATTGTCCGCATTTAACGTCACGCCTACGTACGGAGAGAATCTTCTCCGAAGAGGCCCGCAATGAGGCGTTTGTCGCTCCGGTCACTGCTGTTCCTTCTGGCGCTGGTCATGCAGACGGCGACGGGCGGGATGACGTTCGCCGGAACATACGCTGGCGTCCCCGGCGTTTCGGCGGACTGCGCCCTGACAAGATCGGGCGATCATCAAACAGCGCCCGCGCATGGCGGCCACCACGGTCAACATGATTGCGTGTCGTGCCAATTATGCGCCGCCGCCGCCGCTGCGGCTTTGGCGGTTGTAACGAGCTATTATCGCGTGGCGTTCGACGTCGCCGCGCCGTTTGATCTCGATCTCGAATTCGACCGCGCGCCGGCCGCGTCAAGCCAGCGAACGCAACAGCCGCGAGCGCCGCCGGTCTCCTAATTTTTCCGACGCGTCAGGCGCGAATTAAGCGCGTCACGCCGGATAGCGGCCGCGCCGCGATCTCTCCGCAACATCCGCAATAAAAACAATCGGTCTCTCCGATCTCCTTCGCGCGCGCGCTTTAGAGAGTCGGCAAGCCGTGACCGGCGCCTCGACGGCGTCTCCGGAGGAATTCAACATGCGTCAATTCAATCTCTTGACCGGCGTGTCGGTCTGCGCCCTCGCTTTCGCCTTTTCCGCCGCTGGCAATGCGCAGGAAGCGCTGCCCGCGATCGACGTCGGCGCGGCGCCACCGCCGCCGCCCTTCGTCGTGGCGCCACCGCCGCCGCCTCTCGTCGCCGACGAACTCGGACATACGGCCAAGCCGTTCAGCGGCTCTTATGTGCCGGCGAGCGTCGCGCATGTCGGGGACGTAAGCTCGGTGACGAGGCAGGAGATTGATCAGACCGTAAACGTCATGACGTCGGCGGAGTCGATCCAAAATCTGCCGAGCACGCTCGTGCGCGAGCGTTTCATCGGCGACCGCAACGCGACCATCGAAGGGCGCATAAACAATCCGCAGGACAGCGCGCGCACGATGCTCTATGCCGACGGCGTGCTGCTCTCGAACTATCTCGGCAACAGCTACGCCTATCCGCCACGCTGGAACATGGTGGCGCCGGTCGAGATCGAGCGCGTCGACGCGATGGAGGGTCCGTTCTCGGCGCTCTATGGCGGCAACTCGGAGAGCGGCGTCTATACAATCACGACGCGCATGCCCGAGCATTTCGAGTTTCATGTCGAAGGCAATTCGTCGGTGCAGTATTTCCACTGGTTCGAGGACAAGGAAACCGATCTTTCCGGCCACATGTCGGCCGCGATCGGCGATCGCATGGAGAACTTCTCATACTGGCTGATTTACGATCGGCTCGATGCGCAGGGCCAGGCGCAGACCTTTTCTCAAAATCAATTCACTCCCACATGCACTGCTGGAAAGTGCCTGTCCGCGTTCGGCGGCGTGTTTGCCCCCTACGTAGCGGGCGGTACGGGCTCGAACGGCTTCCCGACCCCTGGCGGCACCCTGGGCAACATCGCCGGCGCCGCCGGAGCCGACCACAGCGAGCAGCATTTCGGGAAGGTCAAGCTCGCCTATGACGTGACGCCCGCCACGCGACTGGCTTGGCAAACCGGCTTTTGGTCGCTCGTCGACAACACCACCGTGGACCCGTTCATGTACACGACGAACGGAATCCCTCTTTACGCCCTCGGCAGCGGCGTCAAAATCAATGATGGGCCGTTCGGCTCTTACGCGTTCGGCGCCCTGAATCCGACCCATTCGAACGCCTCGCATCTGATGAACTCGGTGGAGTTCAAGAGCGACACCAAGGGGCTCTTCGATTTCGACCTCGTCGGCACGCAGTACAACTTCCTGCGCGACTACACCAACACCTATGCCCAATATGGCGCCGTTCCAACCAAAGTTAACACGGCGGGCGTCCCTACCGCCTGGAACATCAACCCGACCGGCTCGAACGTCAATCAGGGCGGCAATTTCTGGCGCACCTTCGACGCGCGCTTCATCTATCGTCCGGATTTCGATCTCTTCGGCAAGCACATCATCTCGTTCGGCCTAAGCGATTGGCTCTATTCGCTGAACAGCATGCAGACCAATACCGATGTCGCGACGGCGAACTACTATTATGACATCCAAACCGTCAACTACGGCAAGACCGACACCAAGAGCACCTACGTCCAGGACGAATGGAAGTTCCTGCCGCAATGGCTTCTCACCCTAGGCGCGCGCGGCGACTGGTGGACGGCCTTTGACGGCTCGAATGACAGCCTGAACAACGTGACTAAATCGAACCCAAGTCCTCTCGTCAACTATGCCGCGGCGTATAAGGGCGCCTTCTCGCCCAAGGGCTCGATCGAATACCACGTCACGCCCGATTTCCTGGTCAGAGTCTCGATTGACCGCGCCTATCGCTTCCCGACCGTCGCCGAAATGTTCCAGGCGATCTCGACTCCAAACACGGTCATTACCAACAACCCCAACCTGCAACCTGAATCCACGACCTATTACGATCTCACCGCCGAATATCACTGGCATAACGCCTTCGACGGCAAGGTCGGCATGATCATGCCGCGGCTCAGCCTGTTCAGCGCGGACAGCTGGAATTACATCTACAGCCAGTCCAACACGATCGGCGCCACGACGCTGTCGCAGACCCTGAACATCGGCAAGGTCAACTTCCACGGCATTGAGGGCGTTCTCTCGATGACGGACGTTTATTGGCATGGGCTCGGCTTTACGACCAGCGCGACCTTCACGGACTCCAAAATCCTCTCGGACTCCCTCGCGCCCTGGTTCGAGGGCAATCAGGTGCCGCGCATTCCGCGCATCCGGCTCCATGGAACCATCAGCTACGCCCCGAACGACACCTTCTCGGTCGCCGCCACAATGCGCTTCGCGACCGGCTCTTTCGTGAGCCTCGCGAATACCGATTTCAGTCACGACACCTATGGCAGCACGGACAGCTCCTATCTCGTCTTCGACGCGAAGGTGCAGTACAAATTCGCGCCGGATTGGACCGCGACCGCCGGCATCAACAACATCGGCAACAACAAAGCTTTCGTCAATCCCAATCCCTATCCGGAGCGCACCTTCTTCCTTGGCGTCAGATACGACTTCGGCGGTCCGCAGAAGCAGCAAACCGCGACAAGCCTGGGCGCGCCCGGTTCAGGCCTCGGCGTCGGCGACCAGTCGTCGACGCTCCATCGGTGACGGTTCGTAGACAGGACGAGAGTGGACCTATTTCAATTTCCTAGGCAACCGACGCGTTGCAAAACATTCAGTTTCGCACACTGCGAGCCGAGGCCCTTGCCGACGACTCCGGCAGGGCCATTTTTCTCAAGACGGGAACGGGACATCCCCACCGCGCGGACATGAAGGAAAGAGTGATGTCAAAACCAAAGATTAAATGGAAGAATGAACCGGAGACAGAGGACTATGAGGGGGGGAAAAACTTTCTGACGCTGATATGCTCCGCCGCGGAAGCGATGCAGCTTATTGAACATTTGCAGAAAAACGATACAATCGAGCGGGCGTCAAAAGACCTTTTACGAGCAGCCGATTTACCATTGCTCGATCAATCCGACCCGCATGTCCGTGAAGACCTGAAACGAATCGATAAAGGCACGCCTCTGCCGCCTGTTTTGCTGGTCCGCGGTGAAATGAAAAAAGGCAATCCTTTGATCATTGTCGATGGTTACCACCGCATCTGCGCCGTCTATAGTTGCGACGAAAGCGCATCTATCCCATGTCGGATGGCGACTTGGGATAAAATCTGAGGATTAAATCCGTTTAGGGTTTTCCTTCTGGGGCAACGCGTGTGCGTCCGCGTATCGCGATTTTCCAAGCCGTGAAGTACGAGGTCGAACGCGGCCAATAGCAACGCGGACCCGAGCGTCAAGCGGGCGGCGCCGTTACTGCGGTAATGACGAACTCCGGCCCCCTCCGCCGCCTCGCCATAGGGGGTCAAGCATTTTCGTTCGACGCCTTTTCCTGAACGCCAACCGACTCCCGCTTCGCTCGTGACCTCTAGCTGCGGTAATCGCCGTTGATCGCAACATATTCCTTGGTGAGATCGCAGGTCCACACCTTGGCCGACCCGAGGCCAATGCCAAGGTCGACGCGCAGCGCGATTTCGTCGCGCTTCATGATCTCGGACACCGCCGCCTCGTCGTAACCGTTATCGCGGAGCCCCCTATGCGCGACGCGGACTCCGCCGAACCAGATCGCCAGCCTGTCGCGGTCGGCCTGTTCGCCGGCCTTGCCGACCGCCATCACGACGCGGCCCCAATTGGCGTCTTCGCCGGCGATCGCTGTCTTCACCAGCGGCGAGTTGGCGATGGAGAGCGCGACGCGCTTGGCGGCGCGGTCGTTCTCGGCGCCCTCGACGACGATCTCGACGAATTTGCGCGCGCCTTCGCCGTCCCTGACCACCTGATGCGCGAGATCGAGCAGCACTTCATCGAGCGCCGCGCGGAACGCGTCCAACCGGCGGTCGTTGGCCTTCTCGATGTCGGGCGCGCCGCGCGCCGCGGCGGCGCCCGTGGCGAACAGCAGCAGCGTATCCGACGTCGAGGTGTCGCTATCGACGGTGATCGCGTTGAACGAGCCCCGCACCGATCGCGACAGCAGCGTCTGCAAGGCGTCCGCGCCGATCGCCGCGTCGGTGAAGACAAAGGCCAGCATGGTCGCCATATCCGGCGCGATCATCCCCGCGCCCTTGGCGAAGCCGGCGATGCGAACTTCGACGCCATCGATCAGCGCCACGCGGGTCGAGAGCTTCGGATAGGTGTCGGTGGTCATGATCGCGCGGGCCGCGTCGAGCCAACCGTCGGCGCTGGCCTTTTGCGCGAGCTTGGGCAACACCGCCTCGAATTTGGAGGCGTCGAGCGGTTCGCCGATGACGCCGGTCGAAGCAAGAAAAATCTGCCGCTCGGGGGCTCCCGTCGCCGCCGCGGCGAGCTTCGCGGAAAGCTTCACGGCGTCCTTGCCGGTCTTGCCGGTGAAGGCGTTGGCGTTGCCGGAATTGACGAGCAGCGCGCGGGCCTTGCCGCCCTCGACGCGCGCCCGGCACCAATCGACCGGAGCCGAAGGGCATTTCGATTTGGTGAACACACCCGCGACGCGCGTTCCTTCGTCGAGCAGCGCCAGCATCACGTCGGTGCGCCCCTTGTAGCGCACGCCGGCGGCGCCGGCGGCGAAGCGCACGCCGTCGATCGGCGGAATTTCGGGTGTTGTTTTGGGAGCAAGCGGCGAAATAGGAGCGGCCTTGGCCATTTTGAAAACTTCCTTAGAGCTTCGTGTGCGGCATGCCGACACGGTCGGCGCCGGGCGCGCGAAAATCGGCGCCCGGATTGACAATTCGCTCGGACCCTCCCCTCGCTCGATCATGCGCCAGGATCATGCGCCCGTCGTCCGAACGGATCGGGAACCTCTCCCTTACTCGAACAAACCCGGCTCGCGCAATCCAAGATTGCGCGAGCCGCCCGTTGAACGTCATATTACGAGAAAAGCCGCATCGGCTAGGGGCGCGCCCTGGATCAGGAGAGCCTTACTTCTTTTCGGTTTTCGGGGCGTCCTTGCCTGTCTTGGGAACGTCCTTGACCGCGTCATTGGCGGCGGGCGGCGCCGCGTCGGCGCGCTCGATCTTGGCCCCGTCGTGCAGCTTGACCAGCAAGTCGCGTTGCGCCTTCTGCTCCACGTAGCGCACGACCTGATCGCGAATTTGGTCGAGCGGCGGGAAGACCTTGGGCCGCTTTTCATCGAGTTTGATGATGTGCCAGCCGAACTGCGATTTCACCGGGTCGGAAAGCTGGCCCGGCTCCATTTTGCCGACGGCCTCGCCGAATTCGGGGACCATGCGATCCTTGGTGAACCAGCCGAGATCGCCGCCTTTCGCGCCCGGGTCCTTGGAGAGCTCCGTCGCCACCTTGGCGAAGTCCTCGCCGCCCTTGATGCGCTTTTCCGCGGCCTTCGCCTCGTCCTCGGTCGCCACGAGGATATGGTGGGCGTGGTATTCGGTGTCGGGCTTCTGGGCCTTGGCGGCGGTGTCGTAGGTTTCCTTGATCGCGGCGTCCGTCACCGCGTCCTTGGCGACCTTGCCGAGCAAGGTCTCCATCAGCGCCTTGTCGCGCAGATAGCCGAGCCGCTTGGCGAACTCCGGCGTTTCCGAGAGCTTGTCCGCCTGCGCCTTTTGCACGACNNGCTGGCGCGGAATGCCGGCGCCAATGTCCTCCAGCGCGAACTTCAGGTCGTCGTCGGTGATCTCGACGCCATTGACCTTGGCGAGAACCTTCGCCTGCGCCGGGACGCAAAACGCGCTCGCGAAAATGGCGCACAGGCCGAGGGTCAAACCAACGGCTTTGGGCGCGGCGTGATGATCGTGGCGCGCATTCCTGAGGGCATATAACATAAGGTTCTCCGAATGAATTGGCCTTTGGCCGGCGCGTTCCGCCGCTACGGCCAAGAAAGACGTGCGGGACGATTGGGGCGAAACTATGCTTAAGCCTGCTCGCCCGACTACTGTCAATAACGCGTTCAAAAATAGAAATCGATTATTCGCCGACGATCGCCCTGAAAATACAGCGCACACGGGCCTGAGTTCGCGCCAGATGCGCTTCAACCTCTTGAATATCCTGGTCTTCCGCCGTCCGCGTCAGCAAATCGCGCAGCGCGCTCGGCGCCTTTGCGGGATCGAAGTCTTCGTTGACAGCGAGCCGCGAGATCTGTGTAACCCCTTGATAAAGCAACGCAGCGTCGATCAACTCGCGCGCCGCGCCGGACTCCAGAAGACCTTCGTCGGCCAATCGCCCCAAGGCCTCGACCGTCGAGGTCGAGTGGCTCACCGGATGCTCGGCGCCATGGATGAGCAGCAGATATTGCGTAATGAATTCAATATCTACTTGCCCTCCGGCGACATATTTGATATTCCATGCCGCATCGGCGCGCTTCTCCTTTTCCAGCAGCCGACGCATCGACAACACATCCTCCCGCACGCGCATTTTCGCGCATGGGCGCGCAAACACGGCCCGGATGGACGCATCCACGCGCATGGCGAAGCCTTCCGGCCCGGCGACCACCCGGGCGCGCGTCAGCGCCATATGTTCCCAGGTCCAGGCCTCGTTGAGTTGATAATCGTCAAACGCTTCGAGCCGCACCGCGATCGGCCCCTTGTTGCCCGACGGGCGCAGACGAAAATCGACCTCATAGAGCAACCCCTCGGCGGTCGGCGCCGAAAGCGCCGCGATCAGCCGCTGGGTCAATCGCGCATAATATTGCGGCGCCGGCAGGCTCCGCTCGCCGCCGACGGACTCGCTGTTCGGATCGGCGCCGTAGAGCAGCATCAGATCGAGATCGGAGGCGGCGGTCATTTCGCGCCCGCCGAGTTTTCCCAAGGCCACCACCGCCGCCGCGCCGCCGGGAACGCGGCCATGCGCCTTGGCGAACTCCGCTTCGACCCGCTCCATGAGGCCCGCGATCACCACTTCCGCCAGCAGCGCATAAGCGCGCCCCGCCTCTTGCGCCGACAGCGCGCCGGTGAGCAGGCGCACGCCGATCAGGAATTTCTGCTCCTGGCCAAAAACGCGAGCGGCGTCGAGTTCGTCTTCATAGGAGCACGCCTCGCCAAATTGCGCCGCGAGCCGCGCCGATAAATCCTCGGCGCCGGGCGCATCCCGATAAAAGGCGGGCTCCAGCAGCGCGCCGAACACGCGCGGGCGCCGAGCGAGCGTGAACGCCAGCTTTGGCGCCGCGCCCATGATTTTGGCGATGAGTTCGAGCAGGCGAGGCTGCGCGACCAGCAGAGAGAATAGTTGCACGCCGGTTGGCAAATGGCTGATGAATTTATCGAAAGCCAGAAAGGCCTGATCGGCGTCGCCGGTCGCGGCGAGGGCTTCGAGCAACGCCGGCGTCAGCTCGGTCAAGCGCTCGCGCGCCGCGGCCGAGCGCATCGCGGGAAAGCGCCCGAAATGCCAACCGCGCACGGCCTCCGTGACCGTTTTGGGATGGGCGAAGCCGAGACGCTCCAGAGTGTCCAGCGTCTCGGGATCGTCCTCGTCGCCGGTGAACACCAGATTGCCGGTCTTCGAGGAAAGACGCGGCGCGCTTTCGAACGATCTGTCGTAATGGCCTTGCACCGCCTCTAGACGCCGCCGCAAGGCATGCGCGAAATCGTCATAGCCGCCAAAGCCCATCATATCGGCGATGACGGCGACGCCCTCCGGGCTTTGCGGCAGCGAATGCCTTTGCTCGTCGGCGACCATTTGCACGCGGTGCTCGACATCGCGCAAGAACAGATAAGCGTCGGCCAGTTCGTCGCGCGCCGAAATTTCGATCCAGCCGCTCGCCGCCAAGCGCTCCAGCATGTCGAGCGTCGCGCGCCCGCGCAGACTGTTGTCGCGACCGCCGACGATGAGCTGTTGCGTCTGGACGAAAAACTCGATTTCACGAATACCGCCGCGGCCTAATTTCACGTCGTGGCCAAGAATGGCGATTTCACCGTGGCCCTTATGCGCGTGAATCTGCCGCTTGATCGAATGAACATCGGCGATGGCGGCGAAATCGAAATATTTGCGCCACACGAAAGGCGCCAGCTCCTTGAGAAAAATCTCGCCGGCCTCGATATCGCCGGCGACGGGCCGCGCCTTGATGAAGGCGGCGCGCTCCCAGTTCTGGCCCATGCTTTCGTAATAGGAATAGGCCGCCTCCAGCGGAATGGCGATCGGCGTCGCGCCGGGATCGGGGCGCAATCGCAAATCGGTGCGAAACACATAGCCGTCGGCGGTGCGCTCACTCATGATTTTGACGACCCGCCGCGTGAGCCGCGAGAAGAGATCGACGTCCTCGTCCGGCCGCGTCGCGCGCGCGCGCTGGCGGTCGAACAACACGACGAGATCGATGTCGGAGGAATAATTCAGCTCATAGGCGCCCTGCTTGCCCATGCCTAAAAAGATCCAGCCCGAGACGCGCTCGGGCGCGCGATGATCGAACAGCTCCAGCTTGCCGGCGATGCTCGCCTCGCGCAGCGTGAATGCGACGGCGGCGCGCAGCGTCGCGTCGGCGATTTGCGTCAGCGCCCGCGCCGCGGTCATCGTGTCCCAGACCTTCGTGAGATCGGCGAGCGCGATGACCAGCGCCGCCTCCTGCTTGACGAGACGCAAAAGACGCATCAGCGCGGCTTCGTCAGCCGACTCGAGGACTCGCGCTTCGTCGACGAGCCGGGCGACGACGGCCTCGGGCGCGACGAGCAGCAAGCGCGCCAAGCGCGCCGGATCGCGCGCCGCGAGATTTGCGAGATGCGGCGAGCAGCCGAACACGCCCAGCAGCAGTTTTCGCGCGGG
Organism: Methylocystaceae bacterium; assembly: GCA_003134075.1. Classification (GTDB taxonomy): domain Bacteria; phylum Pseudomonadota; class Alphaproteobacteria; order Rhizobiales; family Beijerinckiaceae; genus Methylocystis. The sequence goes on along the minus strand of PLAI01000141.1, from coordinate 18,419 downwards.
CGGCCGCTCGGCGAGAACCGCCGCCAGCGCGTCTTCCGCGTCCCGCTCCAGCACGCGTTCCAAGTGTCTTTGCCCGGCCGCGGCATCGGCGGGCTCGATAAAAATTTTCGCGCGGGACAGCAGGCTGGTTTCGGGCACGGCGGTCTCCTCTGCCCCGGCGTCTTCGCGCGCCGGGTTTTTCAGACAGAGGAGCCGAAGCCGCGCCGGAGGTCAAGGAAGGGTCTGGCCGTAACAAGCCCGACAGAATCGAAGCGCCGGCGTCACATACGGGCGGCTACGAACGGAATGCGCGTCGCGCCTCTCGATATTGTCCGCGATGACCTGTATCATCCGCGAAGGAGATCAATAGGCCAATGTCCCAACTCGCCCAGACCTGCGCGATAACGGATCTCGACCAAGCCGTGGACGAAGCGCTGGCGCGACACGGCGGCGATTCGACGCGCCTGCTGCAAATCCTCATCAGGGCGCAGGAACGTCTCGACTGGCTGCCGCCGCGCGCCGTCACGCGCATCGCCGCGGCGCTCGGCCTGTCGCGCGCGCGCGTCGAGGGCGTCGTCGGCTTTTACAGCTTCCTGCACGCGCGCTCCGTCGGGCGTTATCGCGTGCTGTTCGCGGACAATATCGTCGAAGAGATGCAGGGCGCCCCGGCGTTGATGCGGCGCCTTTGCGAAAGACTGTGGATCGAGCCTGGAAAAGTCTCCGAGGACGGGCTGGTCAGCGTGGACGCGACCTCTTGCATCGGCATGGGCGACCAGGGGCCGTCCGCTCTGGTGAACGGCGTGACGATCACCGGCCTCGACGAGGAGCGCATCGACGCCATCAGCGAGCTGATCCGCGAACAGATTTCGCTCGAGTCCTGGCCCAGGGAATTTTTCGCCGTGGACGACAATATTCGCCGTCGCGATATTCTGCTGAACGACCGGCTCGCGCCGGGCGAAGCGCTGCGCCGCGCGGTCGCCATCGGCGGCGGCGCGTTGCTTGCGCAAGTGAAGACGGCCAATCTGCGCGGGCGCGGCGGCGCCGGCTTTTCGACCGCGCAAAAATGGGAGTTTTGCCGCGAGGCGCCGGCGCAGGGTGGCGGGCGCGTCGTGGTTTGCAACGCCGACGAAGGCGAACCCGGAACGTTCAAGGATCGCGTGTTGCTGACCAGCTTCGCCGATCATGTGTTCGAGGGCATGACGCTCGCGGCCCTAGCTATTGGAGCCAGCAAGGGCTTCCTCTATTTGCGGGGCGAATATCGCTATCTGCGCGATCATCTCGAACAGGTGCTGGAGCGCCGTCGCGCGGAACGGCTGCTCGGCAATGGCATCCTCGGCGCCCCGGGTTTCGATTTCGACATCGACATTCATCTTGGCGCCGGCGCTTATATTTGCGGCGAGGAAAGCGCGCTGATCGAATCGCTTGAGGGAAAGCGCGGCACGCCGCGCATACGCCCGCCGTTCCCGGTCACGCATGGCTATCTCGGCCAGCCGACCAGCGTGAACAATGTCGAGACGCTCGCGCTCGTGCCAATAATCGCGGCGCGCGGCGGCGAGTGGTTCGCTCAAATAGGCACGAAGCTCTCGACCGGCACGAAGTTGCTCTCCGTGTCCGGCGATTGCGCCGCGCCCGGCGTCTATGAATTTCCGTTCGGCGTGACGATCGCGGAAGTTCTGGAAGCCTGCGGCGCCATGGATACACAGGGCGTCCAGCTCGGCGGGGCCGCTGGGATGACGCTGGCGCCGCATGAATTCGGGCGCCGCGTCGCTTTCGAGGACGCGCCCACGGCGGGTGCCTTGATGGTGTTCGATGGGAGTCGCGACATGTTCGCGGTCGCGCGCAATTTCGTGCGGTTCTTCGCGCATGAAAGCTGCGGCTTCTGCACGCCCTGCCGCGTCGGGACCGCGCTGCTGCGCGACTGTCTCGACAAGCTCCAGCAGGGGAATGGATCGCCGCTCGATCTCGTCGAGATCGAACGCCTCGATCGCGTGCTACAGACGACGAGCCATTGCGGCCTTGGACAGGCCGCCGCCAATCCGGTTCTCGACGGCTTTCGCAATTTCCGCGCGGCATACGACCGGCGCATGTTGCATCGGGAATTCCAGCCGGCCTTCAACCTCGACGCGGCGCTGGCTCGCGCCCGCCAACTCACCGGGCGCGACGACGCCTCCGCGCATTTTCCGGAGCGGCGATCATGAGCAAGACCTTTCTACTGGACGGACGTCCAGTCCCCTTCGAGGACGGTCAATCCGTTCTCGCGGCCGCGCGAAAAGCCGGCCATTACATCCCGCATCTGTGCTGGTACGGGCATTTTCCGCCGCACGGAAGCTGCAAGCTATGCGTCGTCAAGATCGGCGCCAGACATGTCTCGGCCTGCGCGACGCCGGCGCGCGAAGGGCTGGAGGCAGAGAGCGAAATCCCGGAGATTCTCGACACGCGCCGCGAACTGCTGGCGATGCTGTTCGCCGAGGGCAATCATTTTTGTCCGTCCTGCGAGAAAAGCGGCAACTGCCAATTGCAGGCGCTCGCCTATGATCTGCAATTGCTCGCGCCGATCCATAATCGCTTCTTTCCCGACCGTCCCGTCGACGCCTCGCATCCCGATATTCTGCTCGACTTCAACCGCTGCATTTTTTGCGAACTCTGCGTGCGGGCGAGCCGCGATGTGGATGGCAAGGATATCTTCGCCCTGAGCGAACGCGGCATCGACAAGCATCTCGTCGTGAAAGCCGAATCGGGGCGCCTCGGCGACACCGACATAGCCTTGAGCGATCTCGCCGCGAACATCTGTCCGGTCGGCGTCATCCTGCATAAGCGCCAGGGTTTCGCGGTTCCCATTGGTTCCCGAATCTATGACGCGGCTCCGATCAGCGAACTTGATCTCGCCGATGAGGAGGCAAGCAAATGACCTCCGCACCCAAATTGCGCATCGCGACGACATCGCTCGCCGGCTGCTTTGGCTGCCACACCTCGTTTCTCGACATCGACGAGCGCTTGCTCGATCTCGTCGAAGTCGTCGAGTTCGACCGCTCGCCCTTCACCGACATAAAGCATTGCGGACCCTGCGACATCGGAATCATCGAGGGCGGCGTCTGCAACGCCGAGAACGTTCACGTGCTGCGCGAGTTTCGCGACAACTGCAAAGTTCTCGTCGCCATCGGCGCCTGCGCGATCAATGGCGGCCTGCCGGCGGAGCGCAATCATCTCGACCTGCAGGACATATTGATCGAAGTCTATCAGACCGGCCCCTCGCTCGACGCCGAGCACGCGCAAATCCCGAATGATCCTGAACTGCCGCTGCTGCTCGACAAGGTGCGTCCGATCCGCGAGGTCGTGCAGGTGGATTATTTTCTCGATGGCTGCCCGCCCTCGGGCGACGCGATCTGGAAATTCCTGACCGATCTGCTGGCGGGCAAGACGCCGAGTCTTCCCTATCCGCTCCGTCATTTCGATTGAGGACTCGTCAGGAGGCAAACGAATCCAGCGCGCGTGACTCCCTCTCCCCGCTTGCGGGGAGAGGNNCCTCACCCTGCCCTCTCCCCGCAAGCGGGGAGAGGCGATAACGCGGCGAGATCGCCGTGCTTGTTGCATACCAGTCTTGAGGCGACGCCATGGCTTTCGATCTGGAAACAGCCGCGAACCAGCAAAATCTGCGGCGCATCGCCATCGATCCGATTTCGCGCGTCGAGGGTCATGGCAAGATCACTCTGCTGCTGGGCGACGATGGCCGTGTTCACCAGGCGCGCCTGCACATCGTCGAATTTCGCGGCTTCGAGAAATTCATTCAGGGACGCCCCTATTGGGAGGCGCCCGTCATGGTGCAGCGGCTTTGCGGCATCTGCCCGGTGTCGCACCAAATCGCCGCCGCCAAGGCGCTCGATCATGTCGTCGGCGCGCCGCCGCCGAGCGCCGAGAAGATGCGTCGGCTCATGCATTACGGCCAGATATTGCAGTCGCACGCGCTGCATTTCTTCTTTCTGTCCTCGCCCGATCTGCTCTTCGGCTTCGACGCCGAAGTCGACCAGCGCAACATCGTCGCCGTGGCGGCGCAATATCCGGAAATCGCGCGGCAGGGCATAGCGCTGCGCAAATGGGGACAGGAAGCGATCCGCCTCACCTCCGGCAAGCGCGTGCACGGAACGGGAGCTATTCCCGGCGGCATCAACAAGCTGCTGAGCGCGGCGGAGCGCGATGAACTGCGCGCCGACGCCGACCAAATGGTCGCCTGGTCGCGGGACGCGGTGGAACTGGTCAAGAAGCTCATCGACGCCAATCGCGCGCAGTTCGAGCAATTCGGCCTGTTTCGATCGAGCATGATGTCGCTCGTGCGCGGCGATGGCGCGCTCGAATTATACGACGGCGGACTTCGCGCGCGGGGCGCCGACGGCGCGCTGATATTCGATGGCGCCAGCGACCAAAAATACGACACGCTGATCCGCGAGGAGGTCAAGCCCTGGACCTATATGAAATTCCCGTATTTCACGCAATTCGGGCGCGATGACGGCTGGTACAAGGTCGGCCCGCTCGCGCGCGTGCAAAATTGCGATTTCATTTCGACGCCACTGGCGGAGGTCGAACGCCGCATCTTCATCGAGGCGTCCGGCGGAAAAATTTGCCATGCGCCGCTCGCCTATCACTGGACCCGGATGATCGAGATGCTGCACGCGGCGGAACTCATCCGCGATCTGCTTGACGATCCCGATCTGCTGGCGGGCGAGCGCATCGGCTCTGGCGCGCGCGGCCATGGCGGGGTCGGCGTCATCGAGGCGCCGCGCGGTACGCTTATCCACCAATATGAAGTCGGCGACGACGATCTGATCACAATGTGCAATCTGATCGTCAGCACCACGCACAATAATCAGGCGATGAACGAAGCGGTGCGGTCGGTCGCGCGCCAATATATCGACGGACAGCGCGTCACCGAGGCGCTGCTCAATCGCATCGAGATCGTCATTCGCGCCTTCGACCCCTGTCTTTCCTGCGCCACCCACGCGCTAGGAAAAATGCCGCTGATCGTCGAATTGCTCGACGCGAGCGGCGCCAGTGTCGACCGTCTCGTGCGAAACGCATGACACGGCCACGCTGGCTGGTTTTCGGCGTCGGCAATCCCAGCCGCGGCGACGATGCGCTGGGGCCGTTGTTCGTCGAGCGTTTGGAAGCATGGTATGCTGGCGACCTTCCCGTCGCGCTCGCGACATTGACGGATTTCCAGTGGCAGATCGAACATGCGCTCGATTTGGTCGACATCGATGTTGTGATCTTTGTCGACGCCAGCGTCGCGGCTACGCCTCCCTTCGAGCTTGCGCCGCTGGCGGCGAATTACGATGCGACCCACAGCACGCACGCGCTCTCGCCCGCTTGTCTTCTGGCCGTGGCCGAAAGACTGGGCCAGACCGTCCCGGCGGCGTGGCTGCTGGCGATTCCGGGCCGCGCCTTCGAGCTTGGCGCTCCGCCTCGCCCGGACAGCCTGAGCTGTCTCGACGCGGCCTTCGAACATCTGCAATCCCTTTTGATCGCGGGGCGGGTCGAACCGCGCGGCCCTACCGCGAACGGTGGCGACGCGATAACGTCGGCGGGAGGACAGAATTAAAGCGGATCGAGCTTGGCTGACATCAGATCATTCAGGGAGCGGGTCGGCGCGCTGCGCAACCTGCGGCCCTTCGTCGCGATGGTGTGGCGGACGAGCCCGGGCCTCGCTGCGGCCTCGGTCGCGCTGGGGTTCGTTCGCGCGCTCGCGCCGGTGGCCAGGCTGTATGTCGGCAAGCTGATCATCGACGAGGTCGTGCGGCTGGCGGAGGCGCCGGCCAAGCCCGAGACGCTCCATCAATGGCTGGAGGGCGATCTTCTCACCCGCATCGGCCTTCTCATTCTGGCCGAATTCGCGTTGACCGTCATGGCCGACGTTCTCGGGCGAGTGGCCTCGCTCGTCGACAGCCTGCTGTCGGAGCGCGTGACCAATGCGTCGAGCGTGCGTCTGATGGAACACGCCGCGACGCTCGATCTCGAGGTTTTCGAGGACGCCGAATTCCAGGACCAATTGGAGCGGGCGCGCCGTCAGAGCAGCGGGCGCATGACTCTGATGGGGCAGTTATTGGGCGAGGCGCAGAACATGGTGACGGTGGCGAGCTTCGCCGCCGGCCTCGTGGTCTATGCGCCATGGCTCATCGCGCTGCTTGTTCTCGCGTTGGCGCCTGCCTTTCTGGGCGAGGCGCATTTCAGCGCGAAAAGCTATTCGCTCGACTTCGGGCGCACGCCGGAGCGGCGCGAACTCGATTACATCAGGCAAACCGCCGCCAGCGTCGAGACCGCTAAGGAAGTGAAGATTTTCGGGCTCAACGCCTTTCTGATCGACCGCTATATGCGCCTCGCGACCGATTTTTACGCCGCCAACCGCAAGCTGGCGGTAAAACGCGCGTGGTGGGGCGGTTTGTTCACGGCGATCGGCGCTTCCGGCTATTATATCGCCTACGCCTATATCGTGTGGCGGACGTTGACCGGAGCGTTTTCGGTCGGAGACCTCACCTTCCTCGCCGGATCGTTCCGGAATCTGCACGGGCTGCTCGAGCAACTTCTGTCAAGCTTTTCCTCCATCGCCGGCCAGGCGCTCTATCTCGACGATCTATTCTCGTTTTTCGACGTTCGCCCAAAAATTCTGTCGCCGGCCAATCCGCTTCCCTTCCCAAAAGCCATCCGCGAAGGTTTCGTGTTCGAGGACGTGGGCTTCATTTATCCCGGCGCGGAACGCTGGGCCGTGCGCCATCTCAGCTTCACGCTGAGCGCCGGCGAAGTGGTCGCGCTGGTCGGCGAAAACGGCGCCGGCAAGACGACCCTGGTGAAGCTCCTCGCGCGTCTTTACGATCCGAGCGAAGGCCGCATTCTGCTCGATGGCCAAGACCTGCGCGACTATGATCTCGACGCGCTGCGCGGCGGCATGGGGGTCATTTTTCAGGATTTCGTCCGCTACAATCTCTCCGCTGGCGACAATATCGCGGTGGGGCGGATCGAGGCGCGCCATGACCGCGCCCGCGTGGAGCGCGCGGCGATGCGCGGGCGGGCCGATGGCGTCATCGCCAAACTGCCGCGCGGCTATGACCAGATGATCGGCAAGCGTTTCAAGAACGGCGTCGAGCTGTCCGGCGGCGAGTGGCAGAAAATCGCCATCGCCCGCGCCTATATGCGCGAGGCCGACGTGCTGATCCTCGACGAGCCGACGGCGGCGCTGGACGCCCGCTCCGAATTCGAGGTGTTTCAGCGGTTCAAGGAGCTCAGCAAGGGCAAGACGGCCGTTTTGATCTCGCATCGCTTTTCGAGCGTGCGCATGGCCGACCGCATCCTCGTTCTGGCTGATGGCGCGGTGGAGGCGCAGGGAACGCATGAGGAACTGCTGGCGCGCCCGGGCCGCTACGCCGAGCTGTTCGAACTGCAGGCCGCCGGCTATCGGTAGAGGCCGGACGGTCGAAACTCCGGCCATATAGCCACGGGCGCGCCGAGCGGCTATACCGTCCCCGCTTTCCCCTAACGTGAGTTCGCGATGACACATCCCCGTTCCGACCAAGAGTCCTCGACCCATTTCGGCTTCGAGGAGGTGCCGCTGGCGGAAAAACAGGGACTCGTCGACGACGTGTTCCACAAGGTCGCGCGCCGCTACGACATTATGAACGATCTGATGTCCGGCGGGCTGCATCGCCTGTGGAAGGACACATTCGCCGCCAAGGTCAACGCCAGGAACCACACGGGCTTTCGCCATCTGGATGTCGCCGGCGGCACCGGCGACATCGCCTTTCGCGTCGCCAAACAGGCCCCCGCCGACGCCGAGGTCGTCGTGCTCGACATCAACGGCGACATGCTGGAGGTCGGCCGCGACCGGGCGCGGGAGCGCGGGCTGGACGCCAAGCTCGACTTCGTGCAGGCCAACGCCGAATCGCTGCCCTTCCCCGACGCCAATTTCGACGCCTACACCATCGCCTTCGGCATCCGCAACGTGCCGCGCATCCAGGTGGCGCTGGAGGAGGCGTTTCGCGTGCTAAAGCCCGGCGGGCGCTTCCTGTGCCTCGAGTTTTCGCAGGTGGCTATCCCCGGGCTCGACAAGATTTACGAGGCCTATTCCTTCAACGTCATTCCGATGGTCGGCAAGATCGTCGCGGGCGATGGCGAGCCCTACCGCTATCTCGTCGAATCCATCCAGAAATTCCCGCGCGCCGACGCGTTCGAGGGGATGATCCGCAAGGCGGGCTTTCGCCGCACCGGCTACGAGCGCCTGACCGGCGGCGTGGTGGCGATCCATTCGGGGTGGAAGCCGTAGCGCGGTCCCCTCTTCCCGTTTACGGGGAGAGGGTTGGGGTGAGGGGCTCGGGATTTTGCTCCGAATTTCGATCGCGCCACGGGTTCGTTGGCGCGACGAACAGTTGGGATATCTCCCCCCGCCCCTCACCCCGGCCCTCTCCCCGCGAACGGGGAGAGGGGGCGCTCGCGGCGCCTCGCGAACTTTAGAATATAGAAACGGCGGTCCTACGTGTTTTTAGGCTTCGGGCATCTTCTGCGATTGGCGCGCGCCGGCTATATCCTCGCGCGCGAGGGCGTGTTCGCCGGGCTCGATCCCGAGTTGCTGCCGCCGCCGGCGCGGCTGCCGGTGCGGCTCGCCAATCTCATCGCGCGCAAGGATCTCGGCGGCGGCCCCAAGGCGCTGGTGCGCGCCTTCTCGCAGATCGGCCCGACCTATGTGAAGCTCGGGCAGTTCCTGGCGACGCGGCCCGATGTCGTCGGCGGCGAAATCGCCAATGCGCTGACCGCCTTGCAGGACCGCATGGAGCCGTTCGGGCGCGACGCGGCGGTCGAGATCGTCGAGAAGGCGCTCGGCAAAAGCATCGACGAGGTGTTTTTGTCCTTCGGCGAGCCGGTCGCGGCGGCCTCGGTGGCGCAGGTGCATATCGCCTACGCCCGCTACCATGAGGGCGAACGCAAGGTCGCGGTGAAGGTGCTGCGGCCCGGCGTAGAGCGGCAATTCGCGCGCGATCTCGCCGATATGTATGTGATCGCGCGAATCGCCGAGCGCTTTTCCTCGGAAGGGCGGCGGCTGCGCGCCATCGAAGTCGTCGACACGCTCGCCCGCACGGTGAAACTGGAGACGGACTTTCGGCTGGAGGCGGCGGCGGCCTCGGAATTCCGCGACAATGTCGCCAATGACCATGATTTCCACGCGCCGGAAGTCGATTGGGACCGTACCGCCAAGGACGTTCTGACGCTCGAATGGATCGAGGGCGTGCCCTTGTCCGATCTCGCGCGCGTCGCGCGGGAAGGATACGACCTCAAGGATCTGGCGCGTAACGTGTTGCAGTCCTTTCTGCGCCACGCCATGCGCGACGGCTTTTTCCACGCCGACATGCACCAGGGCAATCTTTTCGTCGACAAGGCCGGGCGAATCGTCGCGATCGACTTTGGCATCATGGGGCGGCTCGGCCTCAAGGAGCGCCGATTCCTCGCGGAAATCCTCTATGGCTTCATCACCCGCGATTACCACCGGGTCGCCGAGGTGCATTTCGAAGCCGGCTATGTGCCGCCGATTCATTCGGTCGAAGAGTTTTCGCAGGCGCTGCGCGCCATTGGCGAGCCGCTGCACACGATCAACGCCGCCGACATTTCGATGGCGCGGCTGCTGACCTTGCTGTTCGAGGTGACGGCGCTGTTCGACATGCGCACCCGCACCGAGCTGGTGCTGCTGCAAAAGACCATGGTGGTGGCGGAGGGCGTCGCGCGCACGCTCGATCCCAAGCTCGACATTTGGAAGACCTCGGACCCCGTGGTGCGCGACTGGATCACGGCCAATCTGGGACCAAGGGCGAAGATCGAGGACGCGGGCCGCAGCTTCACGGAAATCGCCAAGCTGGCGACTCACCTGCCCAAGGTGCTGGCCGATGCGGAAAGCGTGCTGGCGTCGCTGGGGCGGCAGGCCGCGCAGGGCGTCGATCTCTCGCCGGCTTCGCTGGAGGAACTGGCGCGGGCGCGACGGAGTTCCGACCGAAGCCTGCTGCTGGGAATCGCGGCGATTTTGGCGGCGGCGATCTGGCTGTTCAGGCGTTGACGCCCGCTCGTGAGAAGGCCAATCCATCGACTGGGCTCCCGGTGGACTTTTCGTGCCTTTTTTTGCGCCTTCATCGCATGATTTCACGTCATGCTGCATAATTTCGCATGACACAGCCCTGATTTCGTCATAATGTCCGCTCGCCAAGTAAGTTGGGTGACTCCTTAACACGGCTGACGTTAAGGAGTTCGTGACCAGCTACGGTCCAAGTCGGGGAGGACGCCGGTTCTATTCGACCGCTGCACGGTCTCTAAAGAGACGGCGCGGGGTTGGCTTCAGAGGCGCGAAGACGCCCAGGCCAGTTACGTTTAGGCCGGTCAAGGACGGGGTACCAAAGAGTGGGGAAAGGCCGTGGCCGTCCCCGCTCTTTGTGTTTCTAAAGCTTCAATAGGCGTTTCAAGTCCGACGATAGAAAATCTCGATTTAGCGCCCTCGCCTTGCGCCCGTCCTTCGGGCGAGAGTAAAACCCCAACCATGACGACGCCCCGGCCCCACGAAGCTCTCACGGTGCGGGGGCTTTCCAAATCCTACGACGGCCGGCGCGTCGTCGGGCCGCTGGACTTCGCGCTTGCCGCGGGTTCGGTGACGGGGTTGCTGGGCGGCAACGGGGCCGGCAAAACCACGACGATCGGCATGATCATGGGGCTGATCGAGCCGACCACGGGCGCCATTAGCGCGCTCGGCGCCGACATGGCGACGGACCGGGCGAGCGTGTTGGGGCGGATGAATTTCGAAAGCCCCTATGTCGACATGCCGCATCGACTCACGGTGCGGCAAAATCTGCTGGTTTTCGCGTTGCTTTATGGCGTCCCCGCGCGCGAGGAGAAAATCAGGCGGCTCGCCGAGGATTTCGCCTTGAACGATTTTCTCGACCGCCCCACGGGCCGGCTCTCCGCCGGACAAAAGACCCGCGTCGCGGTGGCCAAGGCGCTGCTCAACGAGCCCGCGCTGCTGCTGCTCGACGAGCCCACCGCCTCGCTAGACCCTGACACGGCGGACTGGGTGCGCTCGCGAATCGAGGACCACCGCCGCGCGCATAACTGCACGATCCTTCTGGCCTCGCACAATATGGTCGAGGTCGAGCGTCTGTGCGACCGCGTGCTGATGCTGCGCGAGGGAACGCTGGTCGACGACGCGGCGCCGGCGGCGCTGCTGGCGCGCTATGGCCGCGCCACTTTGGAGGAAGTGTTTCTCGACGTGGCGCGCGGGCGCGCGAGCGGAGCGGTCTCGTGAGCGGTTTTTCCTTCGCGCGCGTCGGCGCGATGATGCTGCGCTACACCTATCTGCTGCGCTCTTCCTGGCCGCGTGTCGTCGAGATGACCTATTGGCCGATGGTGCAAATGCTGACCTGGGGCTTTCTCCAGAGCTATTTTTCGGCCGCCGGCGGCGCGCGGAGTTTTACCGGCAAGCTGGCCGGCACGCTGATCGGCGCGGTGCTGCTGTGGGACATTCTTTTGCGCGCGCAACAGGGCTTCGCCTTCTCGTTTCTTGAGGAGCTGTGGTCGCGCAATCTCGCCAATCTGCTGATGAGCCCATTGCGCACCAGCGAATTCCTGGTGTCGCTGATGGCGATGAGCCTCGTGCGCCTCGTTGTCGGCGTGGTTCCCGTGACGATTTTGGCGATCTGGTTCTTCGGCTTCAATCTCTGGGCGCTCGGCCTCGCCGTCGCGGCGTTTTTCGTCGTTCTCGCGCTGTTCGCCTGGAGCATTGGCCTGTTCGTGTGCGGCATGCTGCTGCGCTATGGGCTCGGGGCCGAAAATCTCGCGTGGTCGCTGATGTTCGTGGTCCAGCCTCTCGGCTGCGTCTATTATCCCGTCGCGGCGCTGCCCTCCTGGCTACAGCCGGTCGCCTGGTCCCTGCCTCCGACCTATGTGTTCGAGGGCCTGCGCGGCTTACTGATCGACCATGTGTTTCGCGGCGATCTGATGATGGAAGGTCTCGCCATCGACGCCGTGCTGTTCGCCGTCGCGACGCTCTCCTTCTCGAGGCTGCTGGCTGGCGCGCGCAGGGCCGGCACTCTGCTGCAGACGGGAGAATAAATGGCGCCGCGCGCCGATACGCTGCTCGCCGAGCGCGGACTGTTCGAAAGCCGCGCCAAGGCGCGCGAGGCGATCGAGGCCGGGCTCGTGCGCGCCGACGGGCGGCTCGTTAAGAAACCCTCGGAGGACATTGCGCGGGACGCCCAGTTAAGCGCGGCGGCCCCCTACCCCTGGGTCTCGCGCGGCGGCGTCAAGCTGGCGCATGCGCTGGAGGCTTTTAACGTCCACCCGCTCGGGCGCTATTGCCTCGACATAGGCGCTTCGACGGGCGGCTTCACCGATGTGCTGCTGACGCGCGGCGCGCGCCATGTCGTCGCCGTCGATGTCGGCCATGGACAATTGCATCCGCGCATTAGGGGCGACGCGCGCGTCACCGCGCTGGAGCGGCTCGACGCCCGCGCGCTTGAGCCAACGCACCTCGCGGAGCCGCCGAGTCTGATCGTCTGCGACGCTAGCTTTATTTCGCTGACGCTGATCCTGCCGAACGTGCTGGCGCTCGCCGCGCCGGACGCGACGTTGATCGCGCTGATCAAGCCGCAGTTCGAGGCGGGGCGCGCCGCGGTGAAAAAGGGCGTCGTGCGCGACGTTTTGGTGCATAAGGACGTTTGCGCGCGCGTCGCGCAAGAGGTCGAAGGGCTTGGCTGGCGCCTCAAGGGCCTTTGCCCTTCGCCAATCGAAGGCGGCGATGGCAACCGCGAATTTCTCCTTTGCGGACAAAAATCTTGAGCATGGAAAAGCTTGTCGTCGAGCGGATCGGCCATCGCGGCGAAGGCGTCGCGCGACTTGGCGAGCGCTTGATCTTCGTCCCTTACGCCTTGGCCGGCGAAAGCGTCGCCGCCGAGGTTCAAGGCGATCACGCGCGGATGATCGAAATCCTCGAGCCCTCGAAGGATCGCATCGCGCCGATCTGCGGGCATTACGGGGTTTGCGGCGGCTGCGCGGTGCAGGCGCTGGCGCCGGACGCTTATGGCCAATGGAAGCGCGGCCTTGTCGTCGCGGCGCTGCGCAACGCCGGCGTCGCGGCGGAAGTCGCGCCGCTGATCGACGCGCATGGCGCGGGCCGGCGCCGCGTCACTTTTCACGCGCGCGCCGCCGCCGGGCGAGCGCGGGTCGGCTTCATGCAGGCGCGCTCGCATGAGATCGTCGAAATCGACGGCTGTCCCTTGCTCGAACCCGGCCTCGCTCCGGCGCTGCCGGCGGCCAGGGCGCTCGCCAAGGCCTTGGCCGGCAAGGGCAAGCCGCTCGACATAGCGGCGACGCTGACGCTCGAGGGTCTCGATATCGACCTGCGCGGCCCCGGCGCGCTATCCGAGGACGAGGCCAAGGCGGTGATCGCCGTGGCGGAGCGACATGATCTCGCGCGGCTGTCGAATCACGGCCGCGTCGTCGCGCTGCGCCGCAGGCCGCGCGTCGCCGTTGGCGAGGCAGTGGTCGCGCCGCCGCCGGGAAGTTTCTTGCAGGCGACGACGGCGGGCGAGGAAGAGATCGCGCGTCATGTGTCAGCCGCCGTTGGCGGCGCGAAGCGCGTCGCGGATCTGTTTTGCGGCCTCGGCGCTTTCGCCTTGCGTCTTTCCGCCCATGCGCGCGTTTGCGCCTACGACAATGACGCCGAAGCGATCACCGCGCTGACCGAGGCCGCGCGCGCGACGGTTGGGATGCGGCTGGCGATAGCCGAGGCGCGTGATCTGTTTCGCAAACCGCTCGACGCCAAGGAGCTTTCGGAGTTCGACGCGGTGGTGTTCGATCCGCCGCGCGCCGGCGCCGCCGCCCAGGCCGAGCAACTCGTTAAATCCAGCGTCGACAAGATCGTCGCCGTGTCGTGCGACGCCCACAGCTTCGCGCGCGACGCCGGGATTCTGGTCGCCGGCGGATATGCGCTGGGAGAGGTCACGCCAATCGATCAGTTCCGCTTCTCGCCGCATGTCGAGCTGGTCGCGACATTTTCGCGCATGACGCGGCCAATTCGCAAAAGAAGCCTGCTGTCGAGATAAAGCCGGCGCGCGAAAAAATTTACAAAAATATGAGAAATGCCGCAGGTTAACGACTGGGTAACATTATTGTGACGACTATATCAGTTCGAGAAGGGCTGAAAGGCGCCTTCGCCGGAAGCTAGGTTATTTCTCTTGCCGCTTTGAAAGATCCGGCATAGCATTTGCGTCATAGTCCAGCGTGAATGGGGAAATCTCTTGGTTTCCCCGCGAATCTGGAAGGAGATGGTCATGATGAATGCGCTAATCGCCGCGACATTGTGCAGTATCGTCCTAAGCTGCGCCCCGGCCATGAAGGCCGCTTATGTCCGCGTCCGCCGCGACGACAGAGAATATCGGCGGCGTCGTTGACTTAGACCCTTGACCTTAACAAAAGGTTGAAGCCGAGAGAGGTTTGACCGGTTCTTACAAATGGTCGGAAAGGCGCGATGGAGTTGCTTGCACGCCTCGCGGCGGTGGTAGGCGAAAAAAGCGTCCTCGCCGATCCGGGTGAAATGTTCTCTTATATGCAGGAGCCGCGTGGCCTATTTCATGGGCGTGCCCTCGCGGTGGTCAGACCATCGACTGTCGCGCAAATCTCTCGGGTTCTCGCTCTTTGCAATGAGAGCGGAACCGGGGTGGTTGCTCAGGGCGGCAACACCGGCCTCGTCGGCGGCCAAACGCCCGACGACGCGCGGCGACAGATCGTGCTGTCGCTAACGAGACTCGACAAGATCCGCGATATCGATCCGGTCAGCGACGCCATGACCGTGGACGCCGGCGTCACGCTGGCGCGCGCGCAAGCCGCCGCCGAATCGGTCGACCGCTATTTTCCGCTTTCGCTGGCTTCCGAGGGCTCCTGCACGATTGGCGGCAATCTCGCGACCAACGCTGGCGGGGTGCATGTGATCGCTTATGGCTCGGCGCGCGATCTCGCGCTGGGTGTCGAGGCGGTGCTGGCCGACGGGCGCGTTCTGTCCGGTCTCTCCAAGCTGCGCAAGGACAACACCGGCTATGATCTCACGCGGCTGATGATCGGCTCGGAGGGAACGCTCGGGGTGATCACCGCGGCGACGCTGAAGCTGTTCCCGCGTCCGCGCGCCCGCGTCACGGCGTTTGTCGGCCTGGCCAATCCCGGCCGAGCGCTGGAGTTGTTGAATTTTTGCAAGTCGCGCATGGGCGGCGCCCTGCAAGCCTTCGAACTGCTGCCCCGCATCGGCGTGGACCTCGTGCTTAACCACGCCGATGTCGCGCGCGATCCCTTTCCCGATGTTTTCCCTTGGTACGCGCTGGTCGAATGCGCCGCGATGGAAGAGGACGGTTTTAGGGACGCGGTCATCGACATGTTGGGCAGAGCGACGGCCACGCTTCTCATCGGCGGCGCCGCAGTGGCGGATTCGCTCGCGCACGCCGCGGACTTCTGGCGTTTGCGCGAGTTGCTGTCCGAGGCGCAAAAGCGCGAGGGCGGCTCGATCAAGCACGACGTCTCGGTCGCGCCTAAGGATGTCCCGGCCTTTATCGAGGAGGCGAGCCGTCTCGTGACCGCCCGCGTTCCTGGCGCGCGGCCCGTGGCCTTTGGCCATATGGGCGACGGCAACATTCATTTTAACATTTCGCAGCCGGTCAGCGCGGATCGGGCCGCGTTTCTCGCGCTTTGGGACGAGGTCGGCGACATCGTGCACGGCGTCGTGGAGAAATTTGGCGGTTCGATTTCCGCCGAGCATGGGATTGGCCAGCTCAAGCGCGAACTTTTGCGGCGGGTCAAGGATCCGACCGCGCTGGAGGCGATGCGGGCGATAAAAGCCGCTCTCGACCCCAAGGGGATACTGAACCCCGGCAAGCTGCTGTAATTCCAGGCGCCGGCGCTCAGAGCAAGTTCTTAAAAAAGTTGACAGACTTTTTCGATGAGAACTTGCTCTAACATTATGATTTTGAGCGATTTCTTGTCGCTCGCATGATTTCATGGGGCGTCCGCGGGACGCCCGTCCCTCGCGGCGGCTATGGCGAGCAGAAAGCGCTCAGGCCGAAGCGCCGGGCACGGGGATATGGGTGAAAATATTCGGCAGCGCCCGCTTGGCCGCCTCGCGCCCGGCGGCGATCAACTGCTCCGCCTTGTGAAAATCGAACATGCCGATTTCCTCGAGACGCGCGTGGATCGTGGCGTCCGGCGGATCGCCGGCGAGCCGCGAGCGAAGGATGCGATCCTGAATGATGTTGAATGCGTCGATCATCGCCGTCGCGACATTCGGCGCGTCGCCGGAGCGCCGCTCGAAATATCGAGGCAGCAGGCCGCCTTCCAGCGCGGCCCCGACACGGCCGGCGAAAGGCCCCTTGGAGCCCGCGTCGGTCGGCGTCGCCGCCGCCGACTGATTCGGAATCACGGCGGAGCGATACATCGTGTCGGCCGTCACATTGACCGCGATCACGAACTCCGCGCCCAGCGCGCGGCACACCGTGACCGGCACCGGATTGACCAGCGCGCCGTCGAACAAATAGCGGTCGCCGATTCGCACGGGCTCGAAAATGCCCGGCAGCGCATAGGAGGCGCGGATAGCCAAATCCAGCGGGCCACGTTGCAGCCAGACTTCGTGGCCGGTGCCGACCTCGGTCGCGACCGCCGCGAAAGGTATCGGCAAATCTTCGATCTGGATGCCGTTGACCTCCTTCTCGAGCGCGGATTTCAGACGATCGCCGCTGATGAGGCTCATGCCGGAGAAGGACAGGTCCATCATCGCGAAGACCCGGCGCTTGGTCAGCGAGCGCGCGAAAGCTTCGACCGCGTCGAGCCTGCCGGCCGCGTAACAGCCGCCGACGATGGCGCCGATTGATGTGCCGGCGATCACGTCGGGCTTGATCCCATTGTCCGCGAGCTCGCGCAAAACGCCAATATGCGTCCAGCCTCGCGCCGCGCCAGCGCCCAGCGCCAAGCCAATTCGGGGGCGCCGAGGCGCACGGGCGCCATCGGCGCGCTGGCCCTCTCCCGGAGGCGAGACCGAAACCCCGCCGCGTTCGCCTGACATATCAAAACTCTTTCGCATCAACGAGAACATGGCCCCGCTCCTAAATGCGGTCCCCGACCCGCAAGAGGCGAATTGCCTCTCTTTAGATTTAATGTAGGAGTCTGCGCTTCGAAAGTAGTGGATGTACTAACGGCGCCCACGCGCGAGGCATCTACTGCACGAAAACGAGGCGGTGATTCGGGCCGCGTTCAAGCTTGCGATAAAAGCAGGATTTACGCCCGGTGTGGCAAGCCTTGCCGTCGCCCCCCGGCTCCACTTCGAGCAGAATCGCGTCCTGATCGCAATCGACGCTCAGGGACACGACGCGCTGCACCTGGCCGGAGGTCTCGCCCTTGCGCCACAGACTTTGGCGCGACCGCGACCAATAATGCGCCTCGCCGGACTCGATGGTCTTGTCGAGCGCGAGCCTGTTCATATAGGCGACCATCAGCACCTGCCGCGTGGCGGCCTCGACGGTTACGCAGACAATCAGCCCATACGCGTCGAAGCGCGGCGTGAAGTCGGCGCCCTCCTCCAGCGCGCGCTTGTCCGGCGCCGCGCTCATTAACGGGCGCCGCGCAACAGCGTATAGAAATGCGCCTGCTCGCTGGGATTGTCGCGAAACGCGCCGGAGAACTGAACCGTGACGGTTGACGCGCCCTGCTTCAGCACGCCGCGCATCGACATGCACATATGCTCCGCCTCCACCAGCACGGCCACGCCGCGCGGGTTCAACTCCTGATCGATCGTCGAGGCGATTTGCGCGGTCAGCGCCTCCTGCGTTTGCAGGCGCTTCGCGAACACGTCGACAAGCCGCGCCAGCTTCGAGAGGCCGACGACGCCGTCGGTCGGATAATAGGCGATATGCGCCTTGCCGATGAAGGGCACGACGTGGTGCTCGCAATGCGAAAAAAACGGGATGTCGCGCACCAGAACCAGATCGTCGTAGCCTTCGACCTCGGCGAATACGCGCTCCAAGACTTCCTTGGGATCCTGCCTGTAGCCGCTGAATAGCTCCTCGTAGGCCTTGACCACGCGGGCCGGCGTCTCGAGCAAGCCTTCGCGGCTGGGATCGTCGCC
>PLAI01000141.1:0-265 GCA_003134075.1 Methylocystaceae bacterium | reverse complement strand
TTCGCCGCCGGGCGACAAACCGACGCGCGAACGCCGGCGGCATATGCCACGGCGCGAACCCCGTGGGCGGACTCCTCGAAATTCAGCGCCGGCCAGATTGTCCGGAAACCGTCAAATTCCAAGCGAATTGGACCGACAATTCGAATTCAGGCGCCTTCATGCAAGCATCTGGCCGCGACACCCCCGGTCGACGCTTCCGCGCAAACCCAAGGCGTCCTATATAATCAGTGCGCCAGACAAAGTAACCCCCCAAGCCGCCGGTGTT
>PLAI01000043.1 GCA_003134075.1 Methylocystaceae bacterium | reverse complement strand
CCAAAAGCCCCATGCGGCCGAGCGCGCCGCCGCCGAGGCCGCTGATCGCCGCCGCCGAGGCGGGGTTGCCGGCTATGGTCTGCACCACCGCCGCGGCCTTCAGCGCCGTCTCGAATCCGACGATGGCGGTCGCGGCGCCCCCAAGTGCTTCGACCACCCTGAGGGTTCCGGTGTCCAGCTCGGCGAACGTTTGAACAAGGTGCGCGCCCTCGTTGATCGTCGGCGTGAGCCATGCATCGTTGGCGCGCCCGAACGCGGTTTCGAGATTCTTGGTCGATCCTTCCAGCCGCGACATTGCGCCGTCGAAGCCGGCCATGCGCTCCTCGGCGACTTTCTGGGAATAGCCCTGCGAATGGTTCTTGAGTTCGTCGAGCTTTTTCAGAAACAGTTCCGGGTCGCCTAGCGCCGTCATGATCCGGGAGCCCTGTTTCGAGCCGAACACCGCATTGGCGAGCGCGGGATTATGCGCGATCGCCCCCATCAGGTCCGTGAACAGTCTGTTTGTGTCGACGCCGCCCATAGAGGCGTCGCGGTAGTGCCGCGCCTCGCCGGCAATGCTTTTTTTCGATTTGGCGTCGTCGCCGGAAAGGACATCCCCCAAGACATTCATGACGGCCGGCATGAACTTGGCCGCGTCGGCCACGACGGCTTTGTCGTTGAACACGCCCTGGAGCGAGGCCTTGGCCTCCTTGGACAGTTCTACGCCATAGGTCGCGGCGATGGTCTTGGCGAAATTATTGGCGTCCATCGGACGCGAGCCCTGATTCTGATACTTAGAATAATCAATCCCGCTCGCCATCATCGCGGTGCGCGCGCCAGAGGTGGGCTTCAAGAGATTGGCGATGACGGCGCGTCCCGCCGTGCCCATTTCGTCGCCGCCCATATTGGCTTTCTTGCCGAGCCCCATGAAGGCCAGCATCGTCTCTTCCGAAAGCCCCCCGAGATGGAACGGCGCGGCGGCGAATTTATAGCCCTCCCTGATATCATCGGGGGTCATGCCGAATGCTTTCGAGGCCTTGACCTGGAGGTCCGCCGTGCGCTGCGCGTTGGCGACCGCCTCCTCGTAGGTCGAGGTATTTTTCCCAAACCCGAACATGCCGCCCTCGAGAACCGTCGAGGCCTCCGGCAAGCTCAGGTCCATGGCCTGGCCGAGATTGGCGGCGACCTTGGTCAGCGCCAGGATTTGCTGCGTGTTCAGACCGCGCCCTGCCAATGCGCGCTGGGCCTCGAGCCATTGAATATCGTTATATTTCGACGTTGCGCCACCGTGGATCGCCTGGTCGACGAGCGGCTTCTGTTCATTGTCCGAAATGCCCATCACGGCGCGGGCGTAGCGACGTTCCTTGTCGAATTCGCGAAACGTATGAATGACGTCGCCGGCGAAATCCTTCACCTTCAAGGCTATAAAAGGCGCGATGACGGTGCCGAGACCGGAAAGCGACTTGCCGAGGCCGCTCAGCGAGGAACTTGCTTTTTCGGCGCTCCGGCTGATCGTCGACATGCGCGAAATCATATCGGTGGTGCGGGTCCGATTTTCGTTGTAGCCGAAGAGGTCCAGCTTGCCGCCAATGCCCCCACTGAGACGCTTCGACGCCTTGGACAGCGCGTCGATGCGCTTTTCAATCCCCGCGAACGCTTTTCCGGTGAGGTCATCGGCGGAGATAACGATCTCTTTTTTCAGCATCGTCGTCACGACTTGGAATCCTTCTCCGCCTTACGCCGCGCCAGCGCGCGCGAATGCCAATATTGCATACGGCTGAACGTCATGCCTTCGACTTCGTCGAGCGAAACGCCGAAGCCGAAAACGAGGTTGTCCATCATGATTCCTAGGTCGCCGGGGCGACATCCGAAAAAAAACCGATTAGCGCCTCGCGCGCGCGGCGAACGTCGGCGAGCGCCATCATCGCGATCAGCCCCTGGCTAGGCATCTCCTTGCCGGCCGAATCCTTTTTGCTGATGCAGCGGGAGAGATATTGCTTAACGACGCCAATGTCCTCGATGGCGTAGAAGGAGCCATCTGGCGTGCGGGCGAAAATGCGCGGCTCGCCCAATTCGAGATAGTCGCTCGCGCGCGGCTCCTTAATCTCGATCTCGGAAACAGTCACGCCGAAGATCTCGAAGGACTTCGAAAGCTCAAGGGTTATGTCAGACACTTGGACCATCTCCTTTGCGTTCGCCGCGCGCGGCGGCCGTGGTTGAATGAATTGGGGCGCGCCTTCCTTGACCGGACATGTTTGCGAACATGACGCCGAGCCGGAGGAAAACTTACCGATATTGGACAGCCCCAGATGCCCTCATAGGTTTCTCAGCGTCATTCGTTTGCGCGGCCTCGCGCTTTGTTGGTTAGACCAGCCTCTTCATTGACCTGAGCGATCACCGAATTTCACGTCGCGGCGCCGCAGACCGTCGGATGCGGCACAAGGCTTGGCGCGGCGCGCGTGCCGCCACGCGGCTCGAGGCCGGCCTCCGCACACACGGCGCGGATTGCTTCATCCCACCTCGCGTCGGAGCCAGAGGACGGCGCGGGTGGCGCATAAGCGACGCCGCCACGCGTNNTTGCTTCATCCCACACTGCGGTGGCTTCCCGCATAGGCGCCGGCCTCGGGGGCGCCGCGCGCGCCGACGCCTCGGAGACAGGCAAAAGGCCAGCGCGTTCGAAGGCCGCTCGAATGGCGGGATTACTCGCCGCGAGATAGCCAAGCGCGGGCGGCGGCGCGGCCGCGCGTCTGTGAAAATACCCATTCGCCTTTTCGTAGCGAGCTTTCGTCTCTGGGTCGGTAGCCATTTGCCAATCTTTCCGTGAAGGTGCCGCCCGCGAATCGTAAAAGCCGAGCGCGCTGTCGATCCTCGAAGCCCCTACTCCGCGGCGCGGCGCGTCTCCTCGATCGCTCGCGCCGTCGCGACCGGGTCGACATCATTCGCGACGCCGGCGCCAATGAGCCGATATTCGACTTGGACCGGACCAATGACGGACGGCGCCGAAGGCGCATCCCGCGAGTCCTCGATCGCTCGCAGCCAATGAACTGGCGCCAAACCCTCTCGCGCCGGCCTCCAAAAGCTTTTCTCACCCGCGACAAGACCGGGCAGAGCGACTTCAACTGCGAGCGGCGGCGCGTAAATAGGGCGTTCCGCCGCGCGGAACTCGACGCGCTCGAATTGCCGCCGCACGAATAGCTCCGCGGAACTTATGCAGCCGGGGGTCGGCGGAATCGATCCGTGGCCGCCGCCATGGTCTCGCACCCGCGCCTGGTGCTCTTCCGGTAATGGCCGGTCTTCGTCTTCGCGGCACCAAAGGTTCACGATTTGCCGTTTGATTTCTTGGCGCGGCGCCCGGCTGCGCTGGCGGACGATACTTTCCGCGTCCTGAATTTTTTCGTCGGCGGGGGCCACCTGGTTAAATTTCTCGACCGCGACTTGGGAGCGCACGCATTTCTCGATCAACGCGGCAATGGCTGTCGCGTGTCGCGGGTAGTCCTTATGCAAACGT
>PLAI01000328.1 GCA_003134075.1 Methylocystaceae bacterium | reverse complement strand
GCCGCCTGCGACGGCGCCATTGGCTCCGATCCACGCGCGCTCCGCGGCGGCAATCTGCCTTCTGCCTTCAACGTCGGTCATTGGATGAGGGATAGACGGCTCCGCTTCGAGCGCGGCACGGTGACTCTTGCAAAGGGCTGCGACGACGTCGAGGGGGCGTTCCCTATCGTCGAAGATGACAAAGAGTTTGACGTCGTCGTCGCGGGCGCGGGACTTGCTGGGCTATCGGCCGGCTTGTTTTTGCTGCGGCGACGTCCCGGAATCCGCATTTTGCTGCTCGAAGCCAACGCCTACACTGGGGGCAATGCTGGACGAGACGACATGCCGCCGCTGCCAGTGCCCGCGCCGACGGCGGGCGCTTACTGCCTCGCGCCGAGCTCCGGCTATCTGAAGGAATTCTATCGGGTGCTTGACATAGACTGGAGAAGGCATGGAATAGCCAGTCCGGGCGATTGCTACTACTTTGATGAGTATACGCCGGGAATCACTGCTGGCCACCGGGGCTGGAACATCGAGACGTTGGACAAGGGGATGCATGAAGCGCCCTATGAGAAACATGTGGTCGCCGATCTGCTGAGAAGCAGGAAAGAGATTAAGAAATTGACGCAACCCGGCGGTTCTGTGCTGCTGGACGATCCGCCGGATCGCAGTTCGCCTCGACTGGACTACCTCTCGCAGATCTCGTTTGAAGATTATCTCACCGACATTCTCCGCTGCGATCCGATCGTCTCCGATTTTCACTCGCTCTATATGATCGACGCTCTCGGCGGCACTGCGCGTCACGTCAACGCCCATAGCTCGATCAACTTCCTGGCGGGAGAGTTCGGCGACGACTTGTTTACTTTTCCTGGCGGCACATCCGAACTCGCAAAACGAGTGACTCTTTGGCTGCAGGGACGAGGCCGTAGCAAGCCATTTGACACCATCCCCAAAATCGAGTTGAGCGCGGCGGTTCTCAGGATCGACATCGAGAGGAGCGTCAAGCGATCCTCCGCAAAGGTGGTCTATTTCAGGGATGGGGTTTTCCGGCGCGTCTCCGCCAAGACCGTCATCGTCGCGACCCAATCGCAGGTCGCTCGGCATTTTGTCGAACATTTGCTCGATGACGATAGGAAGGCCGCCTGGGGCGAATTCAACACGGTTCCCGTCGCCATCGCCAACGTCGCCTTGCGCAGCGCCAAGCCTCTCCACCAATTGGGGCTCGGTTACAGCCAGGCGTGGTGGGGCAGCAAATATTGGGCGAATTTCGGAGTCGCCGACTGGGTGACGGACAGACGCAATAACCCCGATCGGCCGACTGTGCTAACCTTCTTCGGCGGCAATAGGGCCTCTCCCGAAGAACTTCCCAGCGAGCGCATCAAGCTGCTCCAGACGCCGTTCGGAGACTACGAAAAATCTCTAAAGGACGATCTTTCGCGGATCATGAGAGGATCGGAATTTGATTTCGATCGAGACGTGACCGCGGTTTATTTGTATCGATGGGGACACAGTATGATTTTGCCCGTTCCGAACCTCCTTTTTGGCAAGACGCGAAACGCGAAGGGACTGCTCGACCGCAACAACGGCCCCCGGAAGGTCGCTTGCAGCCCATTAGGGCCGATCGCATTCGCGGGCCAACATAGGGAGGGGACGCCATCGGTCGAGTCGGCGATCACCTCCGGCTATCGGGCCGCACTCGAAGTGCTGGCTTATCAGTCCAGTGAAAATGTCACGATTTGATCAGGCGGCGGCGCCTCTTGGCCACATCGTTCGCGGTTGCGCCCAGTTGGCCGCATAAATGCAAAGAGCAACCCTCCCTTGAACCGCGGGGAGCGCGCGTTGGCCCGGGCTAGGCTATAGCAAGGGCTGAAAGGGCAATATCTTATTCGAGTGACCGCTTCTGGCGCGAATCCGCAGCGCGAGAACGCTATTGTCGTGGACGCTTTTCGAGGATGAGCGGAGTCGCTCAAAGCAGCAACGGACGCGAGAACATGACCCGGAGCAGGGCACCCGCAGCATATTGGCGCCGCCACGCTACAAAACTGACCACGCTGTCGTCAGACTATTTCCGTTGCGCGGCCCCGCTCGTCGGCGCGGCGCCCCTCACTCGAAACCGATCTGCTTCTGCGGCGGATATTTCTTCAACACCGCCTGATAGCGCTCGAGTTCCGCGAGCAGCGGGATCGACATCGGAATGTGCCGGATGGCGATCGAATTCTCCTCCTGCGGATCGGCATAGAGATTGAATACCGTCCCGCCGGCGGTTTCCGCCACCGTTCCGGTGAAGCCGCCGTGATTGCCGTTGCGGGTGAGCGAAAACGGCAGCTGCACCAGATTGAACGCCTTGAACTCATCGATGCGAGCAGCCGACAGCTTGTCGTTCCAGAAATAGAGAATGCTGCGCCGATTCGATTCGCCGTTCTTGGCCAGGAGGAACGAGGTCTGGTCGAGGCCGTCGATGTAATGGTCCTTCTTGACGAGCTTGGCCAGCGCGGCGCCCGGCTTGCCGGCGAGCGACAGGCTCGTCGGCAGAATGTCCGACATGTCGAAGAGCCCCTCCGACTTGCGCGGCTCGATCACGCCCTTCCAATAGACGAAGGTCGGAGCCCTGACGCCGCCTTCCCAGGTCGAGCCTTTGCCGCCGCGAAACGGCGTGCGGCCATGCGGGTCGATCTCCTGCTCCGGCCCGTTGTCCGAGGTGAAGAGAATGAGCGTGTTCTCGAGCTCGCCCGTCTCCTCGAGCGTCTTGTATACGCGCGCGAAGATGTCGTTCACCTCGACGATGCAGTCGGTATAGTCGTTTCGGGCGCGTGAACGGCCGGCGTAATAGGCGTTGGGATAATTGTCGAAATGACAGGCGCGCGTGCCGTAGTAGAGGAAGAACGGCTTGGCGCTCCCCTTCTGCTTCTTCATGAACTCGACGGCATAGTCCGCCCAGCGCTGATCGAGGTCCTTGACGTAGTCGACGGTGATGAGGCCGACGTTCTCCACCTTGCCGCCCTTGACCGCATGCACGTCATATTTGTTGAAGGGCACTTCCTCGAGGAAGGCCGTGCGCGTCGGGCTCAGCGCGACTTCCGGATTGTAATGCGGGTCACGCCATTCGGTGTACATGTCGGACACCGACAGGAAGCCGCGGAAATCGTCGAAGCCGACGTTCTGCGGCTGCGAGCCCTCGTTTTCGCCGACATGCCACTTGCCGATCGCCTGGGTGACATAGCCCTGTTGCGACAGCAGTTTGGCGATGGTGATATTGCCGTTCAGGCCACCCGGCTCGCCATACATCGGCGGGCGTAAGATTCCGTGATGGACGGGATATTGGCCGGTCAGGATCGTCGCGCGGGTGGGCGAGCAGCTCGGCTGCGAATAGGCGGAGGTCAGGATCAGCCCTTCGGAGGCGATCTTGTCGATATCGGGGGTGGCGCTGCCGACCGCGATGCCGCCGCCGTTGAAGCCGAAGTCCATCCAGCCGACGTCGTCGAGTAGGAAGACGAGGATGTTGGGCTTCTTGCCGGTCTTCTTCTCGAGTTCGGCGAGCTTCTTTCCCGCTTCGTCGAATTGGTCCGGGTGTTCGATCACCGGCTCGAGATTGTCGGCGATCTTCTTTGCTGGAATGCCGATGAATTGATCGGAATGATCGTAGCCTGGCCGCCCCTCGCGCTTGATGGGGCCTGCTTCTCCAGGGCCGCGAATGACGCCCGGCTCGCGCTTTTCGACGCTCTGCGCCCAAGTTGGGCCGGCCATACAGGCCGTGACGCTAAAAAATAAAGCGCAACCGATCCAAGTCGCGTTGCCTCTTGCACGCATCAAATCTCTCCATCGAAAACAAAACGCGACCAGACGACCAACCTATAGCGAATGCGCATTTCAATCGACCCGCTCGTCGCGAGGGCCATCGCAAATTTCATGTGTATCGTTCAACGAACGGTGCACGGAGAATCCAAATATGTAAATAGCCCGCGATCGAAACAGAAAGACGCAATGGGGGCGTTTTGAGATATCTCAGCCGACTCACCACATGCCCGACGGTTCGGGTCCAAACATCCCTCGCTTTGGCGTTTTCGGCAAGTAGGAGCCTTTCCGGTGATCTGCGCACGAGGTTGAGACAAGCCGATGCCCCGGAAGCCGCCGAAGATCTTCGCATTTTCCCTCATCAAGGCGCGCCTCTCCCGTAAGTTTGGCTTGAATGCAGAACACATGAACGCCTTATACCATTTCTCATTGA
>PLAI01000227.1 GCA_003134075.1 Methylocystaceae bacterium | reverse complement strand
CGGCCACGCCGACATCGAATATCGCGTCATTCGCGTGGCGCCCAAGGAGATCGAGCACGCCGTCGTCAATCTGCTGCGCTTCGTCGAGGCGCCGACGGCGATCGTGTTCTGCAACACCCGCGAGGCCGTGCGCCATTTGCAGGCGATACTACTGGAGCGGGGCTTTTCGGCGGTGCTGCTGTCGGGCGAATTGAGTCAGCATGAGCGCAACCAGTCGATGCAGGCGCTGCGGGACGGACGGGCGAAGGTTTGCGTGGCCACCGATGTCGCCGCGCGCGGCATCGACCTGCCCAATCTCGGCCTCGTCATCCACGCCGAATTGCCCAATGACGCGGAGACGCTGCAACATCGCAGCGGGCGCACGGGACGCGCCGGACGCAAGGGGGTCAGCGCCTTGCTGGCGCCGCCGGCGCGCCATCGACGCGCGGAGATGCTTCTGCGCGACGCGGGCGTTCACGCGCGTTGGAGCGGGCCGCCCACGGCGGAGGAGATCGCCAGGCTCGATCAGCAGCGGCTGTTGCAGGACCCGCTCTTGACCGAGGAGCCCTCGCCGGAAGAACTGGAATTGGCCCGGCTGCTGCTCGCCGAGCGCGCGCCCGAACAACTCGCCGCCGCGCTGGTGAAACTCTATCGTTCACGTCTGCCGGCGTTGGAGGAAGTCGAAGATCCGGGAACCGGGCCGAGCCCGCGCGAAAAGCCCGGGCGCGGCTCGCGCGAACCTCACGAAAAATCCGGGCGCGGCGCGCCCGCGCGCGTCCCAAAGACCGCCGCCGCGCGTTTTCCGGAAGGTGCTGCGTGGTTTCGGCTCGACATCGGCCGCGCCAAGAACGCCGATCCCAAATGGCTGCTGCCCATGCTGTGCCGCAAGGGCGACATCACCAAGCAGGACATTGGGGTGATCCGCATCTTCGACAAGGAGACGCAGTTCGAGGTCTCCGAGGCGGCCGCGGCGCGCTTCGCCGCCAACATGCGCCGTCCTGGCGGCGAACCGGTGCGGGTCGAGCGGATGAACGAGGGGCCGGGGGGACAAGTTGGCGCGCAGGACGCCAGCCCAAAGCCAAAACGCCGCCCCAAGACCGATAAATCGCGCGCTTGAACCGGCCGGTTCACGCCAAATGAACCAAAACCCCTCAACCGCGAGCCCCAAGGCACGCGGTTCGGGGGGGCCTCGGCCCTTCGGGTCAGTCCGCCTTGCTTTGCCGCGGCGGCGCGTTCTCGGCGAGTTCCTCGCGCTTACGGAAGCGCAGGACTGAACCTGGAGCCCGGTTGCGCGAATTGATTCGGATGCGGCCCGTGCCGGTCAGCACATAATGGCCGCGGTTGTCATCCCATCGCATCAGATCGGCCTGAATGGCCGTTTGACGCAACACCATGGTCATGGGATCCTGCACATGAGCCGGGGCGACGTCGCCATGGACGTCCACCTTGCGCAGCGCTTCGACCAGTTTGGTTTCGTGAGTGTCGGTCATCTTGCTCCGAACATGGCGCCAAACGGCGTCGCCCGCAAGGTCCTTGCCGCGCGGCGCCTGCAAGAGGGCGCGCCTGGCTGACGCTCCCCCGGGGCGGTCAGCGCTCTCTTCGCCGCCAGCCGGCGACCTCGGCCTCGATTTGCTCGCCAGTCGCGAAGTTTAGCCAACTGTCGCCCACCCGGCGGCAGAGGAAGGGCAGGACATACGTCCCATTGTGATCCAGGCAAAGCAATTCCACCGCCGCCTCGTCGTTCGGCAGGCGGTCGGCGATGAACTCGGCGATTCTGTCATTTAGGGAAGTCAATTTCTTAGCCTGCTGTTGGAGGAGCGGTCGGCGCCCGCTTATTTTCGCCGCCGGACCAAGTTGGCGCCGAAAAGAGTCCGAAGGATGACGCGATCATGGTCGAGCTTTGGCCCGCCGCCTGGCCGGGGCACAAAAACAGGGCGCGGATCGGTGTTTCGACACCAACCCGCGCCCTAGTGGGCTGACACCAATTGTGTGGTAAATGGGGATGCGGCGGGCCAAACGCAAGCGCGTTCATCCCGTCACTTTCTCAAGAACGGCGCCATTCCCGCCCGCGCTAGCGCGTCGGCCCGCTCGTTCATTTCGTCGCCGGCGTGCCCCCTGACCCAATGCCATTCGACCTCGTGCCGCTCGGACGCCTCTTCGAGCCGCCGCCAAAGCTCGACGTTCTTGACCGGCTTTCTGTCGGCGGTTTTCCATCCGCGCGCCTTCCATCCGGCGATCCACTGGGTCACGCCGTTGCGCACATATTGCGAATCGGTGTGGAGATCGACCGCGCAAGGACGGGTCAACGCCTCCAGCGCGACGATCGCGGCCATCAGTTCCATGCGGTTGTTGGTCGTCGCGGACTCGCCGCCCGAAAGTTCCTTCTCGCGCTCGCCGAATTGCAGGATCGCGCCATAGCCGCCCGGCCCCGGATTGCCCGAACAGGCCCCGTCGGTCCAAATTTTCACGCGCCCGGTCATGGCTCGTCCCTTACGACGGGCATCCTCAAGGACGGCCTACGCATCGACGCCATAGTTCCGCGCGGTGGCGATTGACTGATGAAACCGCAGCTTCGTCAGATATTCGCGCGGATCCTTTGGGCGCACCAGGGCGCCGGGCGGGACGTTCAGCGCGTCGACGAAGCGGGTGAGCAGAAAGCGCAGCGCGGCGCCGCGCGCGAGCAGCGGAAAGGCCGCGAGCTCCCGGGCGCTCAAGGGACGCACGCGGCGATAGGCGTCGATCAGGGCGCGGCCCTTGCCTTCGTCGTAGACGCCGACCGCGTCGAAGCACCAGGCGTTGAACGAAATCGCGAGGTCGTAGGCGAAGGCGTCGTCGCAGGCGAAATAAAAGTCGATCAACCCCGAGAGGCGATCGCCCAGAAACAGCACATTATCGGGAAAAAGGTCGGCGTGGATGACGCCGGAAGGCAGGTTCTTCGGCCAGTCCCTTTCGAGCAGATCGAGTTCCTCCGCGATCAGCCGCCGTAACCCTGGTTCGATCTCGTCGGCGCGGGCGGCCTGCGGTTCGAATAGCTTGCGCCAGCCGCCCACGGAGAGCGAATTCTCGCGGGAAAGCCCGAAGCCCGCGCCGGCGAGATGCAGCCGCGCCAGCGCTTCGCCGAGCGCGGAGCAATGCGCGGCGTCTGGGTGGTGGATGGAATAGCCGTCGAGAAAGGTGACGATCGCCGCCGGCCGGCCGGCGAGACGGCCCAGAGCGGTTCCGGCGTGGTTTCGGACCGGCAGCGGACAGGTCACCCCCGCCGCCGCGAGATGCTCCATAAGGCCGAGAAAAAACGGAAGATCAGCTTCGGCGACACGCTTTTCATAAAGCGTGAGGATAAAGCTCCCGGCCTCGACATGCAGGTAGAAATTGGAGTTTTCGACGCCCTCGGCGATGCCCTTGCAGGACAAGAGGCCGCCGAGATCGTAGTGGCTGAGGAAGGCGATCAGATCCTCGTCGTTGACGTCCGTATATACGGCCATGGCCTTCGCTTGGTTTCGAGCGGTCGGGAGCGGGCGGCGTCAGGCGATCGCGCGCAACTCCTTGGGCAAGGGGAAGGACACGTTTTCGTCGGCGGCGGAGACGCTTTCGACATGGATCTCGAAACGCTCCGCGAAGGCCTCCATGATTTCCTCCACCAGCACTTCGGGAGCGGAGGCGCCCGCCGAAATGCCGAGCGAAGAGACTTTCGAGAAAATGTTCCAGTCGATGTCGCCGCGCGCCTGGACGAGCTGGGCCGGCGCGCCGCAACGTTCGGCGACTTCTCGCAGCCGCTGCGAATTCGAGGAATTGGGCGAGCCGACGACGATCATCGCGTCGACAAGCGGCGCCACCTTTTTTACGGCCGACTGGCGATTGGTGGTCGCGTAGCAGATGTCTTCCTTATGCGGGCCGACGATCGTCGGGAAACGGCGCGTCAGGGCCTCGATGACTTCCTGCGAATCGTCGAGCGAGAGCGTCGTCTGGGTCGCATAGGCGAGGTTGGTCTGGTCGTCGAGCCGCAGGTTATCGACATCCGCCACCGATTCGATCAGAATGACCGCGCCCTCGGGCAGTTGCCCCATGGTGCCGACGACCTCGGGATGGCCGGCGTGCCCGATAAGCAAGACGCGCCGTCCGCGGCGATGATGAATTTCGGCCTCGCGATGCACCTTCGTGACCAGGGGACAGGTGGCGTCTATGGCGAGAAGATCGCGCTTCCCGGCGTCGGCGGAAACGGATTTGGCGACGCCATGGGCCGAGAAAATCACCGGCGCTTTGGTGTCGGGAATCTCCGCCAGCTCTTCGACGAAAACCGCGCCCTTGGCCTTGAGCATCTCGACGACGTAGCGGTTGTGAACGATCTCGTGCCGCACGTAAACGGGCGCCCCGAAAATCGCCAGCGCGCGCTCCACGGCGTCGATGGCGCGCTCCACCCCGGCGCAAAAGCCGCGCGGCGAACAAAGAAGAATTTTGAGCGGCGGTTTCTCGCGCCGAGGCTGCACATTCATTTTCGCGCCTTCCGCAAGGAGCTACATTGTCCGCGACCGAACGCTTAGCGAGCGGCCATTTCGAAAAAGCGCTGGAGGCGCCGTTGGCGCGAACTGATGTAGCGCCGGGGCGAAGGTGTCAAGCCGGCGGATTGGCGGCGCGCCGCGAAGGCTCGCCCAAAAGGAGAGGGTCGCCGAAACAATGTCTCTAATCAAATATTATAAAGTTATTTCATTAGATAGCGCGACCGCGACAATTATCCAAGTATTTACAAATATATAAATTTGTATGGATTAAGCCAAGGAGCCATCTGGACGCTCCTCTGGACGCTTCAAGGAGCCGCGCGGCGCGCTAGTTGTCACCAGTTAATCAGAACTTATCTTTTGTCGACAATTTAAATGTCTGCAATGAAAGGAGTTTTAAAGAATACATGCGACGGTGCGCGGATCGAAATCCATCCGGCGCCGGAGAACTCCCCGTGCAAAAGTTTTGTCGCGAACTCAAGGCCTTCGAAGCCGACACTCGCGGAAACGTGACGATCATAAGCGCGTTGGCGATCACAATGTTGCTGGCCTTCGCCTCGCTGGGCGCTGAATATGGCGCGGGATTGCTCCTCCAATCGGAAAATCAGCGGATCGCCGACTCGGCCGCCTTCATCGCCGCCACTTATTGCGGCGCCAACAGCGAGTGCTCCACCACCACGACGCTGAACACCGCGACGGCGATCGCGCAAAATATCGGCGCGCTTAACGGAATCCCCGCCGCGGATGTGACGCCCACCATCGTCACTTCGCCCAGCGGCACGACTGGCGCCGAAGCGCTGCAGATCAAGGTCAGCACCACCAAGTTCTTGATGATCACCCCGATCGAAGGCGCGCCCAACTTTCTCTCGCTGACGGCGCTATCCTACGGCCAGATTGGCCAAACGGCGTCCGCCGCCGCCTGCGTCATCGGGCTCAGCGCCTCGGGCGGCAACGCCTATGCGGGCGCCGGTGGCATCGCGTTCAGCGGCGGCGCCAGTCTCAGCGCGCCCAATTGCGGCGTCGCGACCAATAACACGATCACGGCCGCCAATTGCGGCGGCCCATGGTTGACCGCCAAGACCTTGAGTTACAACACGACCGCGCCCACGCCCACCTCGCCCGTCGGCGGAGGCAATTGCGGCTCCGCCTGGATGAGCCCCACGACCGCGACCAAGGCGGCGGTCACCGATCCGCTCGCGAGCCTCACCGGCGTAACCACGGCGCAAGCGCGCGTGTTGGTGACCGTAGCGCAGATGACGTCGCCCGCCGCGCCCACGGTGACAGCCCCGACGGTGACCGTGCCGACTAGCTCGGGCGGGACGGCCTGGCCTCTGGCGCAGCTCGGTTATTATCCTACAACCACGGTAACCGACTCGACGACAAAATGCTCCGCCAGCTATAGCAACAGCACCTGGACGATCAGCGGCTGCAACCCTGGCACCTACAACCTCACCTCCGCGCCCGTCGTGAGCGGCATGAGCTTTAACTTCATGCAGTCGGGATCGTCGTCCTCTGTGTATAACTTTAATTTCTCGCTCTCCACCGGAGGCACGACCAATTTCGGTCCCGGAACCTATAATTTCGCGCAAGCCGTGAGTGTTGGAGGCGGAGCGACAGCCAATTTCAGCGGCGGAACTTACAATTTCGCTTCGGGCTTCTCGATCGGCGGCGGAGCCACGACCACCTTCAGCGGCAGCGCGGCCGTTAGCATCTCCGGCAACCTCACCACGGGAGGCACGACTACTTTCGGCAACGGAACCACAAGCATTAGAGGCAATCTGACCACGGCTGGCACAACCACCTTCGGCACGGGAGCCCTAAATCTGACCGGCAATCTGATTACCGCCGGCACCACCACCTTCGGCGGTTCGACCTACAATATCGGCGGATATGTCTCCACTTCGGGTACGACCAATTTCGGCAGCGCCACCACCGGAGGCGCCTTCAACGTCGTGCAATATGTCGCGCTCACGGGCGCGAACTCCTTTGGCTCCGGAACCTTTAATTTCGGCAAAGGCATGACCACCAGCGGCGGCAACGCGAACAGCTTCGGCTCCGGGACCTTCAATTTCGGCGCGCCAACCTCGGGAACAGCCTGCACGGGCAGCGCTTACTACTCAATCTGCAACAACAGCAGCGGGACGTTAACTTTCGGCGCCGGCACGTTCAACTTCTCTAGCGGTATCTACTCCGGCGGCGGCACGACGATTTCAATGGGTTCGGGTTCCTTCAGCAACAGCTACGAGATCGGCGCGGCCGGGGACGGCAACGCGTTCAATTATAGCGGTGGCAGCACGGCGACGCTCGGCGACGCGAGTGTTTTCCAGTTCAACGGCAATATCGTGACCAACGGCGGCAGTTACATCTCTATCGGAACCTCGAATGGCGCAGCTATACAGCACGACATCCACGGCTCGATGAATCTCCAGGGCGCCATGACCCTTGCTCCTGGCGTCTATACCATGACCGGCTATTTCGCGGCGGGCGCCACAGCCGGCGGCAATGTCAATGGCGTCGGCGTCGCCGGCAGCGGCGTGACGATTGTCTATGGCGGCGCTTACCCCGGCACGTTCAGCGGATCCAGCCCAAGCTGCGCCGGCGCCGGATTCTGCCTTGGCGCCGGTTACAGTACGGTTACTCTCACAGCCCCGACCAGCGGTACGTACCAGCAACTTGTCGTAGTCGGCCCGACGGTTGCCAGCGGCGTCACCGCGGGAACGCTCCTTACCGCAGGCTCGGGCGCGACGCTTTCCGGCGCGTTCTATACGCCAAATGGCCAGATCTACATGAATGGCGGGGCGAGCGCGGTGTCGGGTGGGTGCCTGGAGATTATCGGTTCGATCATTCAGGTCACGCAGGGGGCCAGCGCGGCCACCGCCTGTTCCGCCCTGAATGGGACCACGGGCACGTCTTCCGCCATACCCGCGGGGATCGTCCAATAATCGCTTCGAGGATCGTCCGACGAAGGCCATTCCTCGATTCCGCGCTCAAGAGTAACTAAACCTTAACTTCACCGAGGCAATCCTGTCTTGAGCGAGATGCAGGCATGACGATTTCACTTCGACCTTCGAAGCGACCGCGCGCGGGATGGGGTGGCTGGCGGAGCGATCGGCGCGGAAGCGCCTTCGTCGAGTTCGGCCTCCTCACGCCGATTTACCTCCTCGTCATCGGAGGCGTCATCGACATCGGCCGCGCGATCAGCATGGAGTTCAATTTGTCGGCTGGCGTTTCCGCCGCCGCGAATTTCGCCCTGAACCAGGCGGCGTCGGCGCCTCTCACGTCGAGCAACGCGCAGACCTGGGCCAACAATCTCGCCAACATCGTCGCCTCGAGCTATTCCACGGGTTGGGCGAACGCGACCGTCGTCGTCAATAACAGCCTGACGGCTTCGATCACCAACGGCGGCGCCATATCCACGACCGGCAGCACGACGAACGCCAACAACTTTTATTGCCCCACGGGCAGCGTCAAGGTCGGCATCAACTGGGGAAGCTCCTATGCGAGCGCCGGCACGTCATGTTCGACCGGCGGTCCGGTGTCCGGGCAATACATCGTGCTGAGCGCGACAAAATCGTTCACCGCGCTGATCTTGCCACCCAGCATAATGTCCAATTCGTTCACCGTCTCAGCCGTCGTGCAGGTGCAATGATCCGCGACGTCCTCTCGCGCTTCGAACGCGACAAGCGCGGCGTCGCGGCGGTCGAGTTCGCCATCGTCATCGTGCCGCTGCTGCTGTTCATGTTCGGCATCATTGAGTTCTCGCGGGCCTATTGGGCGAAGGAAGCCCTCCAGCAAACCGCCGTCGACACCGCGCGCTGCAGGGGTTTGAAAATCTCCGCCGCCGGCTGCACCACGGACACAGGGGCCCAGGCGTATGCGGTAAGCGTCGGAAACACCTGGGGATTGACCATTCCAACGTCGAACGTGATCATCACCAGCGCTTCCGGGACAACTTGCGGCGGCGTTTCCGGATTTGTGACGGTGCACATCACCTATACGTTCAAGACCGTTGTCCCGGATCTGATCGCCGGCCTTTTCAACGACACTTTGTACGCCTCCGCCTGCTTTCCGAGCGGCAATTTTTAAGCTCTCCAATCTCGGGCGCGCGAAGCGGCCCTGCCCCTTGGGCTGGGCACGGCGACGATTTATGATGACGCATGCCCGGGGTCGGAGAAGTCATGCGCGTCAAATCGCTTTATCGCTATCCTGTCAAAGGTCTGTCGCCCGAGCCGCTCGAATGCGCGCTCTTGATCAAGGACGGTTATTTTCCGGGCGACAGGCTGTTCGCGCTGGAGAACGGCCCCTCGGGATTCGACCCCAGGGCGCCGGTGCATCAGCCCAAGATCAAATTCTTGATGCTGATGCGAAACGCCGCGCTCGCGAGCCTGTCGACGCATTTCGACGCGAAGACGCGCGTTCTGACGGTGGATGGCGCGAATGGCGCGCGCGCGCGCGGCAATCTCGACGCGCCCGAGGGCAGGGCTGAGATCGAAGCCTTCTTTACGGCATTTCTGGGCGAGGAGATTCGCGGTCCCGTAAAACTGCTCGAAGCGCCGGAAAACTTTCGCTTCACGGATTCGAAATCCGGATTCGTCTCCTTGCTCAATCTCGCCAGCGTCGCGGCGATCGCGAAGGCGCAGGGCGCCCCGGTCGACCCCTTGCGCTTCCGCGCCAACATCTATCTGGAAGGGATGGAGCCCTGGGAGGAGACCGCGCTTGTTGGAGAAACGCTACGCCTCGGCGGCGCGCGGCTGGAAATCCTCAAAATGACGGACCGCTGCGCCGCGACTGGCGTCGAGCCGGGCGCCGGCCGGCGCGACATGGACCTCGTGCAAACGCTGCGCAAAAATTTCGGCCATATCGATTGCGGCGTTTACGCGCGTGTCGTGGAGAGCGGCCGGATCGCGCTTGGCGACGCGGCCGCTTAAGCGTCGGTTCAGTCCCCGAGAGGAAGTTCGCCCGGCGCGGGCGAACCGCCCTTGTCGTTCTCGCGGGGCTCGTCGCCGGGCGGACGCGGCCTGCGCCGCCGACGCGAGGCGAGGTTGAATCCCGCGCCCTCCTGTTCCTGGTCCGGCGCCTGATGTTGCGTCGCCGCCGGCGTTTCGACGTCTAGCGGCGCCGGTCTCACGGAGACGGCGATCGCAGGAGGCGCGGTGATGAAAGCGGGCAGTCCCACGGGGCTGGCGATCTCGGGAGCGGCCGGCTGTTCGCCAGTGGAAGCCGGCTCGACCCGCGGCGGGAATCGATTACGGTCGCGGTTGCGCTCGAACCCCATGCGAGGACCGCGCTCGTTCGTCTCGCCGCCGCGCTCGACATTGTGGTCGTGCCCACGATCCTGGCCTCGGTCCGATCCGCCGCGATCCTGGTTGCGGTCCGGACGTCCGCGGAACGGCGGCCGCTCCGGGCGATTCGGACGTTCGTGGCGCGGTTGATCGGTGAAGGGCCGTTCTTCAAACGGCTGCGGCTGCGCGAAATGCGGCTGCACTTGCGGCTGCGGGCCCGAATAGGTCGGTGGGGGCTGAAAAGCGGGCGGCGCGGGGGGCAGGCGCTCGGCCAGCGGCGCGAACCGGTCGGGAATGCCCGTGAAATCGTCGTCGTCGTCCTCGATGTCGTTCTCCGCCTCGAACGTCTGGCGGCCGTAAGCGTTCGTGCTCTGCTGCTGCGCCGCCGCGATCAGCCTGAAATAATGCTCGGCGTGCTGCAGCAGATTTTCCGCCATGACAATATCGCCGGAGGTTTGCGCGTCGCGGGCGAGCTGTAGATATTTCTCGGCGACATGTTGCGCGGTGCCGCGAATCTTGACGTCGGGACCATTCGATTCAAATGAACGCGTCAACGGATTGGGGCCCTTGCGTCCATTGTTGTTGCGCCCGCGCAAGCGCTTGTTTTGACCTGGTCTCATTGACAATCCCCGATGATCCTTCTGAAGTCGCGAGCGGGTCGCGCCCGGTTCTCGCCTGTGTGTGATCGCGTCGCGCGTGAAAGCTTTTCCAACTTCCGGCGCTTTTCGAAGCGGCGTTTGTATCGAGCGGCGCTTTTGCCATGAGCGGCGGCCTTTCGGGCCGCGACGGCGGCATTGCCGCCCATTACACGACGAACGCCGCCGCGCCGTCGGTTTTTGCTTGCGCTCTTGCCTTTTAGCGTTTCACGCCCCGGCCATGGGGCCGCATTCCCTTGCAGCGAAAATTCCCGCTAAGTTCGACGTTCCCTGTTGAACGCCCTAATCATGGCGACGAAACACTAGCGCGCCAAAGCCTGATCATCGGTTGATCCGTTCGTTCGCCATCCGATCGACCGTCTCTGAATCCGGCGAGGCGTGGGCCTCGGCGACTGGAAGCGGTAGGCGCGAGAAAGTCACGACACTTGGTCATCCGTCGCGGGACATCGACGCCGCACTCGGTCACCGCGAAATCATTCCGACAAGAACGCTGTAATCCGGGCAATGAGCGGGACCAGCAAAACTCATCGATTGCCACCCTGTATACAAGACACTTGTGTTCCCGCCAAGGCCGGCTCGACGCGCGGCGACAAAAAAAGCAAGAGTGTAGCTAAATTGTCACGCTTTCCGCCCCCGGGGCTCGCGCCGCGACCGCCCTTTCATGTCCTCCCAAATCGCGTTCCACGCCGGCGATTTCAAGCCCGGCCATCTCCAGAAACGCGGAAATCTCGCCGATTTGGCCGGCGCCCGCTTCAAAAAGCGCTACCCCGTCGCCTTTCAAAAGTCTCGGCAACTCGGTGGCGATTTCCCGATAGCAGGCCAATCCGTCGGCCCCGCCGTCGAGCGCCAACGCCGGGTCGTGCAGCGTCACTTCCGGCGCCAATGTCGCGATGTCGGCGCGTTTAACATAGGGAGGATTCGACACGACGACATCGAATCGCCCGGAAATCGCTTCGGCCCAGCGCCCGCGCAAAACGCTGGCGCGCGACTCGAGGCCAAGCGCCGCGAGATTGGCGCGCGTCGCGTCGCAAGCCGCCGCCGAGAGATCGACCGCCACGCCCCACGCCGCCGGCGATTCGGCGAGCAGCGCGCAAAGAATTGCTCCAGACCCCGAACCGAGGTCGAGAAACGACAAAGGCTCATCGCGCCGATTCGCGGTGAGACGCAACGCCAGGGCGACCAAGGTCTCGGTGTCGGCGCGCGGATCGAGCACATTCGGCGCTACATCGAGATCGAGCGTCCAGAAGCCTCGCTTCGCCAGAATGCGCGACACGGGTTCGCGCGCCGCCCGCCGCGCCGCGTAACCCGCTAGACGCGCCGCGGCCTCCTGGCCGAGCAGGGCCGAAGGCTCCAACACCCATTGCGCATGGGTCAATCCGGCCGCCGCGAGCAGCAGCGCGCGGGCGTCGGCTCGCGCTTCGTCGACGCCGGAGCCCTCGAGCAGAGCGGCGAGCCGGTCGAGCGCCGCCGCCCTCGTTTCGTTTGGCGCGATCGCGAAGGTCCGGTCTTCCGTCACGCGCCGCCTTTGGCGAGTCGCGCCGTGAGTCTGCGCGCGAAAGCGCTCGCGTCGATCGGCGGTTCGCCGTCGGCGATTCGCGCGAGATCCAGCAGCAGGAAATATCCGTCCCGCGCCTCGTCGCCTTCGGGCGCGCGCGCCAGCTCCAGAATCGCGGCGTGGCGCGGATTGACCTCCAGCACCGGCTTGCCCAGCGCGCCGCCCTGTCCGTGCTCGGCGAGCAATTGCGCCAGCCGGCGATCCAGCCCATGTTCCGGGGCGATCAGACAGACCGCGCTTTCGCGCAGCCGCGTCGAGACGCGCACGTCGTCGACATGCTCCTTGAGCGCTTCCTTCAGCTTCGTCACTAGCATGGCGACTTCCGCGCCCGCTTCCGGCGTCGGCGGTTGCGGCGCGTCTTCCTTTTGCGGCACGAGGCTAATGTCGGCGGCGCCCTGCGTCACCGATTTGAACGGCTTGCCGTCGAAACCGACGCAACTCGTGACCCAAAAGGCGTCCACGGGATCGTCGAGCAGCAACACCTCCACGTCCCTCGCCGCGAATTCCTCGATCTGCGGGCTTTGCGCCATTCGCTTGCGGTCGTGGCCGACGAGATAAAAAATCGCGGTCTGATTCTCGCGCAGATCGGCCACGTAATCCTTCAATGTTCGGGTCTTCTCGGCCGAGCGCGTCGTGGCGAAGCGCGCGATCTTGAAGATGTCGTCGCGCCGCTGCGGGTCTTCGTGCAGACCTTCCTTCACGACGGCGCCGAAGTTCGCCCAAACCGAGGCGAATTTCTCCGGCTCGTTTTCGGCGAGCTTGGTCAACTCCTGCGTGACGCGCGCGGTGATCGCCTTGCCGATCTGGCCAAGGATCGGGCTTTGCTGCGCCATTTCGCGCGACACGTTGAGCGGAATATCGGCGCTGTCGACGACCAGCCGCACGAAGCGCAGCCAGGCCGGCAGCAGATCCACTTCCTTCGAGATCAGCACGCGCCGCACATAAAGCTTGCTCTTGCTCTTGCGGATGGGATCGAACAGATCCAGCGGGCGCGATCCCGGAATAAAGGCGAGCACCGTATATTCGGTGCGCCCCTCGGCGCGCCAGTGGATCGTCAGCGCGGGTTCGTCGAACTGGCCGGCGAGCTGGCGGTAGAAATCGTTATAGTCCTCGGCACTGATGTCGCTCTTTGGCTTGGTCCACAAGGCCGCGCCGTCGCTGATCCGGCGCGGCTCCTCGCCGGGCGCGCCGATGATCTCGATCGGAATGGCGATGGCGCCGGAATGTTCGCGCAGCACATGCTCGACGCGATAGGCTTCCAGGAACTCGTCACTGTCGCTGTTGAGATGCAGCGCCACTCGCGTCCCGACCACTGGGGCGTCTTCCAGCGCCGCCGGGGCGATTTCGTAGGAGCCCTTGCCGTCGGAGGTCCATAGCCAGGCCTCATCGGAGCCGGCGCGACGGGTCGTCACCTCAACCTTGTCGGCGACCATGAACACGGAATAGAAGCCGACGCCGAACTGGCCGATCAGCCCTTGGCCCAGGCCGTCCTTGTTTTCGGCGCCGCCAACCTTGTCGAGGAAGGCGCGCGTGCCGGAATTGGCGATGGTTCCGAGCGCCGAGACCAGTTCGTCGCGTCCCATGCCGACGCCATTGTCGGCGACGGTCAGTAGGCGCTTGTCCTTGTCGAGCGCGATCGTGACCAGCGGCGCGCCCGCCTGTGCCGCCAGCGCTTCGTTCGACAGCGCCTCGTAGCGCAATTTCTCGCTGGCGTCGGCGGCGTTGGAAACGAGCTCGCGCAGGAACACGTCGCGCTCGGAATAGACGGAATGCGCCATCATTTGCAGCAGCCGCGCCACGTCGGCGGTGAAGCCGTGGCTGCTGGTGCGCGCATTGGGGTCGATAGTCGCGGATGTGGCGTCGTCGGTCACTTTGGCGGCTCCAATAAATGGACGTTAATCGAACGATCCTTCGCCCGAACGGCCGGAAAGGGGGACTCCCTTCATCGCGCGAAATTCTCGCGGCGGGATCGGTTCGTCCGTCATATCGGGGATGAGGCGGAAAGTTGCAAGTCGCGGAGGGCCAAGTCCGAGGGCCAAGTCCGAGGGCGAGGCCAGCGAGTCGGTTCCCGCCGCTCGCGGCAAGACGAACCGGCGAAAGGATTCCTCTCGACCGGCTCGCCCATCGCCACGAATTCACCGATTACCTCGCGCCTCATTCCGGGGGCTGGGGGGCTGACGAAAACCGGAATGGCGCTCGACAACCGGCTGCGGCAATGAATGGGATATTGGGTGCGTCTCTTGACCTGCAAGTGGCTCAATGTGGACGAAATCATGAAATCTTCGAAAGGCGCCGTCGCAAAAGCTTCATCCAGGCTTGCCCTTCGCGTCTTTGCAGGCGAACATGGCGCGGACAGTTGAGCGGTCGCCGCTGAAAAGCATGAGGCGGGCGCCGGCGGCGAAAGCGCGCAATCCAGGGACGACGCATGAGCGACAGGGAGCCTAACTCACGCGAGGCCGGCGCAAGCCGCCTTTACCTCGTCAATGGCGCGTTTGGGAGAAACCCGAAGGCGCGCGAGCCCGCCGCGGCGTCGAAGGCTTCGAAAAGCGCGG
The DNA here is from genome assembly GCA_003134075.1 of Methylocystaceae bacterium. Classification (GTDB taxonomy): domain Bacteria; phylum Pseudomonadota; class Alphaproteobacteria; order Rhizobiales; family Beijerinckiaceae; genus Methylocystis. The sequence goes on along the minus strand of PLAI01000227.1, from coordinate 9,937 downwards.
GCGCCGTCGTCTCGTTCGACCGCCGGGAGCTTCGCGTCATCTTCGATGTCTACGGGAATAAGGTGGCGAACGGCGAGTGGCGCGATTACGCGCTCGACTTCACCGCCTCCAAGGCGGTTTTTTCCGTCTTTCGCCGCGCCTGCGAGACGCCGTTCTATCGCATCGAAAAAAACCCGACGCTCGGGCGCCGGCAGGGGGCCTATAGCGTCGTCGACGCCAGCGGCCTCATTCTGCGGCGCGGTCACGATCTCTCCCGCGTCGTCGGCGTGCTCGACCGCAAGCTGCGCCTCGTCAGCGCCGAATAGGCGGTCGCGACGAAAAAGGCCCCGCGCTGGCGGGGCCTTTCGTGGTCCAGGCGGTTGGCTGGGCGCCCGGGCGTCGACCGTGCGACGCCCCGGTCATCACCTGCGGTCGCCAAACAGATAGAGCAGCGACTGGAACATGTTGATGAAGTCCAGATACAGCCGCAGAGCGCCGAAGATGCTCTTCTTCTGGGCCATCTCGTAACCGTCGCTGGAGACGTATTCGTCCTTGATCGACTGCGTGTCCCAAGCCGTCAGGCCAGAGAAAATCAGCACGCAGAGAATCGACAGCCCAAACTGCAGGCTCGAACTCTGCAGGAAGATGTTCACAACGCCGGCGATCACCAAACCCCAGACTCCCATAATCAGGAAGGAGCCCATGGCCGACAGGCTTCGCTGCGTCGTATAGCCGTAGATGCTAAGTCCGCCAAAAGCCGCCGCCGTGATGAAGAACACCCGCGCGACGGAGCCGCCCGTGTAAACCATCAACAGGAACGACATCGACAGGCCGATCAACCCGGCGAAGACCAGAAACAGCGTGCGTGCGGTCGCCGCGGATATTGTGTTGGCGCGGGCGCTCAAGAAGAACACGAAGCCGAGCGGCGCGAATATGATCACCCAGCGCAGCGGGCTCATGTAAATCGCCTGGCCGAACGGCGTCAGGGCCAGACGGCCAGCGGCGTCGTGAGTCACGGCGAGCATCTGCGCGCCGAGCGCGACAAGCCCCGTGACCCCCAGCCCCAGCGTCATATAGTTGTAGACACCGAGCATATAGGCGCGCAGGCCCTGGTCTATTTCCGCAGTCGCCTTTCGGGCGACGTGGGCGCCGAAGCTCGTATTGCGGTCGTAATTGGACATGAGATCCTCTCGTCTAGCGGCCTCGCCATATCGACAAGTTCGCGGCGCTGGCCTAGCGGTCAATATGGCGTGAGCCCGAGAAAGAGACAAGAGCGCCAAGAGATGAACTCTCGGTAAGCTTATTCCTCGACCGCGGGAGGCGCGGCGCCGAAAACGAGACCTTGGCTGACATCTCATATTTTACAGCAATTTTTTCGGCTCATCGTTCGGCGCGGAAAACAGTTGTCGAGTTGGCCGTTGAGGGCAAAAGCAAGTTTCGCGTCGAAGCCTTCGAGAAAAAAAGCGAATGTGTCGGACGTTTCCCGTGGATAGAAATCCGCGACTATCGACATAATACGAAGGCGCCGCCTCAAAACGCGGAGGATAAGCAAAGCTGGACCAGAGCGAGGGTTATTTCGACGCGCCGACGGAAGTTCAGCGCCGCGATATATTCACGCCGCCGCGCCACGACGCGCGTGGCCCCGACCAATCAGCCACTTGTCGGCGCGAGAATTTGCGATAACATCAAGCTACGGCGTCATGCGCCCTGAAAGCAAAGCCAAGCATGACGCGCTAGCCCGTTCACCCTGTGTCGCCTGTCCTTCAAACAGAGACCTAAGGAGGAAAATATGCGTGACGACGATCTCGCTCCTCTTTGTCGACTAACCGAGCCGGCTGGATGGCGAATGCTCCGAGCTTTTCATCTTGCGACCGTCAAAGCCGTCCTGTCGATGGGGCTATTGGTCGCGGCTGTCCTATTCGCGGTCGGCCCGGCTTCGGCCCATGGCCGTCTAGGCGCCGCCGAAGCCCGCTGCCGCCTGTTCATCGGCCCCGACATGATGAATTTCACCGGCTATATGCCGGACGCCGATAAAAACGAGTTCTGCGAGGATATTCCCGCCACCGGGCGGATGATCATGGCGCTCGACGACATCCAGGAAGAACTGCGCGACATGAAGATCGGAATCCGCATCGTCAAGGATGTGGGTGGCGAAGCTAAGGAAAACGAAAACCTCGACGCCGTGACCGTGGCCTATAGCGAGCCCAGATATTACCGTTCGGGCACCATTAACTTCCAACATATTTTCCCGGAAGCCGGATATTTTGTCGGCATCGTCACCGCGATTGGCGATCACGGCGAGCAATGGGTCTCCCGCTTTCCGTTCTCGGTCGGCGAAAGCTTCATGCGCGCGTTACCGGCTTACCTTTTGCTCGCTATCGGCGTCATAGCGGCCTTCTTCATCTATCTCTACCACCGGAAGCTGACGCCGCCGGCGCCGATCAAGACTATCACGCCGCGCGACCCGGAGCCGCCGCACGACCACCCGGAGCCGACGCCGGCGGAGTAGTGACAGTTCGAGTCGCGCGCGCGTTTCTCTCCGCCGATCCGGAGAGTGACGCGCGCTTTTTGGCGCTATTGGCCGCGACTGGGCGCCGAGAGTCTGTCGGCGAAAAGGGCGATCGTCTTCGCATAGACGCGCGCCTGGTTCCATTCCAGCAAGGCGGAGAAATTGGGCTCGCCTTCGTCCCAGCCGGCGCCGCGTCGCCAGCCGTTGCCGTATAGAAAATTGGCTGTCGAAGCGAGGATGTCGGCGGTGTCGTGAACGAGGTCGCGCCGTCCGTCGCCGTTGAAATCGACGGCGTATTTGAGGTAGGACGACGGCATGAACTGGGCGGGACCGATTTCGCCGGCCCAGGCGCCGCGCATTTGCGCCGGCGACATGTCGCCCCGCTGCACAATTCTCAAGGCGTCGATCAGTTCCGCGCGGAAGCGATCCGACCGGCGGCAGTCGTAGGCCAGCGTCGCCAACGCGCTGAACGTGCGGAAATTGCCGCTGTCGTCGCCATAGGTGGTCTCGAGGCCCCAGATCGCCACCAGCACGGCGCCCGGCACGCCATATTGTCGCTCAATGACCTGGAACAGCGCGGCGTGACGCGCGAGCAAGGCGCGCCCGCGGGCTATTCGGCCGGGGGTGAGCAAACGGCTCGAGAATTGCTCGAAGCTCCTATGGAATATGCCCTGCTTGCGATCATGCGCGATCACCGATCGGTCATAGGAGACATCGCGCAGCGAGGTTTCGATCACCGCGGAAGAGAAACCCTCGCTCAAGGCCTCCCGCTTGAATTCGGCGAGCCAGCCTTGGAACCCTTCCCCGTCGTTTCCGCATTGCGCGGCGCGCGCCGGCGCGGCGCCGAGCATCGCCGCCGCCGCGAGAGCCCAAAGAGTCGCCTTGAACCCGGCGCTTCGCTTGCGAATAAAAAACATGGCGTCCCCTCGGGCGTCCTTTCGCGATGGCGAAGGCCGGCCCCGCATCGAAAGATACGACAAAAATCCCTTAGCTTCAGCCGAGTCTTCCCCGCGCCGCCCGCAGTTTCTCGATTCGCGCCCGCGCGGCTTCAAGGCGCTCGCGGTGCTCATCGATCACCTCTTCCTCGGCCTTGGCGAGAAAGCCGGGATTGGCCAGCTTGGCCTCCAGCTTTTTCGCCTCGCCGTCGAGCTTCTCGATCTCCTTGTCGAGCCGTTTGGCTTCCGCCGCGAGGTCGATCACCCCTTCCAGCGGCAGCGCGACGAGCACGCCGCGCACGAGAAGCTGCGCGCTGCTTTTTGGCGCGGCGTCGGCGAAGGCCACTCCGGTGAGGCGCGCCAGTCGTTTCAGCGTGTCCTCCCAATGCGCGGCACGGGCTTGCGCGGACTTATCCGCGCCAACCACGACCAGCGCGATCTCGGCGCCCGCGGGCAGATTCATCTCGGCGCGCAGCGAGCGCACTTCCGAGATCAGTTCGACGATCCAGCCGACTTCGGCCTCCGCCTCGGCGTCCTCCAACTCGGTGAGCCGAGGCCAGCGCGCCAGCGCCAGCATGCCCTCACGCGCCTCGCCCTCGAGACCCTTGATCGCCCACAGCTCCTCGGTGATGAAGGGCATGAAGGGATGCAGCAGAGCGTAAATCTGATCGAGCACGAAGGCGGTGCAGGCGCGCGTCTCAATCTTGGCGGGGCCGTCCTCGCCTTGCAGCAGCGGCTTTGTCAGCTCGACATACCAGTCGCAGAAGATGTTCCATACGAAGCGATAGGCTGCATTGGCGGCGTCGTTGAAGCGATAGGCGTCGATGGCGGCGCTGATGTCGCGCGCGGCGCGCGCGGCTTCGGTGACGATCCAGCGGTTGAGCGTGATCTCGTTGGCGGCGGGGTCATAGCCTTTTACGCGGGCGCAGCCGTTGATCTCGGCGAAGCGCGACGCGTTCCACAGCTTCGTCGCGAAGTTGCGATAGCCTTCGACGCGGCTCGTCGCGAGTTTTATGTCGCGTCCCTGCGCGGCCATCGCGGCGAGCGTGAAGCGCAAGGCGTCGGCGCCATAGTCCGTGATAAGATGCAGGGGGTCGATGACATTGCCCTTCGACTTCGACATCTTCGNNGCGACCCAGAAGAAGATGATGTCGAAGCCGGTGACGAGGACGCTCGTGGGATAATAGCGCTCCAGTTCGGGCGTTTCGTCGGGCCATCCCAGCGTCGAGAAGGGCCACAGCGCCGAGGAGAACCAAGTGTCGAGCACGTCCTCGTCGCGCGTCAATGTCACATCGCGCTGGCGTTTTTCGCGCGCCGCTTCGAGGGCTTCCCGCTCGCTTTCCCCGACGAAGACATTCCCTTCCTCGTCGTACCACGCGGGTATCCGGTGCCCCCACCATAACTGTCGCGAGATGCACCACGGCTGGATATTCTCCAGCCACTCGAAATAGGTCTTCTCCCAATTCTTCGGCACGAAATTGGTGCGGCCGTCGCGCACGGCGGCCAGCGCCGGTTGGGCCAGCGTCTTCGCGTCGACGTACCATTGGTCGGTGAGGCGCGGCTCCAGCACCGCGTGCGAGCGGTCGCCATGCGGCACGGAATGGATGTTGTCGGCGATTTCGGCGAGCAGCCCGCGCTCGTCCATCATCGCCACGACGCGCGCGCGCGCTTTGAAGCGGTCGAGCCCGTCGAGCGACTCGATCGTCGCGTCGAGTTCGCCGGACGCGGCGAAGCCTTCGAAAAACTCTTCGTTCCCGCGTAGCGTCACGCGAGCTTCGGCATCGAGCACATTGACCAGCCGCAGCCCGTGGCGCTTCCCGACCTCGAAATCGTTAAAGTCGTGCGCCGGGGTGATCTTCACCGCGCCGGTGCCCTTTTCGGGGTCGGAATATTCGTCGGCGACGATGGGAATGAGCCGCCCGACCAGCGGCAGGCGGACATTGCGCCCGATGAGTTTGGTATAGCGCTCGTCTTCGGGATGCACGGCGACCGCCGTGTCTCCGAGCATCGTCTCGGGCCGCGTTGTCGCGACGGTGATGAACTCGCCGCTGTCCTGCCCGTCGAGAGTCGCGATCGGGTAACGGAAGTGCCACAGATGGCCCTTCACTTCCGTCTGCAAAACTTCGAGATCGGAGATCGCGGTGTGCAGCACGGGATCCCAATTGACGAGACGCTTGGCCTTATAGATCAGCCCCTCGCGATGGAGCTGGACGAACACCTTGACCACCGCGCGCGAAAGCCCTTCGTCGAGCGTGAACCGCTCGCGCGACCAGTCGCAGGAGGCGCCGAGCCGTTTTAATTGCTCGACGATGATTCCGCCCGACTCGGCCTTCCATTCCCAGACGCGCTGCAAAAATTTCTCGCGGCCCATCTCGCGGCGGCCCGGCTGCTGGCGCTCCATCAGCTGTCGCTCGACCACCATTTGCGTGGCTATGCCGGCGTGATCGGTGCCGGGCTGCCACAGCACGTCCTTGCCCTGCATGCGCGCGTGACGCGCGAGAATGTCCTGCAGCGTGTTGTTGAGCGCGTGGCCCATATGCAGCGAGCCCGTGACATTGGGCGGCGGAATGACGATGGAATAGGGCGGCGCGCCGGCGCGCTCCGGGCGCCCCGCGCGAAAGGCGCCGGCGGTCTCCCACTGTTCGCGGATGCGCTGCTCGATGGCGGCGGGATCGAAGGTTTTTTCCATGGTCATGGGGGTATCGCAAACCTGCTCCCTCTCCCCGTTCGCGGGGAGAGGGCTGGGGTGAGGGGCCGGGGACGAAGGCAGCCTCTCCCCGCGAGCGGGGAGAGGGGACGCCCCTTACGCCAGCGCCTTCAGCGCGCCGCGTCCCGCGTAGATCGCTGTCGGTCCCAGCTCCTCCTCGATGCGGATGAGCTGGTTGTATTTGGCCAGCCGGTCGGAGCGGGCGAGCGATCCCGTCTTGATCTGGCCGCTGTTCACGGCGACCGCGATGTCGGCGATGGTCGAATCCTCGGTCTCGCCGGAGCGATGCGAGAGCACCGTGGTGTAGCCGGCGCGATGCGCCATTTCCACGGCGGCGAGCGTCTCGGTCAGCGTGCCGATCTGGTTGACCTTGACCAGCAGCGAATTGGCGACGCCCTGCTTGATGCCCTCCGAAAGTATCTCGACATTGGTGACGAAAATATCGTCGCCGACGATCTGAACCGTCTTGCCGATTTTGTCGGTCAGCAGTTTCCAGCCGGCCCAGTCGTTCTCGGCCATGCCATCCTCGATCGAGACGATGGGGTAAGATGCGGCCAGCTTGGCGAGATAGTCGACCTGCTGCTCGACCGAGCGGGTCACTTTCTCGCCGGTGTAGACATATTTGCCGTCCTTGAAGAACTCCGACGCGGCGGCGTCGGTGGCGAGGCACACGTCGACGCCCGGCTTGAAACCCGCCGTCTCGATGGCCTTCATGATGAAGTCGAGCGCGGCTTCGGCGGAAGGAAGGTTCGGCGCGAAGCCGCCTTCGTCGCCCACCGCCGTGTTGAATCCGCCCTTCTTGAGCGCGCTCTTCAGCGTATGGAAAATTTCCGCGCCCCAGCGGATCGCGTCGGCGACGTTTTCGGCGCCGACGGGCATGACCATGAATTCCTGGAAATCGATGGGATTATCCGCGTGAGCGCCGCCGTTGATGATGTTCATCATCGGCGTCGGCAGAATGCGCGCCTGCGTGCCGCCGATATAGCGATAGAGCGGCAGGGCGGCCGCGTCGGCGGCGGCCTTGGCGACGGCGAGCGACACGCCGAGAATGGCGTTGGCGCCGAGCCGCGATTTGTTGAGCGTGCCGTCGAGTTCGATCATCGCCTCGTCGACCGCCACCTGCTCCTCGGCCTCGAAGCCCAGCAGCGTGCCGGCGATCTCGCCATTGACGCTCTCGACCGCGCCGAGAACGCCCTTGCCCTGGTAGCGCTCGGGGTCGCCGTCGCGCTTTTCCACGGCTTCGCGCGTTCCCGTCGAGGCGCCCGAGGGCACGGCGGCGCGGCCAAAGGAGCCGTCCTCCAGCGTCACATCGACCTCGATCGTGGGATTGCCGCGCGAATCGAGAATTTCGCGGGCGTGGATGTCGATGATCTCGGTCATGAAAAGCCTCATTTTGCTGCGGCGCGGGAGTTACGCGCCTTTTAGCCCGATTGGCCGGCGCGGGAAAGCGGGGAATGCCGCGAGGCAGTGGATTTGGAGTTTTTTGGCGGGGCGGGCGCGTGGCGATGCTGTCGCGCATTCATCCAGCTTCTGGCGTCTGGCATCTAGCCTCTGGCTTCTGGCTTCTGGGCTTTAACCCTCCCCTTAACCGCCGGGTTAACCTTCCGCTTAACCTTCGGGTTAACCCTCCCCTTAACCACCCGTATTTGTCCTTGGCCAAAAAAGACGATTTAGACCCACCCTTGACGCCCCGGCACTCGCGCCTCTAATTCGCCCCATGACCAAGACCCGCCAAGGCGCCGCGCTGCTCGGCCAGAAATCGTCGCTTCCGGCTTCGCCCGACGAGGCCGAACTCGATATCGTGCCCAATCCGCGCCCAAGCGAGAGCTATCTCGTGCGCTTCGCCGCGCCGGAGTTCACCTCGCTGTGTCCGGTTACGGGCCAGCCGGACTTCGCGCATATCGTGATCGATTACGTTCCCGCCGAATGGCTCGTCGAATCGAAATCGTTGAAACTTTATCTGGCGAGCTTTCGCACTCTCGGCGCCTTTCACGAGGATTGCACGATGCGCATCGCCCTCGATCTAAAGAGCGCGCTTGCGCCAAAGTGGCTGCGCATCGGCGCCTATTGGTATCCGCGCGGCGGCATTCCGATCGACGTGTTCTGGCAGACCGGCGAGCCGCCGCAGGGGCTGTGGCTGCCCGATCAGGGCGTGCCGCCCTATCGCGGGCGCGGTTAAGCGCGCCCGCGCGATTTTTTTTAAGGCCTCGCGTTTAGGCCGCGCGGCCTGCTTGCGTAGCCTTGGCGACCTCGTTGAGGCGGCCGCTTTTCACGTCGTAGACGTAACCGTAAATCGGAATATCGCGCGGCACGAGCGGGTGCTGGCGAATGCGCAGCACGTCCTGCAGCACGCTCTCCTCCTGCGATTTGATCGTGTGCCATTTGATGAAATGGCCGGCCGCGCAACCGCCGCCATGTTGCGGGTTGGACCAGTTCTTGCCGTCGAAGGCGGCCGTGTTGAGGTTGTCGTCGAGCAGTTCGGCCATCACCTCGTCGCAGAACAGCTCCATGCCGCAATCGGTGTGATGGATCACGAACCATTCGTTGGTGCCGAGCAGCTTATGGGAGATCACCAGCGAGCGAATGGCGTCGTCGCTGGCGCGCCCGCCCGCGTTGCGGACGACATGCGCGTCGCCCTCGGCGAGGCCCGCGTATTTCGCGGGATCGAGCCGCGCGTCCATGCAGGTCAAAATGGCGAAACGCCTGGCGGGGGGCATCGCGAGTCCGCTCTTGCCACCAAAGCCAGCGACATATTTGGCGTTGGCGTCCATGACTTCGTTCACGATCTTGCTGGTCATTCATTCCTCCCGTTTGGCGTCGCGCGCCATTTGTTGGCCCAAGACCCATATCGGCCTCGCGCGACACAAACTCTAACCCATTTTTTCGCGCGCGGTAATCGCAGGCGTGGTGGCTCGACGATGGAGAAGGCGCAAGAAAAAGGCCCCGTCTCCAATCGGAAACGGGGCCTCTTCAATCGTGCGCGGCGTTATTGGATCAGTAGCGATAATGATCGGGCTTGAACGGACCGGTTTGCGGCAGATTGAGATAGGCCGCCTGCTGCTCGGTCAGTTTGGTCAGCTTCACGCCGATCTTGTTGAGATGCAGCGAGGCGACCTTTTCGTCGAGGTGCTTCGGCAGCGTATAGACTTCCTTGGCGTAGTGGCCCTGCTTGGTCCACAATTCGATCTGCGCCAGCGTCTGGTTGGTGAAGGAGGCCGACATCACGAAGGACGGATGTCCCGTGGCGTTGCCGAGATTCACCAGGCGGCCTTCGGAGAGCAGGATGATGCGCTTGCCGTCGGTGAATTCGATCTCGTCGACTTGCGGCTTCACATTGTGCCACTTCAGGTTCTTCAGGCCGGCGACCTGAATCTCGCTGTCGAAATGCCCGATGTTGCAGACGATGGCGCGATCCTTCATGCGGCGCATATGGTCGAGCGTGATGACGTCGACATTGCCGGTCGCGGTGACGAAGATGTCGGCGCGCGGCGCGGCTTCTTCCATCGTCGTGACCTCATAGCCTTCCATCGCGGCCTGCAGGGCGCAGATCGGATCGATCTCGGAGACCAGCACGCGGCAGCCGGCATTGCGCAAGCTCGCCGCCGAGCCCTTGCCGACATCGCCAAAGCCGGCGACCATGGCGACCTTGCCGGCCATCATCGCGTCGGTGCCGCGGCGGATGCCGTCGACCAGCGACTCGCGGCAGCCGTAGAGATTGTCGAATTTTGACTTGGTGACGGAGTCATTGACGTTGATAGCGGGCACCAGCAGCTTGCCCTGTTCGAGCATCTGGTACAGACGATGCAC
>PLAI01000300.1 GCA_003134075.1 Methylocystaceae bacterium | reverse complement strand
ACCCCCGGTAACCCCGCCGCCGCCCGCGTGACCGCCGCCCATAAATCCGCCCATCGCGCCGCTCAAATGGCCGCTGACCGCGCCACCCAGATGGCTGCCGAGGCGACCTCCCAATTGCCCGCCGAGCGCGCCTCCCTGGCTTGGAGTTCCTCTGCCAATCTGTCCGCCACGCGCGCCGCTCCTTTGGCCGGGCTCCCTGGCTCGAGATCCGCCGCGCCAGCCATTCCAACCGTAGCCGCCGCCCCAGCCTATCCCTTCGTCCCAAGCGTAACCGCACCAGTACCAGCCGGGGCCCTGCCATCCGTCATCATACCAGCAGTAATTTTGGTCATCGAAGACGAACTGCGCCTGTTCTATTGGAACACTCTCGACTGATATGAGCGGAGCGCCGATGGTCCCTTCGCCGATCGCCGCCTGGGAGGAGTTTGCAATCGGCGAGACAGCGCCCGCCAAGAGAGCAATTGAGAAGGCAAATTTACGAGACATGGCCGAATTCCCCCTTCATGGAGAGCCGCCGAAGCGCGCGGGCGCGCGAGATTTACCGGGGTAGCGACGCTTGGTAGCGATCCTTGGCCTCGTCGCGCGCGGATTGACCAAACAGCGCGCGGCGCGCAACCACACATGGCCGTTGCGCATTGAAAGGGCCCCGTCGACAGCGCGCGGACTTGCTCATAAGGAAGATCCGCGGCTTGCGGCGCCGAGGACAACCGAAGGCGAGGCTACGCCGAAGCTGAAGCGGATGTTTAGCGCCTCGGTAGCGACACGAGTTTTTCCAGTATTTGGAGAGTAATTTCCGCGCAAAGCTTCATAGGTTCATCGTCGGCGCATTTGACGTCGACCGCGGCGTCTCCATCCTGAAGACGAAAATGAGCGCCCTTGGACGGTGAAATCGAAAGCGGAGACCGAATTGCCGGCTGCGACGGCGCGTTCGGCGGAGTCGGCGCGGCCGTCTGCGCGACAGCCCCGCCGGTCATGATGGCGAGAGCAAGTCCAGATGTGAGAAGCGTTTTCATCGAAATTTCCTGTTTCGGCGTCGGTGGACGCGGTTAGCGGATCCAGAGCCGATGAAATTATTGAGTTGATTCATGTCGCGATAGGATCGGGAACTACTCAGAGTCACCCAAAGCTATAACGCCGCGTGAATGTGGACCGCCGCGTCCGCTCAACGCCCTGAGCCGAAACAGATTGCGTGATGCGAGCGGATGCATTTATTCTTTCACCCTGCAACAGAGTTCCCGCGCGGTCGGCTATTCGAACCGGGGAATGGCCATTCCGAGCAGAGGTTCCGCAAATAACCCCGTCGAGCCGAGAGCTTGGAACGCGTCACAGCACAATCATCATCAATTCTGAGTGCGCATGCCCTCATTCGCCTTCCTGTTCGCATTGAGCCGCTCGACGGAGAGCTGATAGGCGATGTAATATTTGTAGATGTTGCTGACATACTGGACGGGCCCAAACCCCAGGATTTTGGCGGCGCCCAACTCGACATTGTTGAACCAGATGTTCGGATCGAGGCCCGTTTGCTGAGCGAAGGCGCGGAACTTTTTCAGGTTATGAGGGCCGGCATTGTAGGCGGCGAAGCTCATCAACGTGCGGTTCTTCGCATCGATCGCCGGATCCGAAACATAAGTATCCGCAAGATACCGGAGATAGGCGCACCCAGCGCGCACATTGCGGTCCGGGTCACTGTCCACCCCGGTGATCCAGATCGGTTCGCCAGCCGCGGTCGAGGGCTTGATCTGCATTAGGCCGACTCCCCCTGATGGACCGCGGCGCGTCTGGTCGAGCTCGGATTCCTGATAGGCCTGAGCGACGATCATCAGATAGTCGAAATTGTACAGCGCGCCGTAACGACGAAAGAGGTCGATGACCGCAAGAAATTTTTTGGCTTCGTTCTCCTCGAGGGCATTCTTCACAACCCGCTTGTCCGAGAAATAGCGCTTCCGGATCGTGGCGCCGAAACTCGTGACGGCGCTATGTTTGCTGAAGAATGCGTTAAGCTCGGTCTTCAACTCTGGGCTGTTCTTGCGAATAGCCCAGGCGATCTCTCCGCCCTCGCTGACGACGAGATCGGTGCGTGGGACCGCGTTGGGAAAGATTTTGGTCCATATCGTGGCTTCGTGATCGTCGACGACGGCATAAGGAAGCAGGCCGGCGTTCACCATCTCGATCAGGTCTTCGTCCTCGAGGTTGTCGTCGATCGGTTTGATGGCGATCGGCTTCATGCCCTTGTTCACGAACGTGTCGCTCAACTTAGTGAGATGACCGACGTAAGCGCTGGATTCACGCACGCGGATCTCGCGCCCCGCGAGATCCTGGATCGTTTCGAGCATGGGCGAGGAGGGGCCGGTGACGATAATCTCCTTGACGTTCTTCAACCACGGATCGACGAAGTCGACGACGGCCACGCGCTCTGGCGTAATTGTCAAATTGGCGGCGATGGCGTCGCCATAGCCTTTATTCAAAGCCTCAAACAGCTGATCGCGGGCGGTGGGAAGCAGGTCGACGTGGAGCCGAAAAGGCTTGGATTTGTAACGCGCATTGATCGCGGCCTCGAGCGCGCGGCCAAACTCCGCAACGACGCCCATCTGACGGCCGCGATCAACGAAGAAGAGGGTCTTGCTGTAAGGGACGAGAAGGCGAAGCTTCCTTCGCTTCAGCATTGCGGAAAAGTCGCCTGTCCAGGCGCGGGTTTTGGGGAGCACGAAGCTCTGGCCGGTCACGCCTTGCCCCAGCGTGGGCGTGACCAATCCGATTGCAAATGCAATAAAGCTCAGGAGAAGAATGGCAATCCGAGCGCACATCGATCGCACTCTGACCAGAACGGGAACTAGGGCCGCAGCGTCGAACGTCTATGCAGACGCCTTGTTCATTCTTCCGCCGAGGCGTTGTTATGTCAACGTGACGCGGGCTGCGAGGTCTTGAAGGCGCTCCGCTGGTCGATCCAAGCGCCGTCGTCTTTACTGGTTTGCCGCGAATGACAACAAATCTCAGGCGAGAAACCTCACAAACGACTTGCCGGCCACCGACTTGGGTTCCGACTTTTGCCATCAACGATGGCCATGACCGCCGCCACCGTGACCGCNNCAGCCGCAATCGTTCAAATAGCAGCCGTTATCCGTGGCGCCCCCAAGGATTCCGCCAATGATGGCGCCAGTAATCGCTTCTCCTCCTTGAATTTGAACGATTTGCAGGTCCGGGCTCGAGGGTGGTGGATCGGACAAGCCAACCGGGCCGGCCGAGCCGGGCGCGGTGGCGAGGATTGTTGCGGCGACCGCGATTGCGGTGATGCGAATGAGACTCATCTGACCCCCTTGTGTCTGATGGAAACGCGCGAATGGCGCGGACAATCGGCCTTGGCCTCAGTGGCCGCGCATTTCGGCCATTTGTTCGCGGATTCTCTCGAATTTCGCCTTCTGTTCAGGGTTTAGGTTGTTGTAAAAAGCGATCAGCTTCGGATTTTCCGNNCGACCGCTTTTTCCCGCGCGAGTTGGAATTCCTTGAAGGCCGCTTGCTGCGCGTCACTCAAAAGCAAGTGTTTGGCTAAATGTTCCGCGAATTTGCCTTGACGCGCGGACTTGTCCGGGTCGGGAGCGCAAATTCGTTCGAGCTTGGCCGCCGCCTCGTTTCCGCCGTGTCGCGCCGGTTGCGCTTGCCCCTGAGCTGAGGCAAAAGCCGCAAATCCAAGAATAAGAGCCGAAATGGTCAACTTCATCATTTCACTCTCCAGTGCATCTGTATGTC
>PLAI01000220.1 GCA_003134075.1 Methylocystaceae bacterium | reverse complement strand
GATGCCTGTCAAGCGATGGTGGCGGTTGCTACATGAGACCGAAAAAGTCCCCAAATGCTGGCCAGAATTTTGCGATTCGGTCACCGACAACTTTCGCGTCATCAACCCAAAGGATTTTCGGGTTCTGGCGTGAGCGAGGTATATCATACGAAAGCAACCATGCAACGGCGACACTATTCCGCAGCGGCGAGATGGTGCTCAGCGTCCGCCGCGACCTTTAGCGCATCAATCAAACTGGAAGGGTTGACGCTCATGGAGTCGATGCCCCAACCCACCAGGGCCGCCGCGATCTCAGGATAATTCGCGGGAGCCTCGCCGCAGATGCCCACATGGCGGCTGTTGCGCCTCGCGCCGGTCACGGCCAGCCGCAGCATCTCCATCATGGCTGGATCTCTCTCGTCGAAGTCGAAGGCGACAACCTCCGAGTCACGGTCCACGCCGAGGGTCAGCTGAGTCAGGTCATTGGAGCCGATGGAGAAGCCATCGAACAGCTTCGCAAAGGCGTCGATGCGGATGACGTTGCTGGGGATTTCGCACATGACGAAAATCTCCAGACCGCCCTCACCGCGCTTCAGCCCGTTGCGCGCCATCGCTGCGATCACCCGCCGCGCCTCTTCCTCGCGGCGTACGAAAGGCACCATGACCTTCAGATTGGTCAGGCCCATCTTTTCGCGCACCCGGCGCAAGGCCGCGCATTCCAAGGCGAAGCCTGCGGCATAGGCCGGATGGTCGTAGCGCGACGCCCCGCGGAAACCCAACATCGGATTGTCTTCCTTGGGCTCGAACCCCGCGCCGCCGATCAGGCCGGCGTACTCGTTGGTCTTAAAGTCCGACAGGCGGATGACCACCGGGCGCGGATAGAAGGCCGCCGCGATCGTCCCAACCCCTTCCGAGAGCCGCTCGATGAAGAAGTCCGTTGGATGCGGATAGCCCCGGGTCGCTCGCGCGACTGTCGCCCTTGCCTTCGCCGACTTGACCTTGGCCAGCTCGGCCAGCGCCATCGGATTGATCCCAATATGCTCCTGGATGATGAACTCCATCCGCGCCAGGCCGACGCCGGCGCAGGGAAGCTCCGCCGTGCGGAATGCCAGGTCGGGATCGCCCAGATTGACCATGATCTCGGTCTTCGGCTTGGGCAGGTGACTAAGGTCGATCGTCGAGGTTTCGAAGGGAACGGCGCCCTCGTAGACCTTCCCGACATCGCCTTCCGCACAGGAGACGGTCACCGTCTCGCCGGTCCGAATCTTGGAGGTCCCATCACCGGTTCCGACGACCGCCGGCACGCCAAGCTCGCGCGCCACGATCGCCGCGTGGCACGTGCGCCCGCCGCGATTGGTGACGATCGCCGCAGCCGTCTTCATCACCGGCTGCCAGTCGGGCGTGGTGGTTTCGGCCACCAGAATCTCGCCGGGCTGGAAGGTGTCCAGCTCGTCAGTTGAGGAGATGACCCGGGCGACCCCGGTCGCGATCTTCTCGCCGACCGCTCGCCCCGCGATGAGGACCGCGCCTGACCCCTTGATCGCGTAGTTGTGGATCGTGTCCGCCGCGCGGCGCGAGGCCACCGTTTCGGGGCGCGCCTGAACGATATAGAGCTCCCCGTTCTCGCCGTCCTTCGCCCACTCGATGTCCATTGGCGTGGGCCGGCCAGCCTTCATTGAGTAGTGGTCCTCGATCGTGATCGCATTGCCGGTCAAGGCGAGGACCTCCTCGTCGGAAAGGCAGAACCGCTCCCTGTCGGCCTTCGAGGTCGGCCTGTTCCGCGTCCTCGCCCTCCCTTTCGGATCCGCGCCGTAGGTCATCCTGAGCTGCTTGGCCCCCAACGTGCGTGCGAGCACGGTCCGAAAGCCCTTCCGGTAGGTCGGTTTGTGCACATAGAACTCGTCCGGATCGATGGCGCCCTGAACGATGTTTTCGCCCAAACCGTAGCCACCGGTGACGAAGACCACGTCGCGAAAGCCGGTCTCGGTGTCGAGGGTGAAGATCACCCCGCTCGAGCCCAGGTCCGAGCGCACCATCTTCATGACGGCGACGGACAAGGCCACCTTGAAATGGTCGAAGCCGTTGTCGAGGCGGTACCCAATCGCCCTTTCCGTGAAGATGGAGGCGAAGCAATGCCGGCACGCCTCGATCAGGGCCGCCTCTCCGCGTACGTTCAGATAGCTGTCGTGTTGGCCGGCGAAACTTGCGTTGGGCAGATCCTCGGCCGTCGCCGAGCTGCGCACGGCGACGGAAAGCGTTCCCCCGCACTGCTTTTTCAGGTCCCGGTAGGCCGCCGAGATCTGGCGGCGCAGCTCCTCGCCGCCGGTGGCCTCATGAACGAGCTTGCGCGCGGCGGTCGCCCGCTCGGCCAGAAGATCCACATCGCTCTTGTCCAGGCCGTCGAGCAGTTGATGCAGGGGGGCCCATGCGGCCGCCGCCGTCAGCGCGTCACGATAGGCTTGGACAGTGATCGCGAAACCATTGGGGACCTTCACCCCCTCCCCTGAAAGCGCGCTGTAGAGCTCGCCCAGCGAGGCGGTCTTGCCGCCCACCATCGCCACATCACCAACCCCGAGATCGCTGAACCAGCGGATATAGTCCTTGTCGTTCACGGTGGCCTCCTGCGCGGCAACGAAAACCCATGCCCCATCCACGCCCCCTGATCGATCCGTGTCAACAGTGATCGAGACATGTGGCTCGCCAGTGGGCGTCCTGGGAACCTGCAATACAAGCAGTTGTCAGATGCTGGATGGCGGCCTCAAGCAGAGCGAGCCTCGGAATCTACGCACAGCCGTTTGTGACGGGAAGAGAGGAAGACCGATCGGAGTGCGCTTCAGGCTCCTCGCCAGCGTCCTGGGGCCCTTGGACCCGATTTGACGGTCGTGATTGACGAAACGGCTAACGGAAGCGCCGGTCCGTGGATCACGAAGGCAGACAGCCGCAGATCGGCCTGGGTGATCCCCACGGACGAAGATCTGATGATCGCCCGCGACGCCTGGACGCTACTGCAACCTGAACTCACCGATCGCCGCGTTAGCCATAGGTAGATTCCGAGGCTATCAACGCGGGGCTGCCGACCGATATTCAACGATGCGGGCCAAGCATCTCGAATACGGCTGAGTGCGCCCCTGCCGATGTCCACCACGTTCGGCCGCGATTGGAAATGTCGCCATGCCCCTCCGCGTCGCCATCAATGGTTTCGGCCGTATTGGACGTCTGGTGCTACGCTCGATCATCGAGCACGAGCGGCGCGATATCGAAGTGGTGGCGCTCAATGATCTGGGCCCCGTGGAGACCAACGCTCATCTGCTCAGATACGATAGCATTCACGGCCGGTTCCCGGGCGTGGTGGGCGTGCAGGGCGACACGATCGACGTGGGTCTCGGGCCGATCAAGGTTACGGCGATCCGTGACCCGGCTGAGCTGCCACACAGGGCGCTAGGCGTCGACATCGCATTGGAATGCACCGGCCTCTTCCACACCAAGGACAAGGCCCAGGCGCACCTCGAAGCGGGAGCCAGGAAGGAGCTGATTTCCGCCACGGCGGACGGCGCCGACAAGACCATTGTCTACGGCGTCAACCACCAGACGCTGACGCCCGCGGACCTGATTGTCTCCAACGGATCCTGCACCACCAACTGCCTCGCCCCCGTCGCCAAGGTGCTGCTGGGCCTCGCCGGCATCAAACGCGGCTACATGACCACCATCCACGCCTACACCGGCGACCAGCCGACCCAGGATACCCTGCATCACGATCTCTACCGCGCCCGGGCCGCGGCATTATCCATGATACCGACCTCGACCGGCGCGGCGAAGGCTATCGGCCTAGTGCTGCCCGAACTCGCCGGCAAGCTCGATGGCGCCGCGATCCGCGTGCCGACCGCGAATGTCTCTGTGGTGGATCTGACCTTCGTTCCCGGCCGTGAGGTGACACGCGACGAAATCAACGCAGCCTTCGCCGAGGCCGCGGGTCCGGGGCCGCTACTCGGCATCCTGGCGGTGACGAGGGACCCGCTGGTGTCCGTGGACATTAACCACACATCGGTCTCCTGCACCGTGGCACTCGGCCAGACCCAGGTGGTTGAGGGCAAGCTGGCGCGGGTCCTGGCTTGGTACGACAACGAATGGGGTTTTTCGACCCGGATGGCCGACGTGGCTTTGGCCATGGCCAGGGTGTGACGGGCGAGCTGCCGCGATGACCTTCCGCACCCTCGACCAGGCCCAATTAGCCGCAAAGCGCGCCTTGGTCCGCGTCGATTTCAATGTTCCGGTGAAGGAAGGCGAGGTCGCCGACGATGCCCGCCTGCGATGCGCCTTGCCGACAATCAACGCGCTGCGCCGCGCCGGCGCCAAGACGACCCTCATCTCCCACTTCGGCCGACCCAAGGGCAAGTCAATAGCGTCTATGAGCCTGAGGCCGGTGGCGGCGCCCCTCGCAAAGCTCCTGGGCGCGCCCGTGGCCTTCGCCGAGGACTGTGTTGGGCCAACTGCCAAAGCGGCCGTCGATGCGATGAAGCCTGGCGAGGTGCTGTTACTCGAGAACCTGCGCTTTCACCCTGGCGAGGAGGCGAACGACCCCAACTTCGCTCGGGCGCTCGCGGCGAACGGCGATCTCTATATCGACGACGCCTTCTCCGCCGCCCACAGAGCGCATGCCTCGACCGTAGGCGTCGCACGCCTGCTGCCGGCTTTCGCGGGCGAGGACCTGCGCCGGGAGCTGCAGGCCTTGCGGGCGGCGCTCGATCACCCAGCTCATCCGGTGCTGGGTATCGTCGGCGGCTCAAAGGTGTCCACCAAGCTCGACATGCTGCTCAACCTGATCCTCAAGCTCGACCGCCTAGCCATCGGCGGCGGCATGGCCAACACCTTCCTTTTCAGTCAGGGATGGCCGGTCGGCGCCTCCATTTGCGAGAAGGATCTGGCCGACGCCGCGCGCGACATCATGGCTTTCGCCGAAAAGCACAATTGCGAACTCCTGCATTGGACGTCACCCAGCTTCCTATGCCGATGATGAATGTCATCAACGGCGGCAAACACGCCGCCAATGGCCTTGAGTTCCAGGAATTCATGATCGTGCCCCACAGCGCGCCGACCTTCGCGGAGGCTCTGCGCTACGGCGCGGAGACCTTCGCGGCGCTGCGGCGGGAGCTCGAGCGGTGCAACTACTCGACCGGCGTAGGTGATGAAGGTGGCTTCGCCCCGGAGCTCAAGGGCGACCGAGAGGCTTGCGAGCTGATCGTGACGGCCATCGAAGCGGCCGGCTTCAAGCCGGACGTGCATATATCGATCGCGCTCGATCCGGCAGCCTCCTCTTTTTGGCGGAACGGCGCCTATCAGGTTCCATCACTAAGCAAATCGCCCCTCAACGCCGACGAGATGCTGTCCGTCTATCGCGCCTGGATCGCCGATTTTCCGATCGTCTCCATCGAGGACGGGTTCGATGAGCGGGACTGGGC
This sequence comes from Methylocystaceae bacterium, assembly GCA_003134075.1. GTDB lineage: Bacteria > Pseudomonadota > Alphaproteobacteria > Rhizobiales > Beijerinckiaceae > Methylocystis. Next base: position 141 of record PLAI01000220.1, on the reverse strand, counting down.
TGGCTTCCAGAAGCAGACAGCCGACATGGGCGGTGAGATCCGGATCGTCGGCGATGATCTCTTTGTGACCAACACCAAGTTCATCAGCCGGGGCATCGAGGAAAAGTCCGCCAACGCCGTCCTGATCAAGCTCAACCAGAT
>PLAI01000173.1 GCA_003134075.1 Methylocystaceae bacterium | reverse complement strand
CTCTGAATATCGCGCCGGACACGGACCAGAAGCGCGACATTTGTCAAAATGCGATTGGCTTCGCGCGGGCGCTCGGCGTCGACTTGCCAAAGGTGGCGGTGCTGGCCGCGGTGGAGCTGGTGCGGACAAAAATGCCCGCCTCACTCGATGGCGCCATATTAGCGAAAATGGCGGATCGTGGCCAGATCGTCGGCGGCATAGTAGACGGGCCGCTCGACCTCGACGCTGCGGTGGACGCCAACGCCGCGCGGATTAAGCATATCTCATCGCCCGTCGCGGGCCTCGCCGATGTTCTCATCGTGCCGAACATCGAGGCCGGCAACATGGTCTACAAGAACCTCGCGTTCATGGCCGATGCGCAGACCGCGGGCCTCGTCGTCGGCGCGCGGGCGCCGGTGATCCTGACCAGCCGCGCCGACACCGCCGCCGCGCGCCGCTTCTCGGCCGCCGCCGCCGTGCTCTATGCCGATGCGCTGGCGCGCGATCCAACCATCCTGCAGCCCGAAACCGCGGAGTGATCGCCATGAGCGACGCCATCATCGTCGTCAACGCGGGCTCCACCAGCCTTAAGTTCGGCGCTTATGCGGTAGACGACGCCGCCGGGTCGCTACCCCTGCTGTGCCGAGGCCGGATCGACAGCATGCAGGGCGACCCGCATTTCGTCGTCCAAAACGCGGCCGGCAAGCCGCTGGACACGCATGAATGGGGCGAGGGCCACGCGATCGACCACGGCACAGCGCTGCGCTTCGTCATCGCCTGGCTGGAAGCCAACCTTGGTGACAGGAAGGTGATAGCCGCCGGTCACCGTATCGTGCTCGGCGGCGCCCGCTTCGAGGCGCCGGTGCGGATCGCCAGCGATGTGCTGGACTATCTCGACTCGCTTGTGGTCATGGAACCGTCGCACCAGCCCTACAACGTGCTCGGAGCCCGTGCGCTGGCCGAGGCCTTCCCAGGTCTGCCCCAGGTCGCCTGTTTCGACACCTCGTTTCATCGAACAATGCCGGAAGTGGCGCAAAATTATGCATTGCCCAAGGACGTGCGCGACACTGGGGTGCGCCATTGGGGCTACCACGGCATTTCCTATGACTACATAAGTCGGCAGGTTCCTAAATTCGCGCCGCAAGCGCGGCGGGTGATCGCCGCGCATCTCGGCGGCGGCGCCAGCATGTGCGCCATGCTGGACGGGCGCAGCGTCGAAACCTCCATGGGCTTCGCCGGCGCCTCGGGCTTGCCAATGGCGACGCGCTCGGGCGACGTGCCGCTGGGAGCGCTGTTTTACCTGCTGCGGCGCAAGCTGTTTGACGACACGTCGCTGGAGAAGATGCTGTACGAGCGCGCGGGTTTGCTCGGCCTGTCCGGCGTCAGCGGCGATATGCGGGTTTTGCAGGAGAGCACGGATCCGCTGGCGGTCGCCGCGATGGAGTATTTCATATACGCGATGACGAAATACGCCGGCGCTTATGCAGCCGTGCTCGGCGGACTGGACGCCTTCGTGTTCACCGCCGGCATTGGCGAGCACTCCGCCCCCGTCCGCGCGGCGCTGTGCGCCAAGCTGGCGTGGCTCGGCGTGAAGTTGGACGAGCGCGCGAACACTTCCGGCGGCCCATGCATTTCCGCAGCGGACAGCGGCGTGTCGGTCTGGGTCATCCCTACGAACGAAGAACTGATGATCGCGCAGCACACGCTGGCGCTCCTCAGCTCTTAGAGGGAGAGAATAATGTTCATGTTCATCGAGGGCCTGCCGTCGGACGTGCTCGCGATTGAAGCCAGTGGCAAAGTAACGCACAACGATTATCGTAACACGCTTATCCCGAAGGCCGAAGCAATGATCGCTCGGGGCCCGATCAAGATGCTTTATGTCATCGGGAAGGATTTCACAGGTTTTGAACTCGAGGCGCTGTCGGATGACGCCGTGTTCGGGCTCAAGCACTGGCACGATTTTAGTCATATCGCCGTGGTTACGGATCATGGATTGCTGAACGCGTTGGTCAACATGTTTAAGCCTTTCTTTCACGGGGAAGTCCGGCTGTTCAGACTCGCCGAATTGCCTGCCGCGAAAGACTGGATCACGAAGGCGCCGGAAGGGGCATGACCATGACGACAAATATCCCAGGGAGCACGAAAATTGAGGGTGCAGCGGAGAAAAAAGAAGCACCCACTATGGTGCCGAATGACGCCCCTTCCCAGGCTGCCGACTCCAAGCCGGGATCGAAGCCCGATCCAACCCAAGCTTTGAAATCCCTTTCCATGCCTGACCTGCAGGCAAAACTAGGATCGTCACCGGATGGCCTGACTCAAGCTGAGGCTCAGAAGCGGCTGACCCAATACGGCCCCAACCAAATCGAAGAGAAGAAAACCAATGAGGTCCTGAAATTCCTCACTTATTTCTGGGGTCCCATTCCATGGATGATCGAAGTGGCCGTGATCCTGTCGGCGATAGACCGGCATTGGCCGGACTTCGGGATCATCCTGCTTTTGCTTCTGACCAACGCCGTGGTCGGCTTCTGGGAAGAACACCAGGCGGGCAACGCCATTGCCGCCCTAAAGGCCACACTGGCGATCAAGGCCCGGGTGAAACGCGACGGGAAGTGGATCAACCCGGCGGCGCGTGAATTGGTCCCGGGCGACGTTATTCGCGTGCGGCTGGGCGACATTGTGCCAGCGGATGCGCGCCTGCTGGACGGCGACCCGGTCGAGGTGGATCAGTCGGCCCTGACGGGAGAATCGCTTCCCGCCACCCGCAAATCCGGTGAAGCAATATTTTCCGGATCGATCATTCGCCAGGGTGAAATCGCCGCCATGGTCTATGCCACCGGCGCCAACACCTATTTTGGCAAAACGGCGGAGTTGGTGCAGGGCGCGAAAACCGTCAGCCATTTTCAACGCGCGGTTCTAAACATCGGCAATTACCTGATCATCC
>PLAI01000057.1 GCA_003134075.1 Methylocystaceae bacterium | reverse complement strand
TCTATTGTGTCTATCGGAAATATGATGTTATCTAGTTTCGTTCCGCCAATTTGCAAGAAAGGCGTCTTGATGGCCTTCGTCAGTTCCTCCGCGGTCGCGATCCCTGGCGCCGGCGCCTTCCCGCCGGATCATCGCGCTCATGGCGCTCAATCCTTGCTGAGCGGGAAGCCGCCCAAACAGCATTATACGGCGCAGGGGGTCGCGCTGGCGCTTTACGCCTTGCTGATCGGCGCGGCGGTGACGACGGCGTTCAAGCCGGCGGCGGTCGTCACGGAGGAAGAGCAGACCGTCGAGCTGGCGCCCATGCCGGTCGCCGAGGAGCCGCCGCCGCCGCCCGACCAGGCGCCGATCGAACAGCCGCAGGTCGACGACACGCCGCCGCCGCCGATGGCGCTGGACCCGATCGCGCCGATCGAGGAAGCAAAGCCCACCCCAAAGCCGATCGAGAAGGTGGAGAAGAAAGTCGACAAGCCGGTCGAGCGGAAACAGACCGCCGCGCCGCGCGCCGCCGTTCCCGTCGCGCGCGCGCCCGCCGCGCCGCCCGGCGCGCAGGTTTCGGAGATCGCCAACCACTTCCACGCCTGCATGCAGCGCGCGGCCGCCAACGCCTATCCGGAATCGCAAGCGCCGCGCACCGCGCATATTTCCTATCACGCGACATTCGGGCCTTCCGGCTCGCTGACCTCCTATTCGATTTCGGGCTCGGGCAACGCCGCCTTCGACGGGGTGGCGCAGCGGCTCGGCGCCCGCTGCGGTTCGGTTCCGGCGCCCGGAAAGCCGGTGTCGCTGTCGGGTTCGCTGACCTTCAGCCCCTGAACGCTCTCGCGTTTATCCGTCGCTCTCGCGCTTATCTCCCGACACGAAAGGCCAGAAGAATGAATGATCCGATCTCCGCCACGGCGTCCGCCGCCCTGGCGCATACGCTTTCTCCGGTGGAATTGTTTCTGCAGGCGGACTCCATCGTCAAGACGGTGATCGTCCTGCTGCTGCTCGCCTCCGCATGGGGTTGGACGGTGATCGCCGAAAAGCTCGTTCGCCTGGCCATCTTGCAATCGCGCGCGTCAAAACTGTTCGAGAGCGTCAAGGCGGGCCTGCCGGTGACCGATATCGCCGAAAGCTTCGCCAAGACCTCGGCCAATGATCCGCTGTTGCAAATCTATCAGGCCATGGTCGATGAACAGGCGCGCTCCGCCGATCTCATCTACACCGAGGGTCAGCGGGATCAGCTGCAAGATCGCGTGCATCGCGTCGCGGTGCTGGCGAGTTCGAGCGCGATCGATCATCTGCAGGCGCGCCTGCCGGGGCTCGCGACCATCGGCGCCGTCTCGCCATTCGTGGGCCTGTTCGGCACGGTCTGGGGCATCATGAACTCGTTCCAGGGCATCGCCGCCTCCAACAACACCAGCCTCGCCGTGGTCGCGCCCGGCATCGCCGAAGCGCTGTTCGCGACGGCGCTCGGCCTGGTCGCGGCCATTCCCGCGGTGATTTTCTACAACCGCATCAGCGGCGACATCGGCGCCTATGGCAAGCGTCTCAACGCCTTCATCGGCGTGTTCGAGGTCGAACTGTCCCGTCAGCTTTCAAGGAAGGGAGACCGCAATGGCCTTCGCGTTGCGTAAGCACGATTCGGAATTCGAGTCGCAACCCATCGCCGACATCAATGTCACGCCGCTTGTCGACGTCATGCTGGTTCTGCTGATCGTCTTCATGGTCGCCGCGCCTTTGATGACATCGGGAATTCCGGTCGATCTGCCGAAGATCCAGGCCAAGCAGCTCAACGACCAGAAACCGCCGATCGTGGTCAGCGTCGACGCCAATGGCGGCTTCTTCGTCGACAAGAAGGAAGTGATCGGCGCCGACGGACTGTTGGCCAGTCTCAACGAGAACGCTGAGAACAACAAGGACCGCCGCATCCATGTTCGCGGCGACAAGAGCGTCGCCTATGGCAGAATCGTCGAGGCCATGGGCATCATCAACGCCGCCGGCTACGCCAAGGTGGCGCTCGTCTCCGAGACGCCCGCGACGAAAACGCGCTAGCGTTTCAAGAATCGTCCCCGGGCCTTGGGCGCGTCGTTCTCCCCGCGCGCGCCAATAGACCAATGGCCCGGGGGCGGCCCCGCGCGGGGGACAGCGCGGACCAAACCCTATCGCGCCGTCTGATTTAATTGAGTTTATAGTTTTTCGCGCCGAGCCGGAACGACATTGTTCCGGCTCGGCCGCGCGCGTCGCCATGCCTTCTGTTCCGCCGTGATCCGATATGATAGCTATTGGAGCAGGGCGGCGACAAGGGCGACGTTAAAACAAATGCTGTCGAATAAAGCCAAATATGGACTGAAGGCGCTTATTCATCTGGCTGGCGCGGAGGGGCAGTGCCTCGCCGGAGACATGGCGGCGGCGAATAATATTCCGCGCAAATTCCTCGACGCGATTTTGGTGGAATTGCGCAACGCCGGCATTCTCAACAGCCGCAAGGGCAAGGGCGGCGGCTATCTGCTGGCGCGGCCCGCCGAAAAAATCACCGTCGGTCAGATCATCCGCATTCTCGACGGCCCGCTCGCGCCGATCGCCTGCGCGAGCAGGACCGCCTATCAACGCTGCGCCGATTGCCCCGACGAGGCCGCCTGCGCGATCCGCGACATCATGCTCGATGTGCGCGACTCCATCGCCATGATCCTCGACCGAACCAGCATCGCCTCCCTGCGCCAGCGCGGACATAGGGAACAGCAACTCTTGCGGTGAGGGGTTTCGCGAGAGGGCGGGGAGGAAGGCGGCGGAGCATCCTCCCGCTGGTGCCCGCGCGCGCAAATCCTTAATCTTTCGCGCAACTCGTCTTCTGTCAGGAATTCCACCATGCCGCAAAATCAGAATCCGGTGCTCGCCCAGTGGCTTGGGCCCTATGGGCTGCCGCCCTTTGGAGCCGTCGCCGCCGCTCATTACCGCCCCGCGTTCGAACAGGCGCTGGCGGAACATCGCGCCGAGATAGACCGCATCGCGCAAAACCCGGCGGCGCCGGATTTCGACAACACCATCGCCGCTCTCGAAGATTCGGGGCGCCTGTCGCGGCAGGTCGGCGCGGTGTTCTGGAATCTTTGCGGGACCGATTCAACGCCCGAGCTAGAGGAAATCGAGCGCGAAATCTCGGGCGTGCTTGCGCGGCACGCAAGCGAGACGTCGATGAACGCCGCGCTGTTCGCCCGGATCGACGCGCTATATGCGCGGCGCGGAACGCTCGGGCTGACCCGCGAGCAATTGCGCGTGCTGGAGCTCACCCACAAGGACTTCATGCGCGCCGGCGCGCGGCTCGAAGGCGCTCAGCGCGCGCGCATGACGGCCATCGTCGAACGGCTTGCGCGGCTTGGCGCCGCTTTTTCGCAAAATGTGCTGGCCGATGAATCCTCTTTCCTGTTGCTGCTCGATGAAGACGCGCTCGACGGGCTCTCGGAGAGCTTTCGCGCCTCCGCGGCCGCCCTCGCTACTGAGCGCGGCGCCAGCGGCAAATATGGCGTCTCGCTCTCGCGTTCCTCGGTCGAGCCGTTTCTGCAAGGGTCGGCGCGGCGAGATCTGCGCGAGGTGGCCTTCAGCGCTTGGGCGAAGAGGGGCGAGAACGGCGGAGAGACGGACAATCGCGCCATCATCGCTGAAATCCTGAAACTTCGCCACGAACGCGCGCGGCTGCTCGGCTACGAGAATTTCGCCGGCTACAAGCTCGACGACACGATGGCGAAAACGCTCGAGGCGGTGCGCGCCCTTCTTGATGAGGTCTGGGCGGCGGCGCTCGAGCAGGCGCGGAACGAGCGCGCCGCGCTGCAGGCGACTATCGAAAAAGAGGGCGCGAATTTCCAACTCGGCGCCGCCGACTGGCGCTATTACGCCGAGCGCGCGCGCAAGGAGCGTTACGATCTCGATCAGGCCGAGGTCGCGCCCTATTTCCAGCTCGACAATATGATCGCCGCCGCCTTCCATGTGGCCGAGCGCCTCTTCGGGCTGCGCTTCGTCGAGCAACATGGGCTCGATCTTTATCATCCGGAAGTGCGCGCGTTCGAAGTATTGAACGAGCGGGGCGAACATGTAGCGCTGTTTCTCGGCGATTATTTCGCGCGGCCCTCTAAGCGCGGCGGCGCCTGGATGTCGGAGTTCCGCGGCCAGGAAAAACTTGCCGGCGACATTCGTCCCGTCGTCGTCAATGTGATGAATTTCGCGAAAGGCGCGGCCGGCGCGCCGCAATTGATCAGCCTCGACGACGCGCACACGTTGTTCCACGAGTTCGGCCATGCGCTGCATGGCATGTTGTCCGACGTTACTTATCCGTGCGTCGCGGGCACGAATGTCGCGCGCGATTTCGTCGAGCTTCCCTCGCAGCTTTATGAGCATTGGCTGCTGGAACCCGGCGTGCTGCGCCGTTTCGCGCTCCATGCCCAGACGGGGGAAGCTTTGCCGGAGGACATGCTGGCGCGCATCGTCGCCGCGCGCAATTTCAATCAGGGATTCGCGACCGTGGAGTTCTGCGCCTCGGCCTTCGTCGATCTCGATCTGCACGAGCGCGATCAGCAGGGCGAGATAGATGTCGGCGAACTTGAGCGCGCTAGCCTCGCGCGCATCGAAATGCCCGCGGACATCATCATGCGCCACCGCGCGCCGCATTTCTCCCATATCTTCTCGGGAGATGGCTATTCGTCCGGTTATTACAGCTATCTTTGGGCGCAGGTGCTCGACGCCGACGCCTTCGAGGCCTTCAAGGAGGCTGGCGATCCCTTCGCGCGAGAGATGGCGGAAAAGCTACGCGAACACATTTACGCGGCCGGCGGCGGCCAAGATGCGCGGGACGCCTACACCGCCTTTCGCGGCCGCATGCCCACGGTGGAGCCGCTGTTGCGGCAACGCGGGTTTTTGACCCCGGATTAAAGCAACGCCCGCGCAATCCAATTTACGGCGATGCCGGTCATCGCGCCGCCTCCAGAGCTTTGGGCGCGGATTCGGCGACAGGCAGGCGTGGGCGGATGAGCCGCGCGAAATCGTCGAGCGCGCGAAAGTTTTTCTCCGCGTCCAGCGACGCCGGCTTCAACAGCAAGGAACGCAATCCCGTGCGCCGATGCAACTCCACGATTTTTTCGCCGATTTCGTCGAAACTTCCAATCAGCGAATGCTCGATGATCGCCGCTTCGTCGAAGGGAACGTTCGGCGCGCCCGCCTGCGCGCGAAAAATGCCGCCGATGCGCTCGGCGAAGCGCCGAATGAACGGAACCGCTTCCGCCAAGGCTTCTTCACGCGTCGGGGCGGTATAAAAAAATCTGGCCAGCGTCAGGCGAGGATCGACTCCGGGTCCGCTCGCCTCGCGATAAGTTTCGATGATGTCGAGCACGCGGGACAGCGGGTACGGCGGCGCGGCCATGACGCCGAGATCGTTGCGCGCGGCATGGCGGATCGCGCCCGGCGTCGTCGTCGCCAGAAAGGTCGGGATCGGCCTTTGCAGGGGCTTTGGCGTAATCGTGACGTCGCTCACCTGATAATATTCGCCGGTGAAGCTCACGTGGTCTTGATAGAGTAGCCGATTGACCAGCCCCAGCGCCTCCAGCGTCATATCTCGGGAGTGATCCGCTCCCGCAAGAAAATGCTTGTTTTGAAGCGCGAAGGGACCGCCCTTGGCGACGCCAAAATCGAACCGCCCCTTGGAGAGAATGTCGATCGTCGCGACATCTTCCGCGACTTGAATGGGATTGCGAAAGGCGATCAGCACCGCCGCGGAGCCGAGCCTTATGCGGCTCGTGACTCCCGCGAGATAGGCGAGCAATGTCAGGATCGACGGGCTCACGGCGTCCGGGTCGAAATGATGTTCGGCGACCCAGGCTTCGTCTATGCCGAGGGCTTCCGCGTGTTGGACATAGCGCGTCTGCATGTCGAAACAGCGGGCAAAGTCGCGCTCGTGGTTTTCGTAGGTGCAAAAGACGCCGATGCGCATCGCCGAGCCCTCGTTTGCATGGCCTCCCCCCTTGGGGCGCGGCCTATCGCGCTCATGCGCGGGCGCCCGAGGAAACGCTTCGGGTCGCCCCAACCGCGATCGGCGGGATCGGATGGTCCGCCAACGCGAGAACCCTTAGCCTATGCAAGCCAGGGGCCGCGCGAAACCGACCGCCGCCGATCGCGTGAAGGCATGCAAGAAATCATATAACTGATTTACATATCGACGATTATTACGCCGCGCCGGCTCGCGGGGCAAGTTGAAAAATCACGCGCATCGCTCCCTCTCCGTTAGCGCGGCCGTGGGCGCGGAGCGAGAGTCCGCCCATCTCACCCAAATTTGATGGCGTCGAATGTCGCGGCCGTCTCGAGCGCGTCGGCGCCGGCGATCGAAGCGCTTGCGAGAGGATCGCCGCCGGCGCGCCACGTCGCCTCGGCGTCAGGGTTCGTGAGTGCGAGGTTAAGCGCGCTATTGAGTTCATAGAGCCCCCAGGCGAGGCCCGCGTCGCGCAGCGACGCCAACAGTGCGTTCTGCACGACGCAGCGAACCAGGAAATGCGGCATGGAAACAAGCGCCTCGTGGTCCAGATCGACTACGGCCTCGGCGCAGGCGGCCTTATCGAAAGAGGCATGGCCGCGGCACGCGAGCGGACGCGCGCGATAGACAAGGCAAAGGCCGTTCTCGATAAAGGGACACGGCTGGCGCAACGCGAGGCGCTGCGCGTCGTCGAGCCCGCTGGTGGTCGCGGCGTCCCGCGCGACGCGATCCGCGAGATCCACGCCGATCCTGAAGAGAGCGGGCCTGGTCGCGACGATATATTGCGCGATCAGCAATATTTCGGGAGCCGTCGCGGCGACGCGCAGATCGCAACAGGCGGCGCATCCCTGATGACAGGCGAGCGCTGGCATGTCCTCGATCTGGATCGCGACATTGCCGTCAAAGCTGTCGAACGCCTGGACCGATAATTCCTTCACTAGTAGGCTCCGTCATTG
>PLAI01000125.1 GCA_003134075.1 Methylocystaceae bacterium | reverse complement strand
CGGGGGCTTGCTCAAGCGCACGCGTAATGCTGACTAAAAGCTCCTCATGGCCGAACGGCTTCTCGATGAAATCCGAGGCTCCGGCCCGCATGGCTTTCACAGCCAGGGAGACGTCGCCATGTCCGGTGATCATGATCGACGGCAGCGTCATCTTATCCGCCTTGAGCCGCGCCAACAGCTCGAAGCCGTCCATTCCCGGCAGAACCGCGTCGATCACCAGGCATCCTTCGCGGCCTGGCCGCAACTGGGCCAGGAACGCCTCACAGCTCGCGAACGTCTCCACGAGCCACCCATGCGCTTCGAGGATCTCTCGAACCGTATCGCGTATGCCGGCATCGTCGTCGACCACGAAGATGGTCGCGGATGATGGCTCGCCAGACCTCCTTATCGATGTGTCGGACGTCGGGATTGGAGCCGTCGCCGCGAGGAGATCGGCGACGGCGCGCATGAGTTCCGCCGTCTCGACCGGCTTGTCGAGATGCGTGCACCCAAGGGCGGCGATGGCGCGCAGAGTCTGCGTGGAGATGTCTCCAGTCAGAACAATAGCGGGAATCGCCCGTTGAAATTTTTCCCGAAGCTTGGCGACGACATCGACCCCGTTTGGACCGTTCGGAAGGTTGAAATCGGCGACAATAATGTCGGGAATCTCTGTCGAAGCAATCGCGGCGACGCCATCGGCGGCGCCAATCGGACGATGACCGCCACCGCGCAAAAGCATTTCGAGAAGTTCGCGGATGGTCGGATCATCCTCGACGACGAGAATCGAGGCGCTCCCTTTCGCGCGTTCGACGGCGGAGCCTGCTCGGGGATCGCTCGAGGAAGCGTGAGCCGAGGCTTCCATCGGCACGTGGATGCTGAACATGGAACCATGCCCAGGGCGCGAAATTAGATCAATCGGATGGCCGAGCAGAGTGGACAATCGCTGCACGATCGCNNGGATTGTTGATCTGGTGAAACTCCTCGAAGATCGCGAGACGATCTTCCTCGGGAATTCCCGGACCCGTGTCCCAGACTTCGATACGCATCGTCTCGCCGCGCCGGCGGCACCCGAGCAACACCTTGCCGCTCGTCGTGAATTTCGCGGCATTCGAGAGCAGGTTGCGGAGAATCTGCTCCAGTAGTCTTGGATCGCTCCGCACAATGCAGGCGCTTGATACGACGCGCCAGTCGAGACCTTGCGCCCGCATGTGATAGCCGAAGTCGGCGTTAAGATGCTCGAACAGATCAGCCAATGCAAAGCTCTCAATGTCGGCGTGGATGACGCCGGCTTCGAGCTGATTGATATCGAGGAGCGTGTTCAGCATTCCCGACATCACGCCAACCGTCGCGTCGAGACGCTTCAGCAGCGTTTGCGTTTCCGGCCCGTTGGACTTTTCAACCAGCAATCCTTGCAGAAGCCGGATCGTTTGTAAGGGCTGTCGCAAATCATGGCTGGCGGCGGCGAGGAATCGCGATTTGGCGACATTAGCCTGGTCAGCGACCTGCTTGGCGGCGTCGAGCGCTTCGGCGGCCCGCTTCTTTTCAGTGATGTTCGTGAAGGTGATCACGACGCCTTCGACGAGGCCGTCGTGCGTCCTGTACGGCAATATGAGCCGATTGTACCAAACCCCGTTCTGGGTCGAGACTTCACGTTCAACGATCTTCTGTTCGTTAAGAACAATCGAGGCGTCGCGGATCAGATCGTTATCGTTCGCCAGCGATGTGAAATCGGCCAGAGGTCGACCAATATCGGCAGAAATGACCCTGAACAGCGACATGGCGGCGGGCGTGAAAAACCGGATTTTGAGTTCTTCATCCAGAAATATCGTGGCGATGCCCGAGCTTTCCAGAATATTCTGGAGATCGTTGGACGTGTTTCGCTGCCGTTCAAGAGTCTCGTGGAGCTGACTGTTTAGCGCCGTGAGCTCCTCGTTGACCGATTGCAACTCTTCCTTTGACGTGACGAGCTCTTCATTGGTGGATTGCGCCTCCTCGTTCAGAGACATCGCCTGTTCGCCGATGCGCTTTTGTTCTTCTTTCGCGCTGTCGAGATCATGAATGGCGATTTCGAGTTCCCTTGTGACATCCGCGAGCCTGCGCTCCAAATCGGCGAGCTGAGTTCCACCCGCGGGCCTCGGCCCAGGCAATTGACTCGTCTGTGGGCCCGCGACCGAGCCGTCCAGAAAGCTGACGAGCAACAGTTCCTCGCCATGCATCTTGACAGGTTCGACGGCGATGCAAACCGGTGAAGGATCGTGATCCTTGAGCAGATATGCGTCCGTCACGATCGCTCGCGCGCGATCGCGATTGGCTCGCTCGATGGCGGCGCGCAGCTTGGGGCGTAGCCCGTCACGGACCATGGCCAGCAGATCCGCGTTGGAGACTCCCGAGGGAACCTTGAGGTATTTGTCGGCGGTCCCGGAGATATGAAGGCATTCATGCCGAGCGTCGATCAACACCGAGCACAAGGCAAATGTGTCGGTCAGCGCGCGCCAAGAGAGATAATCGAAGTCGGATGCTTGTCCGAAAATGGGTTTCGCCGCGTGCGCCAGGGGAAGTCGATCGCTGGCGCGGGCGCCTGTCGGAAACGCGACCTCGCCCGGGCGACTGCGACCGACATGGCGATAGACGCGATGTTTTTTCGAAACCGACTCGAAACGCTCTCCAGAGCCGACCGCCTCGGAGGCTCCGAGGAATAGCACGCCGCCATCGCGCAAGGCGAAATGGAAAAACGACAGAATTTTGTGCTGCGCTTCCGGTTGCAAATAGATGAGGAGATTGCGGCAGCTAACGAGATCTATGTTGGAGAATGGCGCGTCCGCCAAAATATCGTGAACCGTGAAGACCACACAGTCGCGCAATTCGTTGGCAACACGGTAATGATGATCTTCCCTAGTGAAGAATCGCGCCAATCTGTCCGGCGCCACATCCGCCTCGATCGTATTGGGATAGAGCCCGTCGCGCGCGAAAGCCACGGCGTCGCCGTTGATGTCCGAAGCAAAAATCTGAAGCCTCGCCGGCCGTTTCAACTCCTCGAAGGCCTCCAGGAACAGCATGGCTATGGAATAGGGCTCTTCACCCGTGCTGCAGCCAGGACACCACACGCGAATAGGGCGCCCGTCTTTTTGCTGATTGACGAGATCGGGAACGATTTCTTTGGACAGGAAATCGAAAGCCGCTTCACCGCGGAAAAATTGCGTGACGCCAATCAATAGATCCTTGCGAAGCAACTCGGCCTCTCCGGGTTTCTCACGCAGAAGCTTCAGATATAAAGGGCGATCCTCTATCCGAACAGCGTTCATCCGATGCTCGAGACGGCGCTCCAGCGTGCCTTTCTTGTAGACGCTGAAATCATGCGATGTCTTATGTCGAACAAGCGCGATTATCTGAGAGAATTCGTCGGAGGTGGGGTCTTTGAGGGATTTCGTCGCGTCGACGACGCCGGACGCGGCCGGGTGAAGCTGTCTGAAAATGAGGTCGGGAATGTCGGCGACCGAGGCGACGAAATCGACCGCGCCGGTCGCGATCGCGCTGCGCGGCATTCCGTCGAATTCAGCCTCCTCGGGATCCTGAACGATAACGAGGCCGCCTTTTTCCTTGATCGCGCGAAGCCCAACGCTGCCATCGCCGCCGCTCCCCGAGAGGACCACGCAGATAGCCCGTTCACCGCGGGCCTCGGCTAGCGAACCAAGAAAAAAATCGAATGGCAGACGGGCTCCATGCCGTTCCACTGGTTTTGAAAGCCGGAGCAGGCCATCTCGAATTGCCAGAGAGACGCCCGGCGGAATGAGGTGGACACGATCAGGGTCTAGCCGCGCGCGGTCCGTCGCTTGCACGACGGCCATGCTCGTGTGGCTGGAGAGCAATTCCACCATGAGACTGGGATGCGTGGGATCCAGATGCTGGATCATCACGAAAGCCATTCCGCTTTTAGGCGACTGAGCGTCGAGGAAGCCGCGGAATACCTCCAGCCCCCCGGCCGAGGCGCCAATGGCGACAATCGGAAACGCGCCGCTTTCGGCTGATATTCCCGCGGCAAGGTCGCCAGCGCTCTTCCGACCGGCCCTTTTGCTTTTTGCGGTGGTGGGGCTCGTCATAGTTCCTAGCTGACCTTCTCGGCCCTGTTATTCTGGCAAGGTTCATCGGGGCGCAATTGATTGTACTAGCATATCCTCGCCGGCCCCGCCTCACAAACTTGAGTCGTCGAAGGCGTCTGTCGCGTATGCGCGGGCGCGCATTCTTCTGAGTAGTTTCCGAGCCTACCTGCGATTCTTCTTATGAACCATAATTCAAACGTCAATTTCGCGACATCAAGCGGAGGCAACAGCTACCCAGCCTCGCTGCCGTCGCCTCCAGATGCGAGCGCGGACACATGCCATGGCCAGCCATTATCACGCGATTGTCTGGATTGATCATCGAGAAGCAAAGGTCTTCCATTTCAACGCGACCGAGGTCGATCGCATGATCCTCCATCCACACAATCCAACGCGCCACATCCACCACAAGGCCAACGCGATCGGCAGTGGCGATGCGCCCTTGGACCAGGAGTTCTTCGAGCAGGTCACGGAGGCGATCGCCAATGCAAAGACGATCCTGATCACCGGTCCGACCAGCGCCAAATCGGAACTGGCCGCGCATATGGCGCGCCGCCATCCCGACATCGCCCGTTGCGTTGTCGGTGTCGAGGCAATCGATCATCCGAGCGACGGGGCGTTGATTGCCGTCGCCCGACTTTACTTCAAAGCCGACGACCGTTCGCGGCCGCAAATCTAGCGAACCGATCTCGGCCTTTACGCATGCAAGTTTGCCCCCGCAAGAAAGGAAATCTCATGTCGCTTGGAACAATCATCCTCATCATCCTTATCCTGATGCTCGTCGGCGCCTTCCCCGCGTGGCCCCACAGCGCCAACTGGGGCTATTTCCCGTCGGGAGCCCTGGGAACAATCCTGGTCATCGTGCTCATTCTGGTTTTGCTGGGCCGAATATAGCCACGGCGAACACAGCGACAACTTTCATCGCGGCGCGTTTGTGCGCGCCTGCCCGGCGGCAAGACCAAAGGAGACTGAAATGCAAGGCTTCCATCAGGCGCGAGCGAATGAATCTCGATTGCGGGTTGTCTTTAGGGATGATCAAGTTTCGTTTGGCTTTCCAGCGAGCGCGACGCTCGGCGATGTCGCGGATTGGGTTGCGGGCGTAGCCAGGTTTCATCACGGCGCCGTCATAGCCATCGCCGTCACAATGCCCGCGCGCGCAAATTCATCCATCGCGCCAAAAGGAGTCACCCATGGAACGCACTGACATATCGGTCGCTCGCTTCCCCGATCACACTCAAGCCGAGGTAGCGGTTAAGGCGTTGGCGCAAGCCGGCTTCGACATGAAGCAATTGAGCATCATCGGTCGCGGATATCACACCGAGGACAATGTCGTCGGCTTTTATAACGCCGGCGGACGCATCCGATTCTGGGGAAAATACGGCGCCTTTTGGGGCAGTTTGTGGGGACTCTTCGGGGCGGGCATTTTTCTCTCTTCACCCCTGACCGGACCGGTCATGGCGCTTGGCGCTCTTGCGATGATCGTCCTCTCCGCCGTCGAGGGCGCGGTCGCCTTTGGCGCCTCCAGCGCCATTGGCGCCGCGATCTACAGCATGGGCATTCCCGAGAACAGCGTTCTCGAATATGAACACGCTTTGAAGGCCGATTCCTTTCTGGTCTTTGTGCATGGAACGGCGGGAGACGTGGCTCGCGCGAAATCGATCCTCGCCACGGTCAAACCAACGCATCTCGATGTGCACGAGGGCGTAACGGAGCCGGCGCCCCCGGCGCCTGTCGTTCGCGCGGCGGAGTGACAACTCTCGACAATGACTCCCAGAGCAGGAACGCAATTGCTCACGCCCACCTAAGGCGACCCTGCTCCGACCCTCGATAATCTTCCATTGCTTCGCCGCGCCAAGGAAACGGACGTAAAACCAACTCAGCCTGGCGAATTGACTTCGACTGTCTCGGTTTGCCCGAGCCCTATTCCCCGTTTCCCAACGTGTCGCACGCAGACCAGTGTCGCCGCGGGCGTAGCCTGGTAGAAAATGTGATGTCCGATGACGTCCGTCCTTTGCAACGTTCGCGCCCAACGCGGATGCGCGTAATCGGCGAGATAATGAGTCGAACCGCCGACCTCCGCGGAATAGTCGCCGCCTAACAACACTTCACGCGCGATACGCACGGCCGTCGTCCAGGAGACAGGTTCCGCTACGCGAAGAGTTTTGCCCTGACAGGCGAAGGAAAATTGGCAGGCGTTGTGACGACGCCGATTCTGATAGACGACGCCGCAAATCGATGCGGGATAATGCCCGCTCTCGACGCGGTTGAGCACCACCTGCGCCACTGCGGCCTGTCCAGCCTCCGATTCGCCGCGGGCTTCGAAATAGATTGCCTCATCAAGGCAGCGCTCCTCGGCCGCGGCGTGATCCACATCGATGAGCGCCAGATAATTCCGACCTCCGCCCTGGCTCTCGGCAATCGTCGCGTTTGGCGCCGATTGTTGAGCAGGCGTCGAGATGTCCGACAATCGCGATTGAGCGGCGGTCGCGATCAGGGTCGCCGTTGGCGGTTTGGAACCGCGCGTGAACGAGCCTGCAGTTTGACTTCGCTGGAGCGAGCGCGACGGTGCGCTCAACCGACCGCATGCTTTCGACGAACACGTAGCGGGTTGGCGCCGGGCCGCCCCCAAAATTGGCTCTGAATTGTCGTGGTTCGCCGATAAATTCTCCTTCGCGCCTGGAGACAGACTTGCAACCCGGAAATTTGGCGCGATCGGCCGCGTTGGCGCATCGTGACGAGCGGGGCCCGATGATCCCGCCCGCGCTTGGATGTAGGCTGGTCGGCTCACTGTCAAATGCAGAGTCAAGAAGACCTCCGCGATCATGCGCAAAATGCCTGCGACGCTATACATAACTACCACCCTAGACAAAGCCACACAGCAAGGAACGAGCTTTACTAGGACGGTCCGCGAACCGACTATCAAGACGTCTCAAAGCCAGGGAAATGGTAGTAGAAACTGGTCACATAAAGATAGTCCCGGAAACTACTAAGTAGCCATCATGCGGTGACTCATTCACTTAACCTAAAGCGTAGATCATTACCCGGAACGCACCTAGTGACAATTGTGACAATACATAGCTCCTCACTTGAAATGGCGGACACGGATCGACGGGGTTGGTTGAGGGACGACGGCGCATGGATCGCTGATCGTCCCATCAATCGCATCGACGAGCTTTCGCTGGGAAATAACCGCCGCGACAGCCAACTCGAATATCGGGAGGGATAAAGTAGGTAGTTTCCGAGTCTCCCGGCGCCGTTTTGTGACCGGCTATGCTGCGATTTATCAGCCTCATTCGAGAGCTGAAGTCGGTCGGCGGTCGACCACGTTATGGAGGGGGTCTCCTCCTCAACTTTAGGGGAATCCGATGAAAAAGCGTTTTCTGATAGTCGCGACAGCGGCGGCGTTCGCTTTGCCTGGCCTTTCCTCCGGTGTCAGGGCCGCCCCGCCCCAACAGGCAAGCGAACACCAGCAACTTTCGGCGGACCAAATCGCCGCCTTTACCGACGCGCGCATCGCCGCGCTGAAGGCCGGATTGAAACTGACGCCGGCGCAGGAAAAAAATTGGCCCGCGCTCGAGTCCGCGCTTCGCGAGATCGCCAAGGATCGCGCCGCCCGCGCCGTCGAATGGCGCGAAAAAGCCAAAGAACATCACGAGAAGCGCGACTTGATCGAAGGCTTCCGGCTCGGCGCGAAACACCTTTCGGCTCGGTCCGCCGAATTGGAAAAAATCGCGGATGCGGCCAAGCCCCTCTATGACGGTCTAGATGACGCACAGAAACATCGCTTCGGCGTTCTCCTCCACGAGGTCTTCAGTCACCACGACCACCACACCCATTGGGGCGTGCACCCCGATGAACACTCGGACGAAGATAGCGACAGCGAACGCCAGGAATGATTTCTGGTCGGTAGCGCGAGTTATCGGTGGCGCGAGTTAAGAGTCGCTCGAGACGACCAGGAAAGCGTGTCGCGCGGCGCGGATACTGATCCGATTGCGTCGAAGACAATTGTGATTTTACCCGTGCCGCCGGTCGCGGCGCGGGCAGGCGGCTGCGAAGTGGATTTCGCCTTCCGCTGTCCGCGATTTCGCTTCTGAAAAGGCGATCTCATGCCCCGTTGTTCCATGACGTGACGAGGACTTCCACCGACATTCCCAGAAACGCATCGACCGGTCCCTCGAAACTCCCGGCTACCGGCATTGCCTGCCCGATGTTGCGCGCGACGGCGACGGGGATCAGATTAAAGCCGCCAACACCGCGGTTGGTTGGATCGAAAGTGATCCAGCCCGCGCCGGGCACATAAACCTCTGCCCAGGCATGGGTCGACCCGAGGTTACCCGGGCTGCCGATTTGCTGATCCGGATTATAGAGATAGCCAGAGACTACCCGCGCCCCGAATCCGAGCCAGCGCGCCGCTTCAACGAAAAGGACCGCGAAATCCCTGCAGGATCCCCAGCCGCGCTCCAGAGTCTCGGTCGGCGATTGGGTTCCCTCGTCGTCTCGACTCTGATAACTGATCCATGCCGAAACGCCGGCGCTGAGGTCTTTAAGCAGGGCAAGAGTATCCGTTGGATTGCCGCTGACGAAGGCGCCGGCCCAGTCACGAAGCCGCCCCGCCGGATCCGGGTATTGTTGAATCGTCAAGGCGCCGAGATCAGTCCATTCATCATTGGAGTATTGGAACGGAAAGAAAATCGCGGCGGCGGCAATGTCGAAGACCGGCCAAGCGGCGGCCCCGAGTTCGAGTTCCGCGACGGCGTCGATCAAGAGATTGTCGGACATGGTCTGGAAGTTGGCGATCGCGACGGCATTGCCGAAGACATCCTGCGCCCAGGTCACCACCGCGGAAGGAGCCACGGTCACTTTGCTCGAAATCAGGCGAAGATCGCGACTCTCACGTGGGCGAAGCATCAAACGATGCGGTCCGAAGCCGACCAGTTGAGAGTAGCGATATATTGTTCTGTGGTGAATCCTGAGCGTGATCAAGGCATGCTCCCAACTGGGGCCATTGCAAGCCCGGTCTAACAGCGGACTCTAGGCTGGCTATAATTTATATACAGCCGTTTACCCGCGCGCTCCTAAATCGGACCGCGAACCGGACGCGGCACGAGCGCGCCCCGGCGACGGGCGCGCGCGTCATGCGCGTGAGCATGGGCCGGCGGCGGGACACGCCCGCCTCGCCAATCTGGCGCATGGCACGCTATGCAAGATCCTCAACCAGCACGAATTGAAGCCGCAAAAGGTGCGCTATTATTTGGAGCGCCGCGACGCCGATTTCGGTAATCCCGCGCTCCCTGCCGGGTCTGGGGAGATCGGAGAGCGGTTCTCCGCGACGCGCCGCGAGACTCTATCGCGAGCTCCACTCCGTCACGGAAATCACGCCCGCTCTCTCACTTCCGCAGTGGAGAAAACAACGCGCGTGAATCTTTGGAAGCGGCATCTTCGCTATTTCGCTCCCCTCCGGGCATCCGTTTTGTTCACCCACACGCGGGGCGGAATGAAGCAGAAATACCTTCCGCCGAGGGAGCCTTCATAGGCCGCATTGCGATCACGACGAAACAATCTGAACTGGACGTTTGTGTTTGGGACCTCCAACTGCAGAACTGTTTCGTCGCTCGTGATGAGGTCGACTTCGAGCGTTTCGCCCGGCCGATCCACGTCCACCAGAATTATCCGTTTGTCCACAACAAATTCTCCCAAAGAGGCGACGGGGGCATCCTATCCCGCTTCGGAGCGCTATTACTCAGACCGCTAAGTAATTTCGCTTTGTCGAGCTGATGGGGCGCGAAGTTTTACCAATTGCGCCGCTTGAGTCTCCCGGCGCTTTGGCGCGATATTGCGATCCCCTCAATCGCGTTGTGATGTCCCTCGTGCTTCTTGGCTTTTCACGCCATTCGGCGATGCGCGCCGCCCTGCTTTCGTATGTTCGCGTATGGCGGCTTCAAGCGCCGGCCAATTTTTTCCTGCATGGGAGGCAGTTTCAATCCCGCTTCGAGCGCCGCGACATGCGCGTCAACAAGAGCGCCTCGATCTTCTTCCAAGACGCGCCAATGCGCGCCTTTCTCCTCCCGCGGCTTCGCGAAGGCGGAGCAGGAAAGAATGGGCGCAAAATGAGGCCGCCGCCGCGACGGCGATCTATAGGCGTTTCCTCATCTCAAAGATCCATTTCCCGATTGGCGACCAGCGCAAGGGCGCCCCTCTCCAGGGCTGTTCAGTTCTTNNGCGCCCCTCTCGCCGCCATGTATCCGATATCTTTCACGACGAGACATTCTTGCAAGCGAAAGTTTCCGCAGTTTGTCCAGCGAAAGGCGAAGTGTTTCCCGAATGTGTCCGATGTGCAATTTTTGAAAATTGGGCTGAAATATGCGCTAACATACAGTTAGAAAAGGGTGGATCTTCTTGAGACAAGCTCTAGACAAACCAAGGAAACAAAGACGTGAGCCGCGGCTATTACGGCGGCGGATGCCCGCGGAATTGTGTCCCCCGTCCAAGGCCGGGTTGCTAATGAACGGACTCTCCTAAGCCGCTCTCGCATCGTCTCGCCTGCTCTTTTTTGATTGGGCGAATGGTCCCGAAGACCAGACGCCACGACGCGGGCCGCCCGGATGCATGGCGGGCCGTTTTTGCATTAGCGCTTAGAACCGCTCGCCAATTCCGACAAAACCAATCGAGCCAACGATTCGCCGGCATTTGAGCCAAATTTGGGCGGAAGCGCCACGGGAGACCAGTATTGCGAGTCAGGACGCTTCATATCAATCCCCGATGGTTACTCCGAGAGCGACCGAATGTGTAGACGTCCGGCTAGCATTATGTCGCGTTTCATGTCGCGTGGAGCCACCGCGCCTCTTTGGAAATCGTTGGAAATCAACTGTAATTGACGCAACACGATGCAACATGAAACTTGGCGATTTAGGCGGTCAAATTCCGGTTAACTATTTGATTTGGAATGGTAGCGGAGGAGGGACTCGAACCCCCGACACAAGGATTATGATTCCTCTGCTCTAGCCGACTGAGCTACTCCGCCACGGCGCCGCGCTGGGCGACGGCTCTTAAAAGCGGAACAGCTATATGCGGGCGTCTTCGTCGGTGTCAAGAAGGGGCGGGCGCTTGAAAAGCGCGGCCAATTGCAACATTCCCACGTCATCCCTATAGTCCCGCGCCAAACAGGCACTCGCGCGCCCGTCCGGGCGTCGCTCAGGGGAAAACATCGTCATGCTCGAAGGGCTGCGCGTCGCGTCGCAAAACTGGATCGGCCGGACCATCATGGGCCTCGTCATGGGGTTCATCGCGATTAGCTTCGCGGTTTGGGGCATCGGCGACGTTTTTCGCGGCTTCTCCTCACAGCGGCTCGTCAAAATTGGCGGCGGCGAAATCACCGTCGAGGCGTTCCGAGCCAGCTATCAAAACGAATTGCGCCGATTGCAACAGCGTTTGCGTCGCGGCATAACCAATGAGGAGGCGCGCCGCGCCGGCCTCGATCAGCAGGTGCTCGACCGGCTCATCACAGACATGTCGCTGGATCAGCGCGCGCGCGCCCTGGGGCTATCGATCAGCGAAGACGAGACGCAAAAGCTGCTCAAGGCTGAAAAGGTCTTTCAGGGCGTCTCCGGCGAGTTCGACCCCGATCGGTTCAAGCAAATCATCCACGACGCCGGTTTCACCGAGCGGTCCTTCCTCGTGGATCAGAAGGGCGCCTATCTTCGCAAGGAGATCACCGACAGCGTGAGCTCGGGGCTGGAGCCGCCGCGCCTGATGCTGGAGGCGATTTACCGCTTCCGCAACGAAACCCGCGCTATCGACGCGATTCTGCTCCCTGCCTCGGCCGTCGGCCCGATCGCCTCGCCGAGCGAGGAGGAGGTGAAAAAATATTTCACCGAGCGCGAATCGACCTTCCGGGCCAAGGAGTTCCGCAAAATCACGGTGCTCGCCGCGACCCCGGCCGCGCTGGCCAAGCCCGCTGAAGTCGCGGCGGAGGAGGTTCGCAAATATTACGATGAGGTCAAAGCCCATCGCTTCGGCGCGCCCGAAAAGCGCGAGGTCAGCCAGTTGGTTTTCAAGACTGAAATCGAGGCCAAGGATGCGCTGGGCCGCCTCAAGGGCGGGGCGACCTTCGACGCGCTGGCCGCCGAACGCAAGCTCGATCCAAAGGACGCGAACCTCGGGCTTGTGACGCAGGGCGATTTTGGCGACCCCAAGGTGGGCGCCGCGGTTTTCTCCTTGCCCGCCCCCGGCTTCACCGAGATCGTGGCGACGCCTTTCGGATTCGTCGTCTCGCGGGTGGCCAAAATCCAGCCGGCCGTGTTCTCAAAGACATTTGAGCAGGCGGAGGCCGAATTGCGGGCGGAACTCGCCACGCGAAGGGCCGCTCCGACCGTGCGCGGTCAGCACGACGCAATCGAGGATCAGCGCGGCGCCGGCAAGACTCTCAAGGAGGCCGGCGCGGCGGTTGGGCTGGAGGCGCGCGACATCGAAGCCGTTGACGATTCGGGACGCGACAAGGCCGGCAAGGCCGTCGCCGACCTTCCCGGTGGACCCGATCTGCTGAAAGCCGCCTTCGCCTCCGATAAAGGCGTCGACAACGAGCCGGTGGCGACGCGCGACGGCGGCTATGTGTGGTTCGAGGTGACCGACGTTGAACAGGCCCGGCAGCAGGGCTTTGACGAGGTCAAGGGCGACGTCGAGGCCGCGATGCGCAAGGAGGCCCTGGAAAAGGCGCTGAGCGCCAAGGCCAAGGAACTTGTCGAGCAGTTGCGCGCGGGTAAGCCGATCGACAATCTCGCCGGCGAACTCGGCCTGCAAATCCGACATGTGACCGACGTGAAGCGCGCCAACCGACCCGATTTCGCGCCCGCGACAATCGTGCAGTTCTTCGAGGCGCCGCCGCGCGGCGCGGGTTCGGCGCCGGTCGAAGGCGGCCAGTTGGTGTTCTTCGTCGCCGAAACGTCGGCGCCAAAATTCGATCCGGCGTCGCCGGAAGTCCTAAGCATCGCCGAACAACTGAAGCCCGCGCTGGTCAATGACGTGCTCGAGCAATATGTCGGCGGCCTTGAAAAAGCGCTTGGCGTCGACATCAACCAAAAGGCGCTGCAAGCCGCGATCGGCGGAGACGGCGAAAAGTGAACGGTGAACTGGCCGAACCCGCCTATGACGTCTTCGCCGCCGATTACGAGGCGGGGCGCGCTTGTCTTGTTTCGATTCGGCTGGTCGGAGATTTGGAGACGCCGGTTTCCGCCTATTTGAAGCTTTCGCGCGGGCGCGAAGGCAACGCCTTTTTGCTGGAATCGGTCGAGGGAGGCGCGACGCGCGGCAGATATTCGATGATCGGCCTTGATCCCGACCTGATCTTTCGGGTGAAGGGCGGGGCGGCCGAGATCAATCGCGACGCGCGGACGGACCCTTCGGCGTTCACGCCCTGCGATAAGCCCCCTTTGGAGGCGTTGCGACGGTTAATCGCCGAATCCGCGGCGCCGCCGCGCGAGGACCTGCCGCCGATGGCGGCGGGCGTGTTCGGCTATCTCGGCTACGACATGGTGCGCCAGATGGAGCGGCTGGCGCCCGCCAAGGAAGATAAGATCGGCGTGCCGGACGCGATTCTGCTGCGTCCCACGATCATGGTCGTGTTCGACAGCGTGCGGGACGAGCTTTGCGTGGTGACGCCGGTGCGCCCACGCGCGGGAATAACGCCGCGCGCCGCGCATGAGGCGGCGCTCGCCCGGCTGGAGAAAATCGCGGCGACCCTGGAGACGGCGCTCGAGCACCACGAAGCCTGCGTCGATCCGCTGCTCGCCGCGCAAAGACCCGCGTCGAACACGCCGGCGACCCGTTTCCTCGATATGGTCGAGCGCGCCAAGGAATATATTCGCGCCGGCGACATATTCCAGGTGGTGTTGTCGCAGCGCTTCACGGCGCCTTTCGCGCTCCCGGCCTTCGCGCTTTACCGCGCGCTGCGGCGGGTCAATCCGGCGCCGTTTTTGTGCTTTCTCGATTTCCGCGACTTCCAGATCGTCTGCTCCAGCCCGGAAATTCTCGTGCGCCTCGCCGATGACAAAGTGACCATCCGTCCGATCGCCGGAACGCGCTGGCGCGGCGCGCGGGTCGAAGAGGACGAGCGCCTCGCCCACGAACTGCTCGCGGACGAGAAAGAACGCGCGGAGCATTTGATGCTGCTCGATCTCGGACGCAACGACGTGGGCCGCGTCGCCAAGACCGGCACGGTGAAGGTCACCGACAGCTTCTCCATCGAACGCTATAGTCATGTCATGCACATCGTCTCGAATGTCGAAGGAGAACTTGATCCGGTCCATGACAGCATCGACGCCTTGGCGGCGGGCTTTCCGGCGGGCACGGTCTCCGGCGCGCCCAAGGTGCGGGCGATGGAGATCATCGACGAGCTCGAGACGGACAAACGCGGCATTTACGGCGGCTGCATCGGCTATTTCGGTTCGGGCGGACAGATGGACACCTGCATCGTATTGCGCACGGCCATCGTAAAGGATGGCCAGATGCACGTTCAGGCGGGCGCCGGCGTCGTCTACGACAGCGAACCCGCTTACGAACAACGCGAATGCGAGAACAAGGCGATGGCGCTGTTTCGCGCCGCGGAGGAGGCCGTGCGTTTCGCGGCCCGCGCGCGGCGGGGGCAATAGGCGCAGCCCATGGCCGAGCCCGTCAACAACTACGACGACGCCGACGACCCCTATAGGGCTATCCGCGTCGGCGACCCCGGGGCCGGGGGCGAGGCGACCAAATGGGGCTATCTGTTGACGCGTTTCATGCGCGTCATGGCGTTGTTTTGGCTAATGCAAGGCTTGGCGCAATGGCGCGTCGTGCTGACGGCGCGGGCGCCGATCTTCGACACAATGCCGTCCAGCGCCGCCTTGGCCATTATTTTCTTCAGCGTGCTCGATCTCATAGCCGGAGTCGGTCTGTGGCTCGCGACGCCCTGGGGCGGCGTCCTTTGGCTGCTTATCGCCAGCGCGCAAATTTTCGTCGCGGCGAGCATGCCGCAATTTTTCGCGGGCGGCTATTGGCTCATTGGAGTGGATTTGGTGCTGATCGTGCTCTACTTCGGGTTGACCTTCGAGGCGGGGCGCGATTTCGAGGCGCAAAAGCTCATGGAGCAGTTCCGGCGCCGGAAATCCGCGCCGCGCTCCGCGTCTGGCGAAAAACCATCGGCTCTGGGGCGGCTGGGACGTCGTTTTGTCGGCAAGAAAGACGACAAGGCGCCGGCGAAGCGGGACGCGCGCGCGGAATCCTCCGGGCTCGGCAGCGCATCCGACGGCGATCCCGCGCGCAAGCCCTCCGGCAAAACTCGCGAGACGCCAGTCGGCGCGTCCAAAAAGGCGCAGGGGGCCGAACCCAAAGGTTAACCGTCGTTTAGCGTAAATTATTGGATTAATTCACGCTCCATTCACTGCAACGCAAGCGTTCCTGGTAAACTCGGAATTCATGCTATTGTTTAAACCGGTCTTCATCGGGGCTGATTAGGTTCTCCCTATGAACGGTAATCGAGAGATGCTCCAACGCATCCCGCCAGGAGACGGAGAAGACCATGACGGCTGCAACGAAATCGGCTCCCCAGCAAACCCGGGCGGAGCGCATCGGCGAAATACGGCCGGTCTATATGGAAGCGCTCACTCTGGTCGAGCGCCTGCACCGCCGTCTTCTCGACGTGATCAAGGATGAGTTCGACCGTCGCGACCGCGGCGACGTCAATTCCGTTCAGGCGCTGCTGCTCTATAACATTGGCGACAAGGAGTTGACGGCGAGCGAATTGCGCACCCGCGGCTATTATCTTGGCTCCAACGTCTCCTACAACGTCAAGAAGCTGGTCGAAATGGGCTATCTTCACCACGCGCGTTCGCGCATCGATCGGCGCTCGGTGCGCATCAGCCTGACCCCCAAGGGCAAGGAAGTGCACGACATCGTAAGCGATCTCTATGAGAAGCACGCCATGACGGTGGAGCAGATCGGCGGCGTCAGCAGCGAGGAATTCAAGGTTCTCAACACCTCGCTCAGCCGTCTGGAGCGCTTTTGGACCGACCAGATCCGTTATCGCCTGTAACAGCCGCCCGGGGCCGACCTTCCGGCTTGTTCTTGTTTTCTTCTTGTCGCCGGATGGGGCGCCTCCTTCGTGGAGGCCGCGCCACCGGCGTTTTTCTCGCGGCGGAACCGAATCGCCGCTCGCGGGACAATTCTGGGCGGTTGCCTCCCGCCGCGCGCGAGCCTAATGAAAAACGAAAGGCGCCCGCCGGGAAACGGACCAAAACAAATGGCAAAAGTCACGCTGATCGACAATTACGACAGCTTCACCTTTAATCTCGTCCATTATTTCGGCGAGCTCGGGGCCGATGTCGCCGTGCATCGCAACGATAAAGTAAGCGTCGGCGAGGTTCTTGCCGCCGCGCCCGACGCGATTGTGCTGTCGCCGGGGCCCTGCACGCCGCATGAAGCCGGAATCTGCCTCGATCTGATCGCCGCGGCGGCGAGCGAGGTGCCGATTTTCGGCGTATGTCTCGGCCATCAGGCCATCGGCGAGAGTTTTGGCGGGGAAGTGGTGCGCGCGCCGCTGCCGATCCACGGCAAGATGGCGACTATTCTGCATCAGGGCGAGACGATTTTTCGCGGCATAGAGGGTCCGTTTCAGGCGACGCGCTATCACTCGCTGGTCGTTAGGCGCGAGACCTTGCCCAGTTGTCTGCGCGTCACCGCGACAACGTCCGACGGCCTGATCATGGCGCTCTCGCATGAAAGTCTGCCCGTTCATGGCGTGCAGTTTCATCCCGAAAGCATCACCTCGCAGCACGGCCACAAAATCCTGCGCAATTTCCTCGATCTGGCGCGGGAATGGAATGATTCGCGTCCCTCCCGCGCCAAAGTCGCGTGAGCGCGTTCAAACCCGTTCTCGCCGCGCTGGCCGAGGGCGAACGTCTTTCGCGCGAGCGGGCGCGGGAGGCTTTTTCGTTGATTCTGGAGGGCGCGGCGACGCCGGCGCAACTCGGCGCCTTTCTGATGGCGTTGCGCCAGCGTGGCGAAACCCCCGAGGAATTGATAGGCGCCGCGCAGGCGATGCGCGCCGCCATGATCCGGGTCGAGGCGCCGGAGGACGCCATCGACATCGTGGGCACCGGCGGCGACAGCGCCAACACCTATAATATTTCCACCTTGGCCGCGATTATCGCCGCCGCCGCAGGCGTTCCCGTCGCCAAACATGGCGGCAAGGCGGCGTCCTCGCGCTCGGGCGCCACGGATGTCTTGGCCGAACTGGGCGTAAAGGTCGGGATTGACGCGGCGTCCGCCGGCGCCTGTCTGCGCGAGGCCGGAATATGCTTCATGGCCGCGCCGACGCATCACCCGGCGCTCCGTCACGCCGCGCCGGTGCGCTCCGAACTGGGGCTGCGCACGATATTCAATCTGCTCGGACCGTTGTGCAATCCCGCCGGAGTCAAGCGCCAGGTGCTGGGGGTCTACGCGCGCGAATGGCTCGAGCCGATGGCGCTGGCGCTGCGCGAGCTTGGCTCGGAGCGCGCGTGGCTGTTGCATGGGAGCGACGGGCTCGACGAGGCCACGACCACCGGCAAAACCCGTGTCGTCGCGCTGGAGCGCGGCGCGCTGCGCTCCTTCGAGATTCACCCCGGCGACGCCGGCGTGCCGCTGGCCGCGCCGCGAGAGCTGACTGGCGGCGACCCCGCGCATAACGCCCGCGCGTTGCGCGATGTTCTCGGCGGCGCGCGCAACGCCTATCGCGATATCGCGGTTCTCAACGCCGCGATCGCGTTGGTTGTCGCCGGCAAGGCGCGGGATTTGCGCGAAGGCGCGGCTCTCGCGGCGGCGGCGCTGGACAGCGGCGCCGCGCGCGAGAAATTGGAGCTTTTGACGCGGGTTTCGAATAAATAAAAACGAGTCGGGCGAGGCGTCGGCGAATTAACGTTGCTCTTCCCGCCAGCTTGCAAAGAAGCCCGCGATCGGAGCACTATCGCGGCCGCCGCCGACGATTTCAGTAATGTCGGAATTTACGCAATTCATGAGCCTGTGCGTATTCATCGCGCGGTTTTGAGTAACTCGAGCGGGGAGCTTGGCAATGCAAAAACTTTCAATGCGGCTAACGGGTCTTTGCCTTTCGGCTGTTCTTTGCGCGGTCGGCGCGGGCGGGATCGCGCTTGGATGCACGCGGACTCTTTTCGTGGGCGCCGACGATACGGTTATCACCGGACGCAGTTTGGATTGGGAGGAGGATATGTCCTCCAATCTCTGGGTGTTTCCGGCCGGCCTCAAACGCGACGGCGCCGCCGGCGCGCGTTCGATCCGCTGGGTGTCCAAATATGGCAGCGTGATCGTCTCCGGTTATGAAGTCGGGACGGCGGACGGCCTCAACGAAAAGGGCTTGGCGGCCAATATCCTTTATCTAACGGAGTCGGAATCTCCGAAGCCGGACGGCAAGCGCCCGCTGCTTTCGAGCGTCGCCTGGGCGCAATATGCGCTCGACAATTACGCCACGGTCGACGAAGCGGTCTCGGCCCTCTCCAAGGAGCCGTTCAATATTCTCGCGCCCGTCTTGCCGAACGGCGCTCCCGCCGCGCTTCATCTGTCGATTTCGGACGCCTCCGGGGATTCGGCCATATTCGAATATGTCAAGGGAAAGCTGATCATCCACCACGGCAAGCAATATACGGTGATGACCAATTCGCCGACCTACGATCAGCAACTCGCCATCGAGGAATATTGGCGGGGCGTCGGCGGTCTGGCGTTCCTGCCGGGGACCAATCGCGCCGCCGACCGCTTCGCCCGCGCCGCCTTCCTGCTCGACGCCATTCCCAAGAAGATCGACCCGCACTTCATCAAGGCCGTGCCGGAACAATCCTTCGCCTATCAGGCGGTGGCGAGCGTGTTGAGCGTGCAGCGCGCGGTCAGCGTGCCGCTGGGCGTCTCGACGCCCGATCAACCCAATATCGCCTCGACGCTTTGGCGCGTCGCGGCGGACCAGAAGAACCTTGTCTATTACTTCGACTCCGCCACACGGCCGAACACCTTTTGGGTCTCGCTCACCAAGCTGAACCTCAAACCGGGAGCGCCGGTCAGGAAACTCACGATCCAGAACGGCGAGGTGTTCTCGGGCGAAGTCGCGGAGCAGTTCAGGGACGCGGCGCCGTTCAAATTCCTGCCGGCGTCCGCGCCATAGGATTATCCGTGCGCCGTGCGCGCCGCGTGATCGGCGCACACGGCACATTTTTATGCTAGCATCGGACGGATCAAGGGCGGAGGGCGCGCGTCGCGACTTTCTAACGGCTGAGAAAATGACCGACATTCTGCATAAAATCGAATCCTACAAACGCACCGAAATCGCCGAGGCGAAAGTGCGAATGCCGCTGTCCGCCTTGGAGCGCAAGGCGCGTGATCACGATCCGCCGCGCGGGTTCGTCCACGCCATTGAGCAGAAGTTGGGCGAGGGCCGCATCGCGCTGATCGCCGAGATCAAAAAGGCGAGCCCCTCCAAAGGCGTGATCCGGGCCGACTTCGACCCGCCAATGCTCGCCCGCGCCTATGAGGCGGCGGGGACGGCCTGTCTTTCCGTGCTCACGGACGGCCCGTCGTTTCAGGGCAGCCTGGAGTTTCTGGAGAGCGCCCGCAAGGCCACGCATCTGCCCGCGCTGCGTAAGGATTTCCTTTACGATCCCTATCAGGTGTTCGAGGCCCGGGCCCATGGCGCGGATTGCGTGTTGATCATCATGGCCGCCGTGACCGACTCCGAGGCCGAGGCGCTCAACACCACCGCCCACGATCTGCGCATGGACGTGCTGGTCGAGGTGCATGACGAGCAGGAACTCGATCGCGCGTTGCGGCTGGAGACCCGGCTGATTGGGATCAACAACCGAAATCTACATGATTTCAAAGTGTCGCTGGAAACCAGCGAGCGGTTGGCCGAACAAGTGCCGAAGGACAAGATTCTCGTCGCCGAGAGCGGCATAACGACGCATGACGACTGCCTTCGTCTCGAAAAATCCGGTATCTTCGTCTTCCTCGTCGGCGAGAGCCTGATGCGCAAGGCGGATGTCGAGGCCGCCACGCGCGAACTGTTGCAGGGAGCGCATGTCGGCGCGCCCGCCCACGCGCGGGCCTAAATGGCGGGACTGACGCATATCGGCCCGCGGGGCGAGGCGCATATGGTCGACGTGTCGGCCAAGCCCGACAGCGCGCGGGCGGCCGTCGCCCGCGGCCGTGTCGTGATGGCGCGGGAGACGCTGACTCTCGCGCTGGCCGGCGAGGCCAAGAAGGGCGATGTGTTCGGCGTCGCGCGCATCGCCGGGATCATGGCCGCGAAGAAGACCCATGAGCTGATCCCGCTGTGTCACCCGCTCGGCCTCTCGAAGGTCGGCGTCGAGATCACGCCGGACGAAACGTTGCCCGGCGTGCTGGTCGTGGCCGAGACGAGCGTGACCGGCAAGACCGGCGTCGAGATGGAGGCCCTCACCGCCGTCGCGGTCGCCTGCCTGACAATCTACGACATGCTGAAGGCCGTCGACCGCGCCATGCGCATCGAGGGCGTGGAGTTGGTCGAGAAGCGCGGCGGCAAGAGCGGGCATTGGAGCCGCGAGAAAGTATAAGCCATGACCGAACAAAAGCCGCTCGGCGTCGACGAGGCGCTGGCCCGCGTGTTGGAGCATGCCCGCCCGCTCGGCGAGCCCGAGACTGTCCCGCTGGCCCGCGCGCTTGGCCGCACGCTGGCGGAAGACGTTTTGGCGCGGCGCACGCAGCCGCCCGTCGACGTTTCCGCGATGGACGGCTATGGCGTCCGCCACGCCGATTTCATGACGCCGCGGGTTCGTTTGCGACTCGTTGGAGAGAGCGCCGCCGGCCACGCCTTCGAGGGCCCGCTCAAGCCCGGGGAATGCGTGCGCATCTTCACCGGCGCGCGCGTGCCGGCCGGCGCGGATACGATCCTGTTGCAGGAAGACGCCATCGTCGAGAATGGGCTGATTCATGCCAGCGTCAATCCCGCGCCGGGCCGTCACATCCGCGCGAAGGGAGTCGATTTTTCGATTGGCTCGACGGCGCTGCGGGCTGGGACGCGGCTCGGCCCCGCGCAAATCACGCTCGCCGCCGCCGCCGATCACGCCGAGCTTTCCGTCGCGCGCCGTCCCCGCGTCGCGATCCTGGCCAGCGGTGACGAATTGGTCGAGCCGGGGCGGGGCGCTGGTCCCGACCGGATCGTCAGCTGCAACGATCTCGCGGCGGCCGGCCTCGTCGAACAGGCCGGCGGCGAGCCGATCCATCTCGGCATATGCCGGGACGACCTCGGCGATATCAAGCGCGGGATCGCGCGCGCCCGGGAGGCCCGCGCCGACGTGTTGGTGACGCTCGGGGGCGCCTCGGTCGGCGATCACGATCTTGTGATCTCGGGCCTGCAAAGCCGCGGCATGGTGGTGGATTTCTGGCAGATCGCCATGCGCCCCGGCAAGCCGTTGGTGTTCGGCCGGCTGGCGCCGCAGGATGGCGGCGTGCCGGTGCTCGGCCTGCCCGGCAATCCGGTTTCGGCCATGGTCTGTTCGATCTTGTTCCTGATGCCGGCGCTGGCACGCCTGAACGGGCTGCCGGCTGCGCCACCGCCGACCATCACTGCCTTGCTGGGCAAGGCGGTCGGCGCCAACGATCATCGGGCCGACCATCTGCGCGCCACCGCC
>PLAI01000380.1 GCA_003134075.1 Methylocystaceae bacterium | reverse complement strand
CGACAACCTTGACGACGCGCGGCAAGTGGGCGGGAAAAGCGCGCGCGGCGCGGCTTGATCTGCGGGCCGGGGCGGACTTGCCGGCGCCACGCGCCTGGTCGTTCGCGTGTTCCTGGACTTCGGCGATCGCGATCTCGATCTCTTCCAGAACAAGCTGCAGCTGGTCGGGATTGAACTTCTCCGAGCGCTTGCCGAAACGCGCACGCTCGTACTCCTTCACGAGTAGTTCGAGGCGTTCGACCGTCTCCTTGAAAGCAGCCAGTTCGCTCTCGACATGAAGGCGCGCCGCGCGCTCGTGTTCGGCGCGTTGATGCTCTTCGTGAGCGCGTTGATGCTCGCGATCGGCGCGCCTGCGTTCGGCTCCGAGCATGGCTTGCTGTGCTTCGAACAGCCCGCGCAAATCGGCCGGAAGCGCTGCGAGACGGGCGGGATCGACAACTGGCGTCGGCATATCCATAAACTACCATCCGCGAAGCGCCGCACGAAGCAAATCCTGCGGTCTGAGCCCGTTCGCTCATGAGTCAGTTCGCCGCAGTCGGCGTTGTGACGATCCGTTCGCCTATACGCTTCCAGTTCAGTCCATCGAACAAAGTTTCGAACTGCGTTCGCGTCAGACGCAGAACGCCGTCGCTGATCCGCGGCCACTCGAAATGGCCTTCGCCGAGGCGCTTGTAGATCAAAACAAGCCCCGTGCCGTCCCATAGCAAAATCTTCAACCGGTCCGCGCGCTTCGAACGAAACACAACGATCAAACCGGAGTGTGGATCGAGCCCGAGCGTGTTCTGCACGAGACCGGCCAGCGCGTCGTGCCCGCACCGGAAATCAACAGGACGCACTGCAAGCGCGATCCGCAGTCCCTGCGCCGGAATAATCATGCGCGACGCTCGAGCGCGGTCGCAATCTCCGCAATGCGCGTCGACGACGCATCCGCATCAAGGCGAACCGTAACCTTGCCAATCAAAATGTCGACAGGCGCCATATCCCTCCTGCCGACAGCTGGGTCGCTCACTTCGATCGTCACAAAATCCGGCGCCTCGTCCGCGACCAGCGCGATCTGGCCCTTGCGCGCCTGTCCCCGCCACGTCGTCAATTGTTGAGCCCGGATCCCGTAACGCTGCGCTACATCGCACACGCGGGCGCCGGGCTTCATGCTTTCGAAAACGGCCCGGCCCTTGATCGTGTCAGGCCATACCCGGTTCCCGGAACGAGTGCGTCTTGCAAGCCTGCCTACAACGCCGCTCTCCCCCGGCGTTTCGCTCGATAGTTCCATTGCCCCGACTCCTTTCGATCTGGCGAAGCAGAGCCGAGAATCGCAGGTCTTCGACCGTCGATAAACCCCTCAACAAAATGGGGAATAAACGGCGCTTACGGAACAAATGCAATTCCAGTTCCATCGGCCTGTTCACGGTACGAGAAAGGAAAGGGGGAATGCATCTCCATCTGCTCGTTGACGAGAAAGTGGGGAACTACATTTTGTCGGTCGCTGCTTGATTGAGGCGTTCGCACGTACCGGCCGTTATTGTCGTTAGTTTCGTTTTTGCCGTTATTTCCAGCCCAAATTGAGAATCATGCACGGTCGGCGCAACGCGCGAGGCGTTGAGTAAATAATGAGCGCGGCGGCGAATGCGACTGAATCGAACTTCGTGAACCAAACAGTACACGAGTCGTGCGCGCTTCAAGCTTGGCGCGCGGAGTAAATAACGATTGTCGCCGAAGGCTTGATGACGTGCGGTCACATCGAAACTTCCTGGACTGGCCAGTACGCGAGTCGCCCCCTGCAAGCTCGGCGCCGAGCGCGGAGTAAATAACATCGCGGGAGCGAACGGGGGTCGTCCGAAACTTCGCACAACAACTACCGCACGAGTCGCACGAGCTCCAAGCTCCCACCGGAGCGCCGAGTAAATAATGATTGTAGCCGTAGGCTTGATGACGTGCGGACCTATCGAAATTCATAAACCAACAACAGGAGGGAATGATCGAGAGGTCAAGCGCACCCTCGCGCCATTCGAAGGTCGCCGGAGAACCAGCTCAATTCCGAAGATCTAGCCGCGCCGCGCGGGGTTTGAGCGCAGAGTAAATAATCATTGCCGCAACGAATGCGGTGTCTCGAAACTTCGCACATCAACCATGAAATAAGGGAAAGCCCATGTCTACCCATGCAAATATAATTCACTACGCAAACGTCGAGGATGAATCCACCGGAGAGGCGTTTGAGGTCTTTCAGTTTGTGAAGGTCGGCGGCCGTCCCGACAGGCTTATCGTGGAGCGCGGGCTGGCCGACGATCCTAAACAGGTTCGGCTTCACCTGCGGAACCGCAACGCCGCCTTATCGCCCGGGCAGGACCAATCCATACGCGAGGTGGAAACGGCGATAAGAGCCGAGCCGTTGCACTTGTTGCGTTATGCGGCCAGGAATGGATGGCTGCCCGATAAAAGCGGTTTCGTCAACTCATCGGGGACAATCGACTCGAAACACCGCCGGCAGGAAATTATGCCCCCCCGCCGGCTCAACACCGCGCAGTGCCGTGGCGGGAAGCCCGAAGGCAACTTGCAAGGTTGGATCAGAAACGTCGCCGGCCCCTGCCGCTATTCGGACTTGGCGATGACCGCGCTGTCGGCGGCATTCGCCGCGCCTCTGTTGAAGCTGACCGACCGGAATTCTTTCGGGCTCAACATTTTCGGGGCTGCGAAGACTGGCAAGAGCACGGTTCTGGTCGCCGCTTCGTCGGTCGCCGGCGTCGGACGCGAGGAGGAATTGCCCAACTGGGCGGCGACGTCGGCATCGGTCGGCGAAAGTTGTCGCTTTTATTGCGATAGGCTGATGCCCGTCAACGAGCTTGGACTGATCGCCAAGAAGAGCGCTTACGCGAAAATACAGCCAACGACGTATCAAATCGCCGAAGGCCGGGAGCGAGACCGTCATAGCAAGTCGGTGTTTGCGACAATCGACGACAGCGCGGGACACCGCATCATCTTCTGTTCGACGGCCGAACACTCGATCGACTACTATGCGCGGCTCGCCGACGAGACCCGAGACGAGGGCGAGCTGGCCCGCTGCACCGACATCCCAACGACTCGCAACAATTGCAAGACCGTAATCGACCGCTGGCCCGAGACTGTGCCGATCGACCAAAGGACCGCGTGGGCGCGAAAGTTGCTCAAGCGACTCCGCAAGGCCTGTAAGAGATATCACAACGTGGCGCTAGAACCGTTCGTCAGGTTCCTCATGGAGGATTGGGAGCGCGCCGAGCGACTCGTGACGATGTACATGCAGAAGTTTATGGACGGGCTCGACACCGAGAGCATGAGCGGGGCGATGGAGCACGCCGCCGAGAACTTTTCGCTGATCCTCGCCGGGGGTGTCCTGGCGGTCGACGCAGGCCTCCTTCCTTATAAAAGGGGCGACTTGATGCGCGCGGTCACGCGCTGCTTTCTCAGTGCGATCTCCGTCACCGCCGAAGAGCGCGACCCCCTTGCGAGCGGCAAAGCAATTCTGCGCAGGCACCTGAAGGGCGATCGCGTCTTCCGTCGGCGACCGTCGAACGTCTCTTTCGACGCACGCCGGTTTGACGGCTATGTCGTTAAAGATGGTGAGCGCTGGAGGTATGTAATCCGCGCGTCATCGTTGCGCGAATGGTTCAAAACGGAGCCGCGAGCTTATAAGCCAGTTATCGAGTGGCTCGAAAAGAAGCGCTGTCTCCTGGCGCGCCAGTCCCGCTCGACAGAAATGGTCGAACGCCTGACCGATTGGGCGGAGCGGACCTTGGTTTGGCCTGACGAAGAGTCCACGCCGACCCGCTCGATCGTATTCTATACGCCGTTCGCGAAGTAAGCGCGCGCGAACGTCTCGGCACAGTTGCGATGGGGGCGCCGCGTCCCCATCGCTTACGAATCGGCTATGACGGCCGCCGATCTGGTGAAGCAGAAGATCCCGAAAGCGTCGCCGTCAGCGACGCTTTCGATGTTTCGTCTGGCGCCACGCCGGAAGGCCGATCGGCTGTGCGACCGGCATGCGCGAGCGCGCGCAGAGTTGCAAGGAATTGCTCGTCGAGGTTTGTTGGCGGTTTACGGAACAATCCATGCGTATCGGGCCGGAAGGACGCCTATTCCATCTCGCATGCATCCGTTTTGTCCCCGAAGGCCGGCTGTTCTGCGCCGACGCCCAACACGTCGTCGAGATCGTTGGAGGGAAAAGACCGCTCCAGAAGCCCGGCATCCTCGAGGTATCTGATGTCGGCAAGGATGCGGCGAGATTGGCCGAAGCTGGGCCCGACATGGCGACGGCGCGGCGGCGGACGGCCTTCGCTTTACCGGGCGAGCGGCGCGGCCTGGGAGCGGCGCTGAGGGCTTTTGGCGCTGACGGGCCCCCCCTTTCCTCGACGTCGCCCTTCGCGTTTCCATGGCCTCGGCAGCGGCCATAGCGCCGCCGCCGGACAAGCACGCTTCGCCATGAGCCGCCCATATGAGGCGGGCGACTTCATCGAGCTGCACGAAGGTGCGGAGGCCCGCGCGGCGGCGGATTGTTCGGGAAGCCATATCAGGCGGCCTTGTGGCGGGCCGTGGCGCCTGAGACCTTCGATCAGGCCGCCTGGGTCCTCCGTCGACACGGATCGGCGGCTATGACCGCTGCGCAAAAGCTTGGTGGCGGTTGAACCCGTAGGAGACGACGACGCCGACCCCATAGCCGACCAGCGCGTAAGCCGAGAGCTTACGAGGAAGCGTTATCCCCGGCCTCAATGCGGCATGTTGGCGTAATATTGCGCGAGGGCTTCGATCTCGACGGCGCCGTGATGTGGCGGCGCATATAGCGCATCTCCTTATGCGCCCGCATGACCTCAAAATTTGTGCCATGTTGGGCTATTCCAGTTGTTTGGCGTAATCTCCTCGAGCCGTCTCGCATCGAGACTGCAATACGCCTACCGTGTCGAACCGCTCCATGAACCCCTGGAGCATATGGATATGGCCGTGGGCGACCACGATGGACATGCATCGGCGCGCGATGGAGTCGCTTGGCGAAGTCGATGAGACGGCGGCGCGCGACAAATTAGAATGGACCACGTCGAACCGCGTGGTTGTTGACCTCGCCGCATTGCGACTGCGAGACTTCTCCCTTGCGCAAGAAGGCCGTCATCCGGCCCTTGTCGTGGCGGCTTTCGCGCTTCACGACGCCGCGCTCGCGGATCTTGCGCCCGGACACAGCCTCGTCGAGACGCTGCTCGCAAACGGCTGCTCGCGTATCTTCCTCGCTGAGTGGAAGTCGGCGACGATGGTCAAATTCTCGCGGAAATCAACAGGCATCGTCCTTTCTGCTGCCCATCGGCACTCTCGTGATCGATGCGGTGCGTGAATTCCAGGAATTCGCTGACTACAGCCGAACCATGGGGAAGTCGGCACTGCGGTGGCCGGCATCGTTCTCGTGGCGATCGGCGAAGGCGTCCTGATGGACGTCGTATATCTCGTCGCCGGATTGCCGCATCCGATCTTGTTCGGTGTGACGACGGCGGTCGCGGCGATGATCCCCTTCGCCGCGGCTTTTGTGATTGGGCTCGCCGCGTTTGTTCTACTTGGAGGCGCCGGTATTGGACCGGCGATCGGCGTGGTCTCGGCCGGCGCGGCGGTTGTGTTCGTCGCCGATCATGTCGTTCGGCCGAAAGTGATCGGCGGCGCCGCCAAGCTCCCGTTTTTGTGGGTGTTGCTCGGCATAGTGGAGGAGTCGAGAGGTTTCAGCTTCTCGGGCTCTTTCTGGGCCGGCCGTCATGGCGGCGTTGATGCTGTGGCGAGAGCTGGCGGCGCCGAGCCTCGATATGACGCCGCGCTCGCAGCAGCTCGATCTTTAAAGACGTCGATGGTTGTGTCGCTTTTGAGCCCGACCATTGGAATTGGCCGGCGGCGAGGCGCCTACATTGACTGGGAGGGGAGAAAAAAATAGACGCTTTGGAGGCATTCAAGAGACAAGCCAGAGTCGGCGTCGCTGATTCAACCGAAGCCCAGCGACGCGCAGCTCAACATGCTGTTGCGCACGGTTCCAAATTATAGCCGTCCGTTGCCCGGCGGTTCCTCCTGGTGCGAGCAACGGTGCGAGAATTTGGCGGTTCAATGTGAGACTTTGGGAGGCTGCGCCGCCCGTCAAATCCATAAGGGTTCGGCACTCCGGCGACGCGCTGGAAAAGGTCGTCGACGGGACCTAGCGCGCGCTAGGCGAGAACGACGCGGTGTTGGCCGCGCCGCGAGACTGGAGCCGCATCCCGCTAGATTGCGACGCGAAGGCCGCGCTGGCTAAGGCCGCGCACGTGCTGCGCTTCGGCGACGCCGACGGCGGGGTCGCGACGCCCATCAAGCCGGAGCAGCTGCTCACGCCGCGCCGCGCCGACGATTGCGCCGATGATCTTTGCACGGTTGTGAACGTCAGTCATGCGCGGTGACGACACGCGCGGTGAACAATATCGACCAGGACGTGCTGAAGATGAGCGCCGCCGCCGAGACCAACAAAAGCGCCGATGACGGCGACGACGCGCCGCGCGGGCAAAGCCGGGCGATGCTTACCATTGGGAATCGGATTTTAAGATTCAAATCATGCGAATTTAATTCAAGGCGCTCAGCGCCATTCTCACGAGTTCCGCCAAGTTGGTCGCTCGGGTCTTTTTCATCATGTTGGCCCTGTGAACTTCAACGGTTCTCGCACTAATGCCAAGTTCATAGGCGATGGCTTTGTTTGGCTGCCCCTTAAGCAAACACGCTAGCACGTCGTTTTCCCTCTTGCTCAAGGTCGCAAATCTTTCCTTGATCGTTGGTGTTTCCGCGTCATGCGCGGGCCCA
>PLAI01000375.1:23459-23655 GCA_003134075.1 Methylocystaceae bacterium | reverse complement strand
GCGGCTTTGGCGGCGGCGATCCATGACTGACCGGCGCCGGGGGCGCCGCCGGGGCGTTCGGCGCGGGAGGCGCGCCGCGACCATGCTCTTGCGTGCGTTCATGCGACGGGGCCGCGGTCCCCGGCGCCGGAGCTTTTCTCGCGGGTTGAGCCTGCGGCGCGGGGGCAGGGGCAGTCGGCGCCGGGCCCGAAGGCGT
>PLAI01000375.1:443-23404 GCA_003134075.1 Methylocystaceae bacterium | reverse complement strand
CGCCGCGCCCGCCGCGCCCGCGCCGACCGCCGTCAGCGCGCTCGACGACAGCACTCGGCCCTCCGGATTCTTGATCACCAGATTATTGCTCGCGCGATCGACCATCACGCTGTTATGCAGATTCTCGAAGATCACATTGTTGGGCGGCGGCGCGATATAGGCGGGCGTCTGGATGTAGACCGGCACGGGAATATAGACCGGCACGGGCAGAACATAGGGGTCGTAGACCACATAGGGCG
The DNA here is from genome assembly GCA_003134075.1 of Methylocystaceae bacterium. Taxonomy (GTDB): domain Bacteria; phylum Pseudomonadota; class Alphaproteobacteria; order Rhizobiales; family Beijerinckiaceae; genus Methylocystis. Next base: position 23,165 of record PLAI01000375.1, on the reverse strand, counting down.
GCGGCAGCACGACGAAATCCGGCGGCGGCGGCGGNNCGGGCGGCGGGGGCGGCGGCGGAAAGCCGTACGCCGGATTGTCGAAGTAGAGTTCCGGCCCGTCGACATAGACCATTTCTTCGGGCGGCGGCGGCGGATAGCCCATGTCGACCGGTTGGAAAGCCGGCGGCGGCTCCAGCGCGCTAGCGCGCATGGCGAGCAGACGCCGTGCGTCCGCGACATGCGGCCCGCGCGGATAGCGGCGCAGATAGGACCAGTAGGCATCGGGCGTGTCCAGCATGCGCGCGCGGCGCCAAATCAGCGCCTCGCGCCGCGCCGCGAGAATGGCGCGCACGCGCTTGGCCAGCGGATCGCCGGGATAGGCGGCGAGATATTCCTGATAACCTTGGAACGTATCGCGCTCGATGCAGGCGGCGTAAGCGTCTCGCGCCCCAAACCGCGCGATCGGCTTCGCGCGCAATGCGGCGTCGTCACTGGGGCGCGCCGGCGCTTGCGCCGTGCGATCGAAAAACACGAAGGAACTATTGATCGGCGCCGAATTCCATGGGATTTGCGCGCCCTTCGTCATTTCCGAGACGCGCAGCCTGGTTTCGTCGAAAACCTGCATCAGCGGCATTCCGCCGGCGCGGATCGTCTCGGCCAGCCCATGCGCATAGGCACCGTAGGGGCCGGCCCCCGCCGGGGCGATCGTGCCCGGCGCGGCGTTATAGGCGAGCAGCAGATTGGGGCCGGGTTCGAACAGCGCAAGCCCGCCGGCGATCGGCTGGTCCGCCAGCGCGAAAGGATTTTCGCGCGCCGCGTCGAGGACGACAACGGCGGTTTTCAAGGCGAGCGCCGCCAAGGGTTTCAGATAGTCCGACAGGCGCGCGGCGCGTAGGCTAATGTCTGCGTCGCGGGTGATGGCCGCATCCACGGGAATGAGATAATTCTCGCCGTCAAGCTGGAGTCCCAGTCCCGCGAAATAGACGAAAGCCACGGTTTCCGGTCCCGAAGCGCCGGCCTTGTCCAAAAAATCGCGCAAGGCGCGGCGCAGCCCGTCTTCGTCGAGGTCGCGCGCGCCGGTCACGTCGAAGCCCGCCGCTTGCAAGGTCTGCGCGATCAGCCCGGCGTCATTGGCGGCGGTCGCGAGCGGATGCTCTTTATAGGAGGCCTCGCCGATCACCAGCGCGATGCGTTTTTCCGCAGCGAAAGCGGCTTCGCCGCCGAACCAGCCAAACACCCCGGTGAGCAGCAGGGTGAGGAATATTATTCTTTTCATGCCGCCTCCGCGCGATGACGAAACATCCATTTTGCAATAAGGTCCAGCGGCGATGAATGCAAACTGAACGGATATGCTTCCGCTAACCCCGCCGTCGCTTCCGTCATCCGGTTTCGCGGCAAAATACATTTTGAGCTATCGAGGCCGAGCCATCGCCCGGCGCCCTAAAAGCGTGGGCCGCGGCTGCCATTCGTAAGCAACTTGAACCCTCGCGTTGACGCGCCTTACAGCGCCTTGCGGCAAACCGAGCGGATCACCTGGCCGCTCACGCCATATCCCTCGTCGATTTCGACAATCACCTGTCGGCATTCCGGCTTGGCGGAGTCGTCCCGCCCCAAAGTAGCCTGCTCGGCGCCGCCGGCGGTGGAGGCGGCGGCGTTGACGACGACAGCCGGTTGTTGGCTCTTGATCAGCAGAACGTCGGCGGCGGCGAGGCTCGCGTCGGCTGCGAGGAAGCAAAGGGTGATTTTCAACACCAGGGCGAAGCGGAAAGGGCGCGACGGGAATTTCATCGGATTGAAGGACATGACAGGCTCCCCAATTATCTGGGCGCCGTCTCGCGCCCTTCGGTCGTTCGCTCGTTTGCGAATGTCACGAAGCTAGGGCTTTCCTTTCGAAAAGTTTGTGTGCTGGCGCACGGGACGCTCTTCGCCGCGCGAAGCTTGCCGCCATCACGCATCCTGTCGGCGCCAGACGCTCGCGAACCAGCGCTGCTCCTCGCGCGGAAGTCCGGCCGGGCGATAATAATGCTCGATCTCGACAAAGCCCGCTTCGCACACATGGCGCCGCCAGCTTTCGGGAGCGTGAAATACGCCATAGCGCCCATCGCTCCAGCCTTCTTCGTCATCGCCGCGCGGTATCGAACTGAAGAGAACGCCGCCCGGCTTGAGAGAAGCGCGCAGTTCCCGCAGCACGCGCGGCAACTCGCCGCTGGGCACGTGAAACAGCGTCGCATTCGCGAAAATTGCGTCAAAATGATCGTCGGGTAAATCGAGCTTGAGAAAATCCTGTAGCCACACCTCGCAACCGCTGTGCTCGCGCGCCATCTCGACGAAGCGCGGCGCGCCCTCGAGGCCGATCGCGAGGTGACCGGAGTCGGCGAAGACTTTCAGATCGCGCCCCGGCCCACAGCCGAAGTCGAGCAATGTGAAGGTTGGTTCGCCCTGAATGTGCCGCAGCATCGCCGCCATGTTTTGGCTGACGTCGTGATCGCGCGTTCCCTCCCAGAACGCTTCGGCGCGCTGGTTGTAATGGCGCAGGGTGAGCTCCGTGATCGAGCTCGAATCGTGCGGCTTTCGGTCCATTTCGGCGCGCCTTTTTCAAGAGCCCGCGCGTGTTTGTCGCGCGCGACTTGCTGTTTGACGGTGGAGGCGAAATTGCATGGCGATCCGCGTCCCGAGCGTCCCTCTTTCGTGATAGAAGGCAAGAACGCTCGCGCTTTCCTTCGTCCCGGTCGCCATGTCCGCCGCCAGTTTCAACATACGCGTCGCCCCGTCTCTCGCTCTCGTCGACGCGAAGGCTTGGGACGCATGCGCCAATCCCGCCGGACTCGGCGAGCCGGAAGCCGCCGGCGAACGATACAATCCTTTTGTGTCTAGCGCATTCCTGCTCGCGCTGGAACGATCGAAATCGGTCGGCCCCGGCACGGGGTGGACGCCGGCGCATGCGCTCGTCGAGGACGCGGATGGGCGGTTGGTCGCAGCGGCGCCCGCCTATCTCAAAACGCATAGCCTCGGCGAATATGTGTTCGATCAGAACTGGGCGCGGGCCTACGAGCAAATGGGCGGCCGCTATTATCCCAAGGTTCAGGTCGCCGTGCCCTTCACGCCCGTGACGGGCCGGCGGTTGCTCGTGGCGAAGGACGCTCCTCCGGGCGCGCGCGAGGCGCTCGTCGCGGCGCTGCGCGCGCTGCGCGAGGCGAGCGGCGCCTCTTCCGTGCATGTCACCTTCGCCACGCAAGCCGAGGAGCGCGCGCTGCGAGAAGCCGGCTTCGCGCCGCGCATCGGCGAGCAATTTCATTTCCTCAACGAAGGCTATGGCGATTTCGACGATTTTCTCGCCGCTCTTTCATCGCGCAAGCGCAAGACGATCAAGCGCGAGCGACGAGAAGCGCTGGGCGACGATCTGACGGTGGATTTGCTGACCGGCGCGGACATAAAACCCGCGCATTGGGACGCGTTCTACGCCTTCTACATGGACACCGGCTCGCGCAAATGGGGCCGCCCCTACCTGACGCGAGCGTTTTTCGACCATATCGGCGGGGCGATGGCGGGCCGCATATTGCTGATCATGGCGCGACGCGGCGAGCGGCATATCGCCGGCGCGATCAACTTTCTCGGCGACGACGCGATCTATGGCCGCAATTGGGGAGCGGTCGAGGAGCGGCCGTTCCTCCATTTCGAGCTTTGCTATTATCAGGCGATCCAATTCGCCATTCGTCACGGCTACAAGCGCGTCGAGGCCGGAGCGCAAGGCGAGCACAAGCTCGCGCGCGGCTATCGGCCCGTCGCCACCTATTCGGCGCATGAATTCGCCGATCCGCGTTTTGGCGCCGCTGTCGCCGAGTTCCTGACGAGGGAGCGCGCGGCGGTTGACGAGCTGCTCGCCGACTATGAAGCGGGCCTCCCGTTTCGAAGCGAAGCGTGAAGATCCGGGCGAGCGTTCCGCGCGCCGAAACGCCTTCCCTATGTCGAGCGCGAGTCGGCGCGCTCCAAGGCGAAACTCGGCGTGCTGGAAGCTGTCGCGGGAACCTCCGGAGCGAGCGGCTTGGCGGTTTTGATCGGCCGCTTCGCGGCGCCCGCGCCAAAGGTCCGGCGCAAACGCCGCCATCCCAGCACCACGGCGCTGGCGCTGAGCGTCAGGCCAAAGGCGATCCAAACCGCCATCCAGAAGTTCCAAAGCCAACGCTGTTGGAACACGCCGAAATCCCAGTGGTGAACGGCGGTGTAAAGCCATCGATAGGCGCGGCGGCTCGTGTCGAACTTCGCCAGCAATCGCCCGTCCACGGGATCGACATAGACTGACGTATGTCCCGCGTCGGCGAGATCGACCCGCAGAACCGGAAGCGGCTTCTCCGCCGCCGTTTGCCGACGGTTCGGATAATAATAATCATCGTAATCGCGCAAAAGCTCATGTGTCGCGATTTGAGTTTGCCCGGCGAGGCGCCGGACCGCGGCGAGCGCCGCGTCCTCGCCGAAGCCGGAGCTTGCTCCCGCGGCGGTCAAGGCCCGCCTCGCGCCGTCGCGCGCATAGGCGACGAATAGCACGTCGTCGCCTAGCGGGTTCAGGCCAAGCTCGACGACCTCGGGTCCGACCCCGAGTGAAGCGTCGGGCCGCCAATTGGTCAGGGCTTGCGGCGTTTCGCCGCCGCGATAGCGGGCGAGTTCCTCGCGGCTCGCCGTCGCCTCCGAAAACACGCGCCATGGATTGGTCGAGAGATAGCCGCTCGTCGCCCAAAGCAAGGCGAAGATCCCTCCAAGAAGGCCGGCCCAAAAATGATATTTGAACCAGAACTCGCGATAAGGCTGGGTCCGGCCCTGGCCGTAGGTCGGCCTGCCGAAAAAGCCCGGTCGCCAGCGCAGCCAGCCCAGGATCACGCCGGTCAGCGCCCCCGAGGCCGCGAAGAATCCCGCCCAGGTCAAGGCGTCGCGGCGGTATTCGCCGGCGCTGAGCGGTTCGAGCCAATGGAACAGATGGAGCCAGTTGCCCGCGTACGAAAGAACGCGCTCGGTTCCCGTCGAGATCTGCACGACTTCACCGGTGCGCGCGGAAACCAGCAGGCGCCGGTCCCCGTCGCCCGCGAGCGCGAAACGATGGAAGGGCTTGAGCGTTTCGGCGTTGCGCACGCCAATTGGCGCCTCGATCGTGTCGACATAGGCGACGGCGGGCGGCGAAATCGGCGCGTCCTGTTCGAGCCAGCCGCGGGCGATGCGCTCGGCGCTTTCGACCGAGAATTCCTGCAACTCGCCGGTCCGCGCCGAGATGGACAAGCGCTGCCCGCGATCCCCTTCGACCAGCCAGATCGGAGCGCCGTCGATTCGTGTGAGCCGCGCGTCGACGATGTTGGCGTCGCCGCGCGGTTTGCCCGAATGTTCCTCGCCATGTCCGCCCATGGGGGCCGTCGCGAGCACCGCGCCACGCGAGACCTTCGCGCGCGCGCTGGCGCTGGCGTGGAGCGCGTCGCCAAGCGACAGCCAACCGTCCTCCAGCGCGAGAGGCGCCTCGTGACCGAGTTGCTGCGCGCGGGTTATGGGCGGGACGCCGAAAAAGGCGATGACCAGCCCCGACGAAAACCAAACAAGCATGAACAACGCGAGCGCGACGCCAATCCAGCGGTGCGTAAAGGTGAGAAATCCATTCATGGCGGGCTCCGAAGGACTGCGCGGCGCTGTTAAACAAGGCTCGACGCCCACAATAATAGACTATTAAGTCGATCTATCAACTAGCGATATGGCGCCGCGGCCCGAATTTCATGCCCGCCGCGGATTTTCTCGCAAGATTTAGAATCTCTTAATCGAAACGCTTGCCAAAAGGTTAGCAAAACATGGCAAAAGGTGTCGTTCGCCTTTAGTTTGTAATGTTCGTCATTTTTTCTGATCGCGGCGCTCTAAAATGCGATCGCCGCTGTCTGTCTGGCAATGCAGCGGATGTTAAAACTTCCATTCCCTTTGTCCTAATGCCGATAGTTGCTTGAAATGTGCGCGAACGCACAGCGCCAGGACCCATTTTCTATTTTGATGGCCCGCATGCCGCCTTGGCAAGCGCGAAGGAAGTTCCCGTGTTTCTCCTTATTCCCCGGACCGCCGCCACCATCCGCCGAGGGCTAATGCTCGTCATCGCCGCCGTCATCATTCTGCTGAAGGACGAGATTGTGAAAATCATCGTCACCGGGCAGTTTTGAAGATGCCGGATCGCGACTCTCGCCTATCGCCGGTTTGAGCGGCCGGGGCTCGCCATGTGCGCCAGAGCACAACGTCGGGAGGCCGCTCTTGCTTTTATGTCCGCATGCCGCTTCGGCAAGCGTTAGGGAGTTTTCCATGTTCAATGGCGCCCTCATTCCCCTGTGCCCCGCCGCCATACGCTGCGCGGTGATGCTCGCCTGCGCCGTCTCCATAATTCTCTTTAGCGGAGACCTCGTGCAATTCGCCGTCGCCGGAACGTTCTGAAGGCGCCGGCCCAGGTCTTCGCGCGCCGCGGCGGCGGCTGGTGAAAAGGCGTTGTAAAGCTTGAGGGGCCATGGTCCTCCGCGCGGACGCCTTGCGTCTTGCGTCTGATGGAGGAGGCGCGCCGGCGCTTGGCGCGCGAGCAGCGTTCTATCCGGCCGTCGAACGGGTATCGGGCGGAGGCGAAAGGCCCCCGCCGCCAGGCGGTCTTACGAGTCCGCCTCGCCCATCTGCTTTTGCGAATAGAGTTCGACGCCGAGTTGCTTGATCAACTCGTTCTGGGTCTCCAGAAAGTCGATGTGGCGCTCTTCGCTCGCGACGATCTCCTCGAACAAGTTCTGGGAGACGCGATCGTTGATCGACAGGCAATAGGCCGCCGCCTCGAGGTAAAGCGCGCGCGCCTCGATCTCGGTCACGAGGTCGGCGTCGATGATTTCCTTGACGCTCTCGCCGATGCGCAGCGGATTCAGCGTCTGCATGTTGGGAAAGCCTTCGAGAAACAAAATGCGCTTGGTGAACTTATCCGCGTGCTGCATCTCCTCGATGGATTCCTCGCGCCACTTCTTGGCCAGGTGCGTAAAGCCCCAATTGTCGAAAATCCGGTAATGGAGCCAATATTGGTTGACCGCGGTCAGTTCGCTACGCAAACCCTGATTGAGATATTCGATAACTTTCACGTCGCCGCGCATTATAAATTCCTTTTCCACATTCCGCTCGCGCGGGATCACGCCGCCATTTCGTCGACTCGGCAATCCTTGCAGCCGCCGCCCCCGCATTCGCTCGTCGCCGCGTGGTGCTCGTCCACGACCGCGACAATACTGCGTGCGCAGCGTCCGCATTTGGCCTCGCAGCCCAATTGGCGAAACAGCGCGCCGACGCTCGGACGGGCGCCGCCGCCGAGGCGTTCGCGAATGTCGCGATCGGAGACGACGTTGCAGGAGCATACTATCATGACGTTTCCTAGTTTGGAAAGGTTGCAAACTGCGCGCGGTTACAAGATGTTACCCGCTTTTACCGGCTCACGCTAGCACTCTTCCCTTGTCGGTTTCCCGACAGGCCCCTCTAAAATATAGTCACACGCAAGAGCCGCGCCATGCGCGGTCGCGGCGAAAATGGAAATGCGCCATGAAAAAGACGATGGCCCGGTCGGCGGCCATGGATCGGCGCGTGTCTTTCGCGGTGCTCACGGCGTCCTGCGCGGCGACGGCGACCTGCTGGGGCGTCGCGCGCAAGCGACAATTGCTGGCGCGCGAAACAGTGGCGTGACGAGCGAACTGGCGTCCTGTCACCAACGGCCGTCTTCGTCGTCCGGGGCATAGCCGGGCGGCAGCGGTTGCGGATTCAGCGCCAGCCGAAAGTCAGGGCGGGCGGACGGGGATTTTTGCGCGTCGAGCGCGCCGATCCGTTTCGTGGCGCCCTCGTCGCTCGGGCGAGCCGAGGCCGCGGTCGCGGCGCCAAGGGTCATCAGGGCGGCGGCGCAAGCGAATGCAACTAATTTGGAAGTTTTCATTTCGTCATCCTCATTTTGCGTGAGGGCTTGTTGCGCGCCTCACAAATGCAAAAATGGAGGATGATCGCCAAAAGCGCCGTGCGTTCGCGCACATGACTCGAAAGCGCGTCGCGAAAACTTCGCGCGGCGCCTCAGCCGCGCGCCTTTGCCGACAAGACCCGTTCGCCCAGCGTGTTCAGCGCCGCCCGCAGCGCGTCGTTCTCGACGCCTTGCGTCGTCTCCTCGGCCCGCGCCCGCGCGGCCGGGTCGCTCGGCGGCGCCCGCAATGGTTTCGGCGCGGCGCGGTGGAGCGGCTCCTGGCGGATCGCCAGTTTCGCCACGCAGCGCCAGCCCAGATGCGTATTGACGCGCTCGATGATCGCGCCGCTCATATGCTGAATGTCGAGCCCAAATCCCGGCTCGACGCGCAGCGCCAGCGTGGCCGGCTGTTGAGCGGCGTCCGGCGCGCCGTTCTTGGGCCGCGGCGGCCAGTTGAGGCGCATGGGCTGGCACAGCGCGCCGACGCGCGCGCCGACGATTGTGTCCCATTGGGTGAGCAGCGTGGCCTCGCCAAATCCCCGCCGCGCGATCAATGGATCTAGCGCACGGTTGACCAACTCCGCCAGCGGCCTGGAAACGACCCGTCTCGCCCGTGACGCGACTTGTTGCGACATCGACATCCGTCCAAACATATTTTGTCGCGCCGGTCGACGCGCGCGTTTCATGCTATCACGAACTCGAGTTTCTCCAACCGCCCGGACCCATGGCGCGCGCGTCAGCCAAGCCCCGAAAGCCCGTCGCCGCCGACGATCTCGGCGGCGCGTTGCTGGCGTGGTGGGACCGCCATCGCCGCGTTCTGCCCTGGCGCGCGCCGCCGGGACGGACGGCGGACCCTTACGCGGTCTGGCTGTCGGAAATCATGCTGCAACAGACGACGGTGGCGAGCGTCACGGGATATTTCAGCAAATTCATGACGCGCTGGCCGAGCGTCGAGGCGCTGGCCAAGGCGCCGCTCGAAGATGTCCTCGTCGCCTGGGCGGGCCTTGGCTATTACGCCCGCGCCCGCAATCTGCACGCCTGCGCCAAGATCGTCGCCGAGAAACATGGCGGGCGTTTTCCCTCCAGTGAAGCGCAATTGCTGGGCTTGCCGGGCGTTGGGCCGTATACGGCGGCGGCGGTCGCCGCCATCGCCTTCAATCAGCCTTGCGTCGCGCGGGACGGCAATGTCGAGCGCGTCGTCGCGCGGTTGTTCGCCGTGGCCGAGCCGCTGCCGGGCGCCAGGGCGGCGATCTCGGCGCATGCGGCGAGTTTTCTGCCCCGCGAGCGGCCCGGCGATTTCGCCCAGGCGCTGATGGACCTTGGCGCCACGATCTGCGCGCCGCGCGCGCCTGAGTGCGGGCGCTGTCCGCTGGAGCCAAGCTGCGCCGCGCGGCGGGCCGGGACGCAACTCTCCTTTCCGGTCAAACCGCCAAAAGCGGCGCGTCCGCACCGGCGCGGCGCGGTTTTTGTATTGCGGCGGGGCGACCGGGTTTTGCTGCGCGGGCGTCCCCCCGAGGGGCTGCTTGGCGGCATGAGCGAATTTCCGTCGACGCCGTTGACGCTTGATGTCGAGCCCGGCGCGGCGCGCGCTTATGCGCCGATCGAGGCGCGATGGCGGGAAATCGAGGGCGGCGTGCGCCACGTGTTCACGCATTTTTCGCTGGATCTGACGGTTTTCGTCGCCGAGGCGGCCGCGGCCGATCCCGCGCTGGAGGGCCGTTGGACCAAAGCGGCTGATCTCGGCGTTGAAGCCCTGCCGACGCTAATGCGCAAGGTTGCGGTTCACGCCGGACTGATCCTTGCGTAAGATCGGCGGGCGATGGGGGAGACAATAATGGCGCGGCGCGGCTCTACAATCGACGTCGAGATCACCGAGGGCGCCATTCGCGTTCGCAGTCACGAGCGCGTGCTGACGATCGTCGTCGCGCCGCCGCCCGCCGACCTCGAGGAAGACGCCGATTTCTATATAGAATTGGACGAAATCGAATTTTGGGACCCGCCGCATGACGAAACGGCGATCGAGATCGACGAATTGCAGAAGATTCTGGAGGCCATCGAGGAGCAGGTGGAAAAACACGGGTTGAGCGTGGTGTTCGATTAAGGGGAAAGCTGTTTTTTAACGCCCAGAGCGTTCATTGCGGGCGCCCATCCCCCAAGGATCGCCCATGACCACATCCGCTGCGCCCCTGACCGTGGTGATCTGCGCCGACCATGCCTCGATCACCGGCGGGCAGGCCAAGGTCGCGATAGACAGCGCGCTGGGGCTTCATCGCGGCGGCGTCAGGACGATCTTCTTCGCGGCCGCCGCGCCGGTCGATCAGCGGCTTTATGACGCCGGCGTCGAGGTCGTCTGCCTCGGCCAGACCGATCTCCTGGGCGCCGCCTCGCGCGCGAAGGCGATGCTGCAGGGGACATGGAACGGGCTCGCGAGCAGGGCGCTTGGCGAATTGCTGGCGCGATTGCCACGGCAAAACACAATCGTGCATGTGCATGGCTGGGCGCGCGCGCTCTCGCCCTCCATCGCGCGGCCGATCAGGGCCAGCGGACTGCCGGCGGTCTATACGGTGCACGAATATTTCCTGTTTTGTCCGACGGGCGGCTTTTACAATTACCGGGAGAACCACATCTGCGCGCTGACCCCGCTGTCGCCAGCGTGCTTCGCGACGAATTGCGATCAGCGCAATTACGCGCGCAAGGTCTGGCGCGGCGCGCGGCTGCTGCTGGCGAAGAATTTCGCGAGGCTGCCGCAAGTGTTTTCGGACTATATTTGCATCTCGAATTTTCAGCGCGACATCGTGGCGCCCTATCTGCCGCGCGGCGCGCGGATGACGCAAATCTCCAATCCCGTCGACACGCCCGACCTTGGCCCCAAGGCAAACTCGCCCGACGGCGATTTTGTGTTTGTCGGGCGCCTCTCGCCGGAAAAGGGTGTTTTTCTGTTCGCCGAGGCGGCGGAGCGGCTGGGCGTGACGGCGGTTTTCGTCGGCGACGGCCCGCTCGCCGAGGAACTGCGCCAGCGTTTCCCGAGCGCGCGTCTGCTCGGCTGGCGCGACGGCGCCGGAGTGTGCGACGCCATGCGCGCGGCGAAGGCGCTGGTGTTTCCCTCGCTATGGTACGAGGGTCAGCCGCTCGCCGTGCTGGAGGCCAAGGCCCTGGGGATGCCGGTCATCGTCGCCGACCGCTGCGCCGGGCGCGACGAAATCGAGCACGAGGCGAGCGGCCTTTGGTTTACCGCGGGCGACGCCGGCGCGCTCCAGGCCGCGATGGCGCGGCTGGACGATCCCGCCTTGGCCGCGCGGCTGTCGCGGGGCGCCTATGAGAGCTATTGGCGCGATCCGCCGACGCTGGCGCGCCATGTGGAGCGGCTGACCGCGCTTTATCGCGACATGCTGGCGCGAGCCGGGCAGGGGAGGCGGGGCGGCCATCCGGGAAATGTCGGTTAAACTCAGAACAATACAATCCCAGTATACCTCAAAGCCTCGAGGAGGATGAGGGGAATAGATAAAGCAAAAATCACAACGAAAATGATAAAAATCACCCAGGGCCAAGGGTTTTCCTTTTCTCTTTTTCTGAACGGGCAGTCAGGTTCCCCGCAGGCGCCGGAACGGCCGTGAGCGGGCATTTCGGCAAAGCAGATTGGGCAAATGTTATTTTCCATATCGAACCCCGAAAGTCCCGTTGTCGAAATTGTCGCTCCTCGGCGCCGGACCAAGGCTCTCGAAGCGTATAGAGTGAGAGAGGCGGGTTCAACCGACATTCCGACGGCCCGCGCTCCAAACCGCGCCGACGCTGGCGCGCCATGTGGAGCAGCTGACCGCGCTTTATCGCGACATGCTGGCGCGAGCCGGGCGGGGGAGGCGGGCCGGGGGGCTTTATGCCGCTGCGAAAGCAGTGGACGCGGCGCCGTCTAACGACTAAGCAGCCGATCAGACGCCGTTCCCTCTCCGCTCGCAAGGCGGGAGGGGGGGTCGCCAGGATTCGTCAAGGACGCTCAAAAACCCATGCCCACCCGCATCGACGCCCGCTTCAAAGATCTTCGCGCGCAAAATCGCGCCGCGCTCATCACCTTCGTGATGGCCGGCGATCCCGATCTTTCGACCTCGCTGGAGATTCTCAAGGGTCTGCCGGCGGCGGGCGCCGACATTATCGAAGTCGGCATGCCCTTCACCGACCCGATGGCCGACGGCCCCGCGATCCAGGCCGCCGGGCTGCGCGCGCTGAAGGCCGGAACGACACTGAAGAAAACGCTCAAGCTCGTCGCGGATTTTCGCGCAAGCGATCGAACGACGCCGATCGTGCTGATGGGCTATTACAACCCGATCTATGTGTTTGGCGTCGACGCGTTCCTCGCCGCGGCCACGCAAGCCGGCGTCGACGGGCTGATCGTCGTCGATCTGCCGCCCGAGGAAGACGCGGAGCTGTGCCTGCCGGCGCGGGCGGCGGGTCTGAACTTCATTCGCCTCGCGGCCCCGACCACCGACGACAAGCGCCTGCCCAAGGTGCTCGAAAACACCAGCGGTTTCCTCTATTATGTGTCGCTTACGGGGATCACCGGCGCGGCGCTCGCGGATTATTCCGGCGTCGCCGAGGCGGTGGCGCGGATCAAGCGGCATACCGGCCTGCCCATTGCCGTTGGTTTTGGCGTCAAGAACGCCGACAACGCCGAGGCCATCGCCAAAACCGCCGATGGCGTCGTCGTCGGCACGGCTCTGGTCGCCGCCCTCAAGAATTCGCTGGGCGCCGATGATCGCGCCAGGCCGGGGACGGTCAGCGCCGTGACGGAGCTTGTCGCCGAAATCGCGGGGGGCGTCGCCCGGGCCCGCGCCCGCAAGCCGGACAGCGCCGGATCGCCGCTGGGCAAGTTTCTTGGGACGCTCGCGAAGGTGTGGTCATGAACTGGTATTCCAACGTCGTCCCGCCGAAAATCAAAGCCATCCTTAAGCGCGAGGCGCCAGAGAATCTTTGGGTCAAATGCCCCGAGAGCGGCCAGCTCGTGTTCCACAAGGACATCGAGGCCAATCTCTATGTCGTGCCGGCTTCCGGCTATCACATGCGCTGCCCCGTCGAGGCGCGGCTGGAGAATTTGTTCGACGACGGCCAATACGAATTGATGACGACGCCCGAGGCGCCGACCGACCCGCTCAAATTTCGCGACATCAAGCGCTACATCGACAAGCTGAAGGAATATCGCGCCAAGACCGGCCGCCCCGACGCGGTGACGGTCGCGGTCGGCAATCTGAAGGATCTGCCGGTCACCGTCGCGGTGCAGGACTTCGAATTCATGGGCGGATCGCTCGGCATGGCGGCTGGCGAGGCGATCGTCGCCGGCGCCACCCACGCGCTCGAGAAGCGCACGCCCTTCATCATCTTCACGGCCTCCGGCGGCGCCCGCATGCAGGAGGGCATGTTCTCGCTGATGCAGATGCCGCGCACGACGATCGCGGTGCAGCGGCTGCGCAAGGCGCGAATCCCCTATATCGTCGTGCTGACCAATCCGACCACCGGCGGCGTGACCGCCTCCTATGCGATGCTGGGCGATGTTCAGATCGCCGAGCCGGGCGCGATCATCGGCTTCGCCGGCGCCCGCGTGATCGAGCAAACGATCCGCGAAAAACTTCCCGAGGCGTTCCAGCGCGCCGAATATCTCAAGGACCACGGCATGATCGACATGGTCGTGCCGCGCCAGGAGATGCGGGACACGCTGGCGCGGTTGTGCGGCATGCTGACCAAGTCGCCGGCGCCTCGTCAACCCGCCGTCGCGGCCTGAGCGGAGCAAGGCGCGGCATGGATCAGCACGACGCGATTCTGTCGCGATTGCTCGATCTTCACCCCAAGAAGATCGACCTTTCGCTGGGGCGCATAGAGCGGCTGCTGGACGCGATGGGCCGGCCCGATCTGGCCTTGCCGCCGACCATTCACGTCGCCGGAACCAACGGCAAGGGCTCGACGCTGGCCTTCCTGCGCGCCGCGCTGGAGGCCTCCGCCGCCCGCGTCCACGTGTACACCTCGCCGCATTTGCTGCGCTTCAACGAGCGCATCCGCCTCGCCGCGCCAGGCGGCGGCAAGCTCGTCGACGATGACGCGCTGAAGGACGCGCTGGAATTGTGCGAGCGCGCGAATGGCGCCCGGCCGATCACCTTCTTCGAGGTCACCACGGCGGCGGCGTTCCATCTGTTCGCCAACACGCCCGCCGACTGGCTGCTGCTGGAGACCGGACTCGGCGGACGCTTCGACGCGACCAATGTGATCGCGGCGCCAAAGGCCGCGATCGTCACTTCGGTTTCGCTCGACCATCAAGAGTTCCTCGGCGACACCATCGAAAAAATCGCATACGAGAAGGCCGGGATTTTTAAACGAGGCGTTCCCGCGATCATCGGCTTCCAACCGGACGGCGCGCGCGATGTCCTGTCGCGCGAGGCGCGCCGCGTCGGCGCTCCCGCCGTTGTCGCGGACCGGGATTTTCACATCCACGAGGAAAACGGCCGGCTGGTGTTCGAGGACGAGCGCGGTCTGCTCGATCTGCCGGCGCCGCGCCTCCCGGGCCGTCATCAGCATCAGAACGCGGCCGCCGCCATCGCCGCCTTGCGCGCGGTGGCGCCGGAGGTCCCGACCAGCGCCATCGACGCCGGCCTGCTCAATGCCGACTGGCCGGCGCGGCTGCAACGGATTACCCGCGGCCATGTGGTGGATCTCGCCCCCCCGGGCGCCGAAATCTGGATCGACGGCGGCCATAACGAGGATGGCGGCCGCGTGCTGGCCGAGGCGATGGCCGAGTTCGAGGAAAAAGCCCCGCGCGCGCTCATGCTAATCTGCGGCGCGCAGACCACGAAGGATGTAAGTGCGTTGTTGCGGCACTTCGCCGGCCTCGCGCGCGAGGTGATCGCCGTTCCGGTCGAGGGCGAGCATAAGAGCTGGCCGCCCGAGGAGGTCGCCGCCGCCTCGCGCGCTCAGGGCGTTCCGGCGCGAGCCGCCGGGAGCGTCGAGCAGGCGTTGGAACTCGTCCGCGCCACCAGCTTCGCGCGGCCGCCCCGCATCTTGATCGCCGGCTCGCTCTATCTCGCCGCGAGCGTGTTGGCGCTGAACGGTTCGAGGATCGAATAGGCTAGGCGCGGGCGACAATAAACACGGACTTTTTTTCCGCTTCCAGGAGCGCAAGCGATGACTTCGATGTTGACCAGCGTCCTATCCCGCGCCGAGGCGGAAATCGCCGTCGAGCGGGGCGCCGACATCGTGGACTGCAAGGATTCCACGCGCGGGGCGCTGGGCGCCTTGCCGCTCCGCGATGTCGCCGGCATCGTCGCCGCCGTCAACGGCCGGCGTCCCGTCAGCACGGTTGTCGAGCTGCCGCACGACGTCTCCCATGCGCGCGCGGCGATAGAGGCCGCCGCCGCGACCGGGGTCGAATTCGTCAAATTCGCGCTGCCGTTGACGCCCGACGCGCAAGAGATCATCGACGAACTGGCCCCGCTGGCGGCGCGCATTCGCCTCGTCGCCGTGCTGTTCGCCGATCTCGACCCGGACTTTGACGTTTTGCCCAGCCTCGCCGGCGCGGGCTTTCACGGCGCGATGCTGGACACCGCCCATAAGGGCAAGGGGCGGCTGCTCGATTGCATGAGCGTCGGCGTTCTCGGCGATTTTGTCGGCCAGTGCCGCGCGCTTGGCCTCAAGGCGGGGCTCGCGGGCTCGCTTGAGGCGCCGGACGCGCCGCGCCTGCTGGTGTTGCGGCCAGACGTGCTGGGCTTTCGCGGCGCGCTGTGCGAGGCCGGCGATCGCCGCAACACGCTAGCGCCGGACGCCGTGACGCTAATCCGCGATTTGATCCCGCGCGAACAGGCGCCGAGCGCGCCCGCTTCCAGAGGACGCGAGGTCGATCACGTCTTCGTGCGCGATCTCGTGATGCCGGTGGAGATCGGCGCCTATGGCTTCGAGCGCGGCCACGCGCAGCGCGTGCGCTTCAACGTCGATGTCGAGGTCTATCGAGTCGCCGGTCCGGACGACATGCGCATGGCCTTCTCGTACGACGTGATCATGGACGCGATAAAAATCATTCTCGCGTCGGGACATATCGAGCTTGTCGAGACCATCGCCGAGCGTCTCGCCGAGCGCGTGTTGTCGCATGAACGCGTGCACGCCGTCGGCGTCGAGGTCGAGAAGCTCGATGTCGTCGCGCCGGGCGCGGTGGGCGTGCGCATTCGCCGCGAGCGCGCCGCTCCTTTGAGCGCGCCCGCATGAGCGCGCTCGTCGTCAAGATCGGCGGCAGCCTGTGGCGTTCGCCGCTTCTTGCGCGATGGATCGCCGCGCTGCGGGCGTTTCCGGGGCCTCTGACCATCGTTCCCGGCGGCGGACCTTTCGCCGACGCGGTGCGCGCGGCGCAGCCGACGATGGGTTTCTCGGATCGGGCCGCGCACGAGATGGCCGTCCTGGCGATGGAGCAATACGGCCTGGCGCTGGTCGACAAGTTCGCCCGGCTCGAAAGCGCGGCGACGCCGGAAGAGGCGGGCGCCGCCCACGCCAGCGGAAACATCGCCGTCTGGCGGCCGAGCGCGATGGCGCCGCGATTGAACGTCGCCGCGAGTTGGGATGTGACCTCCGACAGTCTTTCCGCCATCTACGCGCATGAGAGCGGCGCGGCGCGGCTTTTGCTGATCAAGAGCGTCGATTTCGATGCGGCGCCGGGCTCGCGCGGGCTCTTCGATCCCTGCTTCGCCTCCCACGCCGCCGGGCTCGATGTCTTTATCGCCGGCCCCGCCGCGCTGGACGGGGCGCCTGAAATCCTCGCGCGGGGCGGCGTCGCCGGCTCTCGCGTTTTCCTCGCCAGTTCGTCACGAAAGATCGCTTCATGAAAAAAGTTCCAACGCCGCGCTGGGGCTGGGCGCTGACCGGCTCCGGCCATTTCTTCACCGAGTGCCTCGACATGATCCGCACGCTCGATCATGTCGATCTGTTCGTCAGCAAGGCCGCCGCCGAGGTCGTGCGGATGTACAAACACGACCTCGCGCTGCCCACCAATGTGCGCGTGTTCAGGGACACGACGGCGAGCGCGGCGCCGGTCGGCAATTTCTATTACGGCGTCTATCATACGCTGATCGTCGCGCCGGCGACGTCGAACACCGTCGCCAAATGCGTGTTCGGCATTTCCGACAATCTCGCGACCAATGTGTTCGCGCAGGCCGGCAAATGCCGCGTGCCGAGCATCGTCTTCGCCTGCGACACCGCCCCCGAACTCGAGACGCGCGCGCCAAAGGGCATGGTCAAGGTCTATCCGCGCCGCATCGATCTCGAAAACACCGACCGTTTGAAGGAGTTCGAGGCGACGCAGGTGGTCGAGAGTCTCGCCGCGCTTGGCGAGGCGGTCGAGCGGCGCCGGCGGGAACTCGTCGGCAAAGAGTAAAGAGCATGTCCTCGCGCCTGCTGTTTGTCACCGGGCATCTCGCCTATCCGCGCCTCGCGCGGATGATCGCGGGCTTTGGCGAAACGGCGCGGGACTGGCGGATTTGCAATATCGGCGTCAAGGTCGCGGCGCTGATGACGCAGGAAATCATCCTGCGCCGGCTGCCGCGGCCGGTCGAGGCGGATCGCGTCATTCTGCCGGGCCGCTGCCGCGCCGATCTCGGCACGCTGAGCCGCGAATTCGGCGTTCCGTTCGAGCGCGGGCCGGAGGAGATCGCCGATCTGCCCGTGTATCTCGGGCGCGGCGGCGCGGCGCCGGATCTCTCGCGCTTCGATATGCGCATCTTCGCGGAGATTGTCGACGCCTCGACGATGAGCGTGACTGATGTTGTCTCGCGCGCGCGAAAACTGGCGAAGGCCGGCGCCGATGTGATCGACCTCGGCTGTCTGCCCGACACGCCCTTCGCGCATATGGAAGAAACCATCGCCGCGCTGCATGCCGCCGGGCTGAAGGTCAGCGTCGACTCCGCCGATGTCGCGGAACTCACGCGCGCGGTCCGCGCCGGCGCCGATCACGTGCTTAGTCTCGACGAGCACAGCCTCGATATTTTGCCTCAGGACACGAAGCTCGTTCCCATTCTCGTCGCCGCGCCGCATGGCGATCTCGCGTCATTGCAACGCGCCGCCGCGAAGGCGCGCGCGCGAAAAATCGACTTTATCCTCGATCCCATTCTCGATCCGATTCACTTCGGCTTCGCTGACTCGCTGGCGCGCTATGTCGAGCTTCGCCGGCTCGAGCCAATGGCCGAAATCATGATGGGCACCGGCAATCTCACCGAACTCACCGACGCGGATTCCTCTGGCGTCACCGCCATGCTGCTGGGTCTGTGCTCCGAGCTGAACATTCGTCATCTCCTCACCGTGCAGGTGAGCCCGCACACCCGCCGCACGGTCGAGGAACATGACGCCGCGCGGCGCATGATGTTCGCGGCGCGCGCCGATCATGCGCTGCCCAAGGGCTATTCCGATGCGCTGCTGCAAATTCACGACAAGCGCCCTTACGCCGCGACGCCTGATGAAATCGCCGAACTCGCGCGCGAACTGCGCGACGGCAATTTCCGCATCGAGGTCGCTGATGACGGCGTGCATATTTTCGCGCGCGATTTTCACCGCGTCGCCAAGGACGCCATGTCGCTGTTTTCGTCGCTCGGCGTCGAGAAGGACGGCGCGCACGCCTTTTATCTCGGGACCGAATTGATGAAGGCGGAGACGGCCTTTCGGCTGGGCAAGCGCTATCGACAGGATGAGCCGCTGGATTTTGGCGCCGCTTGCGACAAAATTGTCGAGGACGAAGCGCGCTTCAAGGAAATCGGTCACACCATGCGCAAAAAGGGCTCCGATGCCGCTGATCCGTGAGTGCGTCGTCACGACGCTGAACGCCGCCGGCGAGCCGCATCTCGCGCCGCTCGGGCTGATCGAGGACGGCGATCATTGGATCATCGCGCCGTTCCGTCCGTCGACGACGCTTAAGCATTTGGAGGCGCGCGGACAGGCGACCGCGAGCTTTATCGACGACGCGGAAGTCTTCGCGGGCTTCGTCACTGGCCGGCGCGACTGGCCGCTCGCGGCGATCGACGGCTGGCCGGCGCCGCGTCTTGAATGCGCGCTCGCGCACGCCGAGCTTGAGGTCGCGCGCGTCGCCGCCGACGAACAGCGCCCGCGGTTTTTTTGCGCGGTGCGACGCATTGAATCGCATCGCCCCTTCCTGGGGATGAACCGCGCCAGAGCGGCGGTGCTGGAGGCGGCGATTCTGTCGACGCGGTTGCACATGCTGCCGCGCGAAAAAATCGACAGCGAGATCGCCTATCTCAAGATCGCGATAGATAAAACCGCGGGCGCGGGAGAGCGCGCGGCTTGGGAGCGGGTGATGGCGAAGTTAGCGGCGCATTTTGGCGAGGGTGGGTGAGGGGGGCGGGCGTTGCTCCCTCTCCCCGCCCGCGGGGAGAGGGCTGGGGTGAGGGGCATAAGGACGCGATGTTCCACGCCGCCCAGGATTCGCTGGCCTAATCAACTTTCGTGATACGGACCCCGGCCCCTCACCCTAACCCTCTCCCTGCGGGCGGGGAGAGGGAATTACGCCACGCCGCCGTCTCCCGCGACCTTGCCAAAGTCCGCGACGCCGAGCATCACGACGCGCAGTTCGTTGAGCAGGCGCAGGCGGTTGAGGCGCAGGTCCTTGTTGTCGGCGTTGACCGTCACATGATCGAAGAAGGCGTCGACCGGCTCGCGCAGCTTGGCCAAACCGTGCATGGCGCCTTCAAAATCTTCCTTGTGCAGCTTCTCGGCCGTCTCTTCGCGCGCCCGCGCGATCGCCGCGGCGAGCTTGTGCTCTTGCGGCTCGATGCGCAGGTTCGGCGCGTGGTGATCGTCATAGGCGCCGGCGCCGTCCTTTTTTTCCTCGATCTTCAGGATATTGACCGCGCGGCGATAGCCCGCGAGCAGATTCTTGCCGTCGTCGGTGTCGAGGAATTTGGAGAGGGCTTCGACCTTGGTGGTGATCATGACGAGATCGTCCTGTATCTGGGGCGTCCCCTCGGCGGCCGACGTCGCCCCCAAGGCCGCGTCAATTAGATCGTATCGCGCCCCCCGGTCGCGCAAGTAGACTTTTAGCCGGTCGATGAAAAAAGACAGGAGGTCGAACAATTGGGAGGTTTTCGCGAGAAGCTCCTCCTTCGAGATTGGTGAACGCATCTCACTGCCGTATTTTTCCCAAGCGTCGAACAGAACCTCATCGTCGTTGAGGAGTCTCTGCGCGTCAGCCAGGGATTCAAACGTAGGACGGATAGCGTGTCTCGCGTTGTCGCGATGGACAAAAATGAAGGGCAAGAGAAACGCATCACTGACCAATTTCAACCGTAGCCCGTTTTCCAAAATCAGCCGGATCACCCCCAACGCCGCGCGTCTTAGCGCATAAGGGTCCTTGCTCCCGGTAGGCTTCTCGTCGATCGCCCAAAAGCCCACCAGCGTGTCGATCTTATCGGCCAGCGCCACCGCGATCGACACCGGATCGCTCGGAACCCGGTCGCTTGGCCCCTGCGGCTTGTAATGCTCCTCGCAGGCTGCCGCGACGGAAAGATATTCGCCCTGCGCGGTCGCGTAATAGCGGCCCATCAGCCCCTGCAATTCCGGAAACTCGCCGACCATTTCTGTAACGAGATCGGCCTTGGCCAAATTCGCGGCGCGCTCGGCCATGCCCTCGTCGGCGCCGACCAATGGCGCAAGCTCTTTGGCCAGCGCGGCGATGCGCTGCACGCGCTCGCCCTGCGTGCCGAGCTTTTCGTGAAACACGATTTTATCCAGCTTCGGCAGGCGGTCTTCTAGCTTCGTCTTCAGATCGGTCTCGTAAAAAAACTTGGCGTCCGACAGCCGCGCGGCGATAACCCGCTGATTGCCGCCGATGATGGTCTTGCCGTGGTCGCTCGCCTCGATGTTGGCGACAAGGATAAAGCGGTTCGAAAGCGTGCCGTCGTGGCGCTTCAAGACGAAACATTTTTGATTGACGCGGATCGTCGCGCGGATCACCTCGGGCGGGATCGACAAAAAGGCCTCATTGAACGAGCCCATCAGCGCGACCGGCCATTCGACGAGCCCGCCGACTTCCTCGAGCAGTCCGGCGTCCTCGACCAGTTCCAGCCCTTGGGCCATCGCGAGGTTTTTGGCGTCGTGCAAAATAATGTCGCGTCGCCGCGCGGCGTCGAGCACGACGTAAGCGCGCTCCAGCGCCGGGACGTAATCGTCGAACCGCCGCACCTCGATTTTCGCCGGCGCCATGAATCGGTGGCCGAAGGTGGTCGAGCCCGATTCGATTCCGTCCACACTGAATCGCACGACCTCCGTCGCCTCGGTCTCCGGGCCGAAGGTCGCGAGAATGGAATGCAGCGGGCGCACCCAGCGCAGCGCGTCGGGGCGGATCGAGGCCTCGCCCCAGCGCATGGATTTGGGCCAGGGGAAGCTTTTGATGACAGCGGGGATGATCTCGGCGAGGAGATCGATGGTCGCTGCGCCGGGGCGCTCGATCACCGCGACATAGAACTCGCCCTTCTTGGCGTCCTTCTGGATCGTCGCCTGATCCAGCGAGGCGAGGCCGGCGCTTTTGAGAAAGCCCTGGACCGCCGCCTCTGGCGCGCCGACGCGCGGGCCTTTTTTTTCCTCGCGCGTGTCGGGCTGGCGGGCGGGCAGGCCGGCGATGTGCAGCGCGAGCCGGCGGGGCGTCGCGAAACTCGCCGCGCCCTCATAGAGGAGCCCGCGCGCGACCAGCGCGTCAGTGACGAGCCGACGCAAATCCGCCGCCGCCTGCGTCTGCATGCGGGCGGGGATTTCCTCGGAGAAAAGTTCAAGCAGAAGATCGGGCATGGGCTCGTGGTGTTTAAGTGTGAAGGGCGCCGCGTCTCGTCACAAACTCTTATGCGAGCCGTCGCACAGCGGCTCGTTTTTCGTCGCCTTGCAGCCGCAGAAGAACGCCTTGCCGGTCGCCTCCGCCTTATAGGGGACCGGGCCGATCCCCGTATCCTTATGCGCGCCGTCACAAAAAGGCTGCGTCGCGCTGCGGCCGCAGGCGCACCAATAGTATATCTTGCCCGCCTCGACTTCGACCGGCATGGATTTCTTCTGGAACACGGCGCGTTCGGTCATTGCTTGTTCTTTCCGTTATTTAAGCGCTGGTCGGCGCGTCCATCAGATATTTTTCGACTTCCAGCGCCGCCATGCAGCCAAGACCCGCCGCCGTCACCGCCTGGCGATAGATTTCGTCGGCGACATCGCCCGCCGCGAAGACGCCGGGGATGTTGGTGCGGGTGGTTCCGGGCTCGACGGCGATGTAGCCGGAGGGTTTTAGCGTGAGCTGGTCCCTGAAGAGTTCGGAGGCCGGGCTGTGGCCGATGGCGACGAAGACGCCGTCCGCCGGGATGCGCGAAAACGCGCCCGTGCGCGTGTTTCTTGCGCGAATATGCGTGACGCCGCGCGGATCGACGTCGCCTAAAATCTCGTCGATGGCGTGGTCGAACAATATTTCGACATTGGGCCGCTGGCGCAATCGCTCTTGCAGAACCCGCTCCGAACGGAGTGTATCACGCCGATGCACCAGCGTCACATGGGCGGCGATGTTGGAGAGATAAATCGCCTCCTCGACCGCCGTATTGCCGCCGCCGACGACGATAACCCTCTTGTTGCGAAAGAAGAATCCGTCGCAGGTGGCGCAGGCGGAGACGCCAAAGCCCTTAAACTCCTCCTCGCTCGGCAGACCCAGCCATCTGGCCTTCGCACCCGTAGCGATAATGAGCGCGTCGCAGGTATAAAGCTGGCCCGAGTCGCCCAGAAGCTCGAACGGA
>PLAI01000375.1:0-436 GCA_003134075.1 Methylocystaceae bacterium | reverse complement strand
TCAGCACCGGCTCCAGCATCGCGCGGGCGGCATAGATCGCCGCCGTATAGCCGGCGGGGCCGGAGCCCAGGACAATGACGCGGGAGTGGCGCGGGGCGGCGGCTGGCGGCATGGGATCTCGTTTTCTCGAGGGCGGGCGAGGCGTGGGCGCAATCTAGTTATTATTCGCTGGGCCGCAATCGTTTCGTTACAGGCCGCGGCGGATCAAATCGTCACCCGCGCTCCAAGCTCGACCACGCGGTCGGAGGGGATCGAGAAGAAGTCCGTCGCATTGGCGGATTGCTTGGTTAGCGCGACATAGAGCTTGTCCTGCCAGGCCGGCATTTCGGATGTGGCGCTTTCCTTGATCGAGCGCCTTCCCAGGAAGAACGAGGTGGTCATGATGTCGTATTTCAGGCCGACCTTGCGCATCGCGGCGAGCGCGGCCGGCACGCGC
>PLAI01000356.1 GCA_003134075.1 Methylocystaceae bacterium | reverse complement strand
CCACGCGCGCGCCGGACTTAAACGCGATCCGGGCGATCGTCGCCAAAACCCCGGATGCCGCGACGATGGAGGTTTTCGACGCGGCGCTGGCTTTCGCGGCGGCGCGCGGCGGCGATTCGGCCCGCGCCGCGATCACCGGCTTTTGCTGGGGCGGACGCATCGCCTGGCTTTACGCGGCGCATAACCCAAGTCTTCGCGCGGCGATTCCCTGGTACGGCCGCCTGGACGGCGACCATACGCCCAATCATCCGCGCTGGCCGGTCGACATCGCTGGCGGGCTCAAGGTTCCGGCGCTCGGCCTCTATGGCGGCGCCGATCCGTCGATCCCGCTCACCCAAGTCGAGGAAATGCGCGCGCGGCTTTCGAAGGCTGGCGCGCCAGGTGAAATCCATGTCTATGAGGGTGCGCCGCACGCCTTTTTCGCCGATTATCGCGAAAGTTTTCGTCCCGAGCCGGCGCGCGACGCATGGGAGCGGACGCTGTCGTTTTTGCGCGCCCGGGGCGTCGCTTAAAAATCGCTGGCGAGCCCCTTCACCTCCCAGTCGCCGTAGCGCGCGGGGTCTTGCCCGCCGCGCCCGCCGATTTCCCGAGGAGGCTCTGGGCTGGCGGCGGCGCGGCGGCGCTGCTCCGCCTCCTCCAGCGCTCGGCGGGCGGCCGCGGGCAATGCGCGCCTTGCGCCAACGTCTTCAAGCGTCTCGGCTTTTGCGTTCTCGCCGCGATCCGCGGGGGAGTGGGTGGTCATCGCATTCGCCTTTCCTCGCCCGCCTTTGGCCCGTCTGTGCTATGATTCGCGGCCATGGGCCGGGAGGCGGTTGTTAGTGACGAACGATTCTAAACCATTATCCAATAGGTCCAAACCCGGCGCGCGCATGAAGAACCGCCAGGGCTTCGTGCCCGCCGAAGCGGCGCGCCTGGCCGAGGCCATGAAGGTTCCCGGCTTGCCCGCGCGCCTCGCGGCGGCGCATATCCTGGCCGATGTCGTGCAAGGCGGCCATCGTCTCGACGAATGTTTCTCGCCTTTCGCGGTACCGACGCGGCTCACCGGCCTCGACGCCCGCGACATTGCGTTGACCCGTTCGATCACCACCGTCGCGCTGCGGCGGCTTGGCGTCATCCGCCGGGCTCTGGCGGTTTTGCTCGACAAGGGCCTGCCGCGTCAGGCGGTTCGGCTGGAATGGCCGCTGATCGCCGCGGCGGCGCAGATTCTCTTTCTCGACGCCGCCGATCACGCCGCTGTCGATCTCGCCGTGCGCGCGGTGCGTCTGGAGCCCAAGAGCGCCGGTTTCGCCGGGCTGGTCAACGCCGTGCTGCGCAATCTGGCGCGCCAGCGCGAGGAGTTCCTGGCGCTCGCCGAAAGCGGCGAATTCGACGCGCCGCCCTGGCTGGCGCAACGCTGGCGCAAAACTTACGGCGATGTGGCGGCGAAGGAAATCATCGCCATGCAGATGCTGGAGCCGCCGCTCGATCTCACGGTGAAATCCGATCCGGCCGACTGGGCGCGACGGCTTGATGGCGTCGTCTTGCCGACGGGTTCGGTGCGGCTGTCGAGCCGGCTTCCGATCGCGGAACTCGACGGCTATGCCGAGGGCGAATGGTGGGTGCAGGACGCCGGCGCCGCTCTGCCGGCGCGGCTGCTGCGCGCGCGGCCCGACGAGCGCATCCTCGATATGTGCGCGGCGCCCGGCGGCAAGACCGCGCAACTCGCGCTCGCGGGCGCCAATGTGACGGCGCTCGACCGCTCCGCCGAGCGATTAAAACTGCTCGCCGCCAATCTGAGCCGGCTTCAACTGCGCGCCGACATCGCCGTCGCCGACGCGACCAGCTTTTCCGCGCCGCCCTTCGACGCCATTCTGATCGACGCGCCCTGTTCCGCGACCGGGACGATCCGCCGCCACCCAGACGTCGCCTGGACCAAAAAGCCGGGCGACGTCGAAACGCTGGCGCTGCTGCAAACCAAAATGCTCGACCGCGCGGCGACTCTGACACGCCCGGACGGCCGCATCGTCTATTGCACCTGCTCGCTGGAGCCCGAGGAGGGCGAGGCGCAGATCGCCGCATTCCTGCGTCGCAACCCCGACTTTAGACGCGACGCAATAGACCCGGCGGGGGAGGGGATTCCCGAAAACTTCGTCAACACTGACGGCGACCTGCGCACCACGCCGCAAATGCTCCCGAACCCCGACCCGCGCCTTGCCGGCGTCGACGGGTTTTTTGCCGCGAGAGTGGCGAGGCGGGGGTGAGCGGCGCGGGCCTTCCAGCGCCGCTCATTTTCCCTTAAACCTCGCGCATGCATCGCCCAAGGGGAGCCCCAAGCCAAATGATCGGACGCCTTAATCACGTCGCCATCGCCGTCGCGGATATCGAGAAGGCCTCAAAGGTTTACGCCTCCACGCTCGGCGCCAAGGTCACCGCGCCCGAGGTCGTCGCCGAGCATGGCGTCAAGGTGGTTTTCGTCGAACTGCCCAACACCAAGATCGAGTTGCTCGAACCCTATGGCGAAAACTCGCCCATCGCCGGCTTCGTCGAAAAGAATCCCGGCGGCGCGATTCATCACGTCTGCTATGAGGTCGACGACATAATTAAGGCGCGTGATCATCTTAAGGCGGAGGGCGCGCGGGTGCTGGGCGACGGTTCGCCGAAGATCGGCGCGCACGGCAAGCCGGTGCTGTTCCTGCACCCCAAGGATTTTTGCGGCACGCTGGTCGAACTCGAACAGGCCTGAACGGTTAAGCAAGGGATGTCATGCCCATTCAAACGCCCCTGGCGGTCGCGATATTTCTGACGATCTGGTGGATCGTGCTGTTCGCCATTCTACCGCTTGGCGTGCGCTCGCTGCATGAAGATGGGGAGACGCCGGAAGGGTCCGACCCTGGAGCGCCGAAGGCGCCAATGTTGATCAAGAAGGGTCTTATCACCACGGGGGTCTCGATCGTGGTGTTCGGCGCCTTTCTGCTGATCGTCAAGGCGATGGGCTAGACTCTTCGCGCGTAAAGGGTTCCCTTGGCGGCTAAAGCGCGGTAAACGGCGCGTCGCGACAGGACGCGCCGGCCGATCCCGCCAAGAACGGAATTTTCAATGACACAAGAATCGTCGACGACTTCCCTGCCGCACGCCGGCGTCCTCAAGGGCAAGAAGGGCCTCATTCTCGGCGTCGCCAATAATCGCTCCATCGCCTATGGCATCGCCAAGGCCGCGAGCGAGGCGGGCGCGGAACTGGCGCTTACTTTTCAGGTCGAGGCGCTGGAGAAGCGCGTGCGTCCGCTCGCCGCCGAGCTTGGCGCGGTCGTCGTCGGCCGTTGCGACGTGGCCGAGAGCGACACCATCGACGCGGTTTTCGCCGAGGTCGAGAAGCTCTGGGGCAAGCTCGATTTCGTCGTGCATTGCCTCGCCTATTCCGACAAGGACCAGCTCGACGGCCGCTATGTCGACACGACCGCCGAGAACTTTAACCAGTCGCTGGCGATCTCCTGCTTCTCCTTCACCGCCATCGCGCAGCGCGCCGAAAAGCTGATGAAGGACGGCGGCTCGCTGCTGACGCTGACCTATTACGGCGCCGAGAAATGGATGCCGCATTATAATGTGATGGGCGTCGCCAAGGCGGCGCTGGAAGCCTCGGTGCGCTATCTCGCCGCCGATCTCGGGGTGAAAAATATCCGCGTCAACGCGATCTCCGCCGGGCCGATCAAGACGCTG
>PLAI01000138.1 GCA_003134075.1 Methylocystaceae bacterium | reverse complement strand
ATACTTACCGTCGGAGGTCATATGCCGGGCCTGGGCTTGTTCCTTCAAGTACGTGCCCAGAATCTCGTCCCGGACCAGACGAATCAGGCCCTTGTCTTGCACGGGGAAATCAACTTCCACTCTGCGATTCAGATTGCGTGGAATCAGGTCCGCGCTGCCCAGGTACACCTCGTCGTTACCGCCATTGCTAAAGTAAAAGATGCGGCTGTGTTCGAGGAAGCGCCCGACGATGCTGGTGACCGTGATGTTCTCACTCACCCCCGCAACGCCCGGTAGCAGGCAGCAAATGCCGCGCACCAGCAGTTCCACCTTCACTCCCGCCTGCGACGCCTGGTACAACAACTGGATCATCTTCTTGTCGACCAGCGCGTTCATCTTCAGGATGAGGTGGCCGCCGCGGCCGTTCTTCTGGTGCTCGATCTCGCGCTCGATCAACCGCGCGAAACGATCGCGCAAGGTGACCGGGGCAACCAGCAACTTGCGATACGAACTCTTGGCCGAGTAGCCAGTGAGGAAGTTGAACAGGTCGGTGCAGTCGGCCCCTATTTCCGGATCGCAAGTCATCATCCCGATGTCGGTGTAGAGTTGGGCCGTGATGCTGTTGTAGTTGCCGGTGGAAAGATGCGCGTAGCGGCGAATCACGTCGCCTTCCTTGCGCACGATCAGCAGCGCTTTGCAATGCACCTTTAGCCCCATCAGCCCATACACCACGTGAACGCCGTATTCTTCCAGCTTGCGCGCCCACTCGATGTTGCTCTCTTCGTCGAAGCGCGCTTTCAGCTCCAGCAGCACCGCGACTTGCTTGCCATTCTCCACCGCGTCCAACAAGGCGTCCACCACCGGCGCGTTGTGGCCTACCCGATAGAGCGTGATTTTGATGGCCAAGACGTTAGGGTCGCGCGCTGCCTTTTGCAGCAGACCGACGACCGGCTGGAAGGAGTCGAAGGGGTGGTGCAGCAGCACGTCGCCGCGGCGAATGGCAGCGAAGATGTCCTCCTCCTCGTCCTTCATGAGCGCCGCCGGCAGGGCGGGAACAAACGTGGGGAACTTCAAGTCGGGACGGTCGATTTTGGTGAGGTTGCGCACCCGAACCAGCGACAGCGGCCCGCCGATGATCTTGTAGATGTCTTCGCGGTCCAGCTCCAGGTTTTCCGTGAGTATATCCAGCACCGGAGCCGGCATCGCTTCATCGATCTCGGCGCGCACTACGTCGGCGAAACGGCGTTGCCACACGCCTTCCTCCACCGACTCCAGCAAGTCGCCGGCCTCCAAGTCCTGAATCTCGCTGTCCGCATCGCGCGCTACGTGGAAGGGATGGGCCTCCAGTATCTTCATCCCCGGGAAAAGGGCTTCAAGGTTGGCCGTGACCAACTGTTCCAGCCACACGAAGGATTGATCTTTGCTCACGGTCTTGGTACGGCTCTTGGTCTTGGGCGCGGCGTTCAGAGGAACCAGCTGCGGCAGCGTGTCGGGAATCTTCACCCGCGCGAAATGCTGCTCGCCTTCGCCGGCTTGTAACATCACCGCCAGATTCAAACTCAGGTTCGAGATATGCGGAAAAGGACGTCCGGGATCAAATGCCAGCGGAGTTAGCGTGGGGAAAACGGCTTCCTGGAAATACGAGTTGGCGATGGACCGCTGCTCCTCCGTCAGCTCGGCATAGTTCAAGATGTGAATGCCCTCGCCCTCCAGCGCCGGCACCAGCTCCTTGGTCCAGCAATCGTAAGCATTGCGAAACAGGCGTATCACTGAGGCGCGGATGGCCCGCATCTGTTCCGCGGGGGTCATTCCATCGGGGCCGGTTTCGGTCACGCCCTTCTCGACCTGCCGCTTCAGGCCGGCGACGCGCACCATGAAGAATTCGTCGAGATTATTCGCCGAGATCGACAGAAAGCGCAGTTGCTCCAGCAGCGGATGATTGCGGTTCGAGGCCTCCTCGAGCACGCGCCGATTGAACTCGAGCCAGGACAATTCGCGGTTCACGAAGCGCTTGGGCGAGGTCATCAGCTCTTCGGGACGCAACAGGATATCGCCGGGCGCTTCGATCACGACGGCCGCTTCGTTTGGATTGTGTTTTTCCCGCGTCACGCAAATTCTCCGTCAAATTTCACGCATAGTGCCACAGGAGCGCCGCCGGGGCAGCGGATATTTCACTCTTGTCGCGACCGCTCCAACAATTCCGCCGCCAGCCCCCGCGTCACCCGCCGCCCGCGCGCGAGCGCCTCGCGGTCGAGGTCGCGCACGAAGGCGCGCGCCGCTTCCAGCGAGCGCTCTAGCCGCAGGGCGATATAGTCGATCAAGCCCGATTCGACGGTCAATTGCCGATCGCGAAACAGCTTTTCGAGAACGGCGCGCATCAGCCCATCGTCCGGCGAACCGATCTCAACCACCGGCGCACGACGTAAACGTGACAGGAGATCTGGCAGGCGCACCGTGTCGCCGCGCGGCGGCCGGCGCGCGGTCAGCAAAACGGAGGCGTCGCTCTCACGCGCGAAGTTCAGCAGATGGAACAACGCCGTCTCGTCCTCCACGCGGTCCAGGCCGTCGATCAATAGCGCCGTCGGCGCCTGGATCGAAAGCTGTTCCAGCGACGGCAGTTCGCGCGGCGCCGGCGCCATGGCCCCGGTTCGGGCGGCCCAAATCGCCGCGAGATGGCTCTTGCCGCTTCCCGGCGGCCCGAGCAGCAGCAACATGCGGTCCGGCCAATTCGGCCATTGGTCGATCATCGCCAGCGCCGCCTCGTTCGAGGGAGCCGGCAGGAAGTCGCCGCGCCCGAAACTTGGCTCGACCGGCAGCTCCAAGGGGAGTTGCTCCGGCGGCCGCCTCTCCGGCCCGTCGTCGTCCGCGCCGTCGCCGTCCATGAAGGCTCAGCCTCTCTCCACGGGCGGGTCGGCCGGCCGCAGATAATAGTCGCTGGCGCGATAGCGCCGCGCCAAAAAGCGCAACATGACGCCCATCGCGGCCGCCACCGGCACCGCGACGATCATGCCGACGAAGCCGAACAAGGCGCCGAAGGCGAACAGCGCGAACATCAGCCACACCGGATGCAATCCCACCGAGGCGCCGACCAGACGCGGCGACAGCACATTGCCATCCAGAAACAGCCCAATGCTGACCACGGCGATGGCTTCGAGCGGCAGACGCCATTCCGGCCACCCCTGCACCAGCGCGACGCTGATCGACAGCACGAAGGCGGTGATCGAACCGACGAACGGAATGAGACTGAGGAAACCGGCGATCACGCCGATCAGAAAACCGAAGTTCAAGCCGATGAACGAAAGACCAAGCGCGTACCATGATCCGAGAAACAGGCAGACCGCCGATTGCCCGCGCAAGAAGCCGGCCATCGCCTGGTCGATTTCATGCGCGAGCTGGCGCACCTCTTCCCGGTAGCGAGGCGGCGAAAGCCCGTCGAGAATCTCGACCATCTCCTCCCAGTCCAGCAGCATGTAGAAGGCGACGACGGGCGTCACCACGACCACGGAGACGATATTGATCAGGGCGACGCCGCGAGACAGCAGCGACCGCGCGAACCCGCCGATATCGGCCGCGTATTCGCCGATGAAATCATTGACGTATTTTTGCAGATCCAGCGTCGGCATCGAGGCTTCGAGCCCGTGCTGCCTCAAAAAGGCGTTGTAATCGGAAGTGAGCTTTTCGCTCCATTCGGAGAAGAGCTCCTGCAAGGCCGCGAGATAACCAGGCAGGCTGGCGACGAAGCCCTCGAACTGGCGCGCCAGCAAGGGGAACAACAGCAGTCCCGCCAAGCCGACGACCAGAATGAACACGCCGAGCAACAGAACGGCCGCCCCCAGCCGCGACAAGCCCGCCGCCTTCAGGCGATCCGCGACCGGGTTGAGCAGATAGCCGAGCACGGTGCCGGCGACGAAGGGCGTCAATATCGAACTCAAGGAATAGAGCAGCGCGAGAAGGGCGAACAGCGCGAGTCCCCAGAGCAGCAGCTGACGCTCCAGGCTCATGCGCGGCTTCGCGCTTAATATGGGCGGCCCATGCAATCTCGACATCCCGCACCCTTTTCCGTCAAATCGCGCGACAGAGATAGACGCCGCGCAAAGCCCGCGTCAACGTCCGCTAGGAATCGCGTGAGACTTCTTGGCGGCGGCTTAAGGGTTTGCGTGAGGAGCGAGCCTGAAGGCTCGCCCCCGCGCGACGCTAGCCCAGCAGCGCCCCCGCCGCGTCCCAAAGCTCGTCGAAATGGGAGATCACCCTGTCCGGCGAAAGCCGCGCGACCGGCGGGTCGCTATAGCCGAAATCCACCGCGACGATGGGCGCGCCGGCGTTGCGCGCCGTGTCGATGTCGGTCTTCGAATCCCCCACCATCAGCGCCCGCTTGGGATCGCCCTTGGCCAGCGCTATGGTCGCCTGCAAGACGCGGCCGTCGGGCTTCGACACGGCGAAGGTCTCGCGACCGCAGATCGCTGAAAATTGCCCCGCCTCGCCAAGCCGCTCGAGCAGCAGCCGCGCCAGGGGCTCCGGCTTGTTGGTGCAGACCGCGAGCGCGAAGCCGGCTCGCCGGAACCGCTCCAGCGCCTCCCGCGCGCCGGGAAAGAGCCGCGTCTCGTCCGCGATATGCGCCTCGTAATGCGCGAGAAACTCAGCGACGAGCGCGTCGGCGCGCTCC
>PLAI01000197.1 GCA_003134075.1 Methylocystaceae bacterium | reverse complement strand
GGTTTATGATTGTTGAAAAAGGGGGCGTCAACGCCGAGGTGTTTATCGAGTTCCTGAAGCGGTTGATCGCCGGCGCTAAGCGCAAGGTGTTTCTCATCGTTGATCGCGGACCGGCCCATATCGCCAAAAAAAAACCAAGGCGTTC
This sequence comes from Methylocystaceae bacterium, assembly GCA_003134075.1. Classification (GTDB taxonomy): domain Bacteria; phylum Pseudomonadota; class Alphaproteobacteria; order Rhizobiales; family Beijerinckiaceae; genus Methylocystis. The sequence goes on along the minus strand of PLAI01000197.1, from coordinate 11,255 downwards.
GTCGAGAGCCAGAACGGAAAGCTGCGGCTGTTTTATCTGCCGCCCTATTCGCCGGATCGTAATCCCGACGAATTGGTTTGGAAGCATCTGAAGGCCGACACGGTTGGCCGTATGGCCGTGACGAACAAGGACGATTTCAAGAGCAAGGTTCGTTCGTCGATGCGACAACTACAAAGCGATCCAGAAAAAATCCGTTCGTTCTATCAAAAACCGTCGCTGCGTTATGCCGCCTGAATGTCGAAATAATTATGAACGGCTTAATATAAATCGAAGGCGGCGACAGGGCTCTCGCCGGCGTAAACCATTGGCGCATGACCCGTGGCGGGGTTCGACCGCGATCAGCAAGACACGGATTCTTCCATTGCCAAATTCGAACTCCGGGGCGCGACGACTACAAGTTTGCGCCATCGAGAATCAAGAGCACTCTACTTTCTCACTCACCGATTGTCATTTTACCGGCACGTTGTTGAGCCCACGCGGCACGCCGAAAAAACATAGGCATGCCCGGGATTCTTCTGGGATATGCCTTTGCCATAAAACTCGCCTGTCACCACCATCCTGTGCAATCCGACACGCGAAAGGATGAGCGCCGTATGATTTCGAAAGCAGCAATAAGGCAAGCCGAATCCTTGTGCCGACAGCAGCAACAGACTTTTGCGAGCATCGAGGCCAAATGCATGAGCTACGTGAGGATAAACGAATCCATGCTCGGCCCCTTCGAAAATCAGACGGACGCTGACGGATTTTTTCTCATGTTGGTTCGTTCGGAACTCGATCATCCAGAGGATGATGATAACGAACAACGCAGCCAAGCCACATGGATTTTCGATTGAACGAGCAAGTCAATTACGAAGGTTTGAGGGCCCGTCTTTCGAATCGAGGTTGGTGGTGGCACAGGGCTCGCGCTTACCACAGGGTGGCTCTCGTTTTTCTACCGTCGCGCGGTCGCCTGCCGACCGGGCGCACGTAGATCTGAACCGCCCCGGGTTTGCCGGAGGCCATTTCGTTTGAGTCACGCCGCCATGGCGGGCTCGTCCGTCGTCGCGCCCGGACGCACGCCGGCGTCGCGCTCGGCTTGGCGAACCCAGTTGCGCAGCGTTCGCCGCAATCACTGCCCATTGCGAAGCGTGATCGCCCCGCTGCTCCTGCACCGTCCGAACTTTGTTTCATTCCACGCCGCCGTCTACAACATTTTCAATATTCAACGACACCTGATTTGCCGAGCAACGCATCGGCGGTTTCGGGCCGACGCTCATAACGTTTAGAGCGATGCAACGGTTGCAGTAGCCTGAGTCGAGAGCATCAATGATGCTTCCGCGCGAGCTCAGCGTGCTAACGCTGTCAATGCCCGGCCAGCGCATCCGCCAAAATGGCGAGTTGCGCGGCGGCGTTTGACCTCATGGGCGGCTCTTGCAAATTGGGGGTCTAAGGTCGCGCAACAGGTTCATCGAGGGCCTCGCCTCTAAGGAATGCTGGTGGCGTTTAGCCGCTGCTAAAATCCCCATACAGAAGATTTCTCGAAGAGAGGGTATTCCGCAACGCGCCCGACGCGCGTGAGGCATAACCAAACGAGACGGCATTCGCCGCGTCTGCACACATTGGCCTTGTATCGTTCTATTCGGCCATCAGGCGAAAATTCCTCAAGGCTGATGTGCTCGACGCGAGCGTCGGCACCGTATATTTCATGCGCCTTGGCTTGGGCGAACCGCAGGGCCGCATTCTCGGCGCATGTCGCATAAACGGGTTCGAAGCCGTTGCACTTATAGACGTGCATGGATTCAATCATGGCCAACCCCTCCGCAAAGCGGAATTGCCGCTCGCCACTGAAGGCTACGGCGTCGGTAAAGGCATACGCGCCATCCTTCATCGGATGGGTTTCGTTACTCATAATCTTCACTCGTACACGCAGATATCGAGCAACTCATGAATGAAGGCTTTGTGGCTTGAATTGGGCGATTCGGAAATTACTGCGATCCCAATTCATTTTATGGCGTGGAGTGACAAATCTGCCACAGCACGTTGGAAAAAACCAAAAGGGAGAGTCGCTTAATCCGCCGGCACGTTATTCGGTTCCTGGATCGCGATGCAATTGCTGATGCGCCGGCCCCAGATCGATGAATTTGTCTCCATCGCCGCGCCAGCCAACCGCTTCGACTTCTCCTTTCTCGAGCCCTGCCCGCCTTCGGACCTGTTTATCCACGGCGATCTCGGCCGGGTGGCGCCTCTAAAGGAAGTCATCGAACAGATTGATGAGCTGAAAACCTACAAGGACGCCGTCATCGAGAATGCCGTCGTGCCCGGGGCCAACCACTTCTTCGAGGACAGGCTCGAGCCGCTGATTTCGGAAGTGGGTGCCTATCTCGACAAACGGCTCGGCGAGCCTGCGCGCATCGCCATCCCGACGCGCGTTACGGGCCGCCGTGATCGGTTTCGAGCAGAGCCGACTGGCGATGGTTCTATCCGAGCTGGAGGCGCATGGCGGCTTGAAGTTGGAGGTGTTTGTCGAAGATTTTGCCAAACACCAAAGTTCGGCGCACTCTATTCTCTCGGCGAGTTAGCGTCTTGCATCAATTCGCTGAAGACTGCCACAAAAGATCGCTGCCGGCGGGCGCTGAAAGAGGAGGAAGACCATGAGCCTCATCAAGGAGATCAATTATGGCACGCCAGAGTCCAGCCTGTGTGGAAACGCATTGATCTGTTAAAATGATTCCGCTGAGCTCGACTTTGCGCATTTTAAGCGGCGAAGCAGAGGGTTTCGGTGAGTCTATTCCAAAGTTCGATGGGAATTTCCACGCTGTCTGGGCGTTGCCGGGACATGGATAAATGCGGTGCCGCCCAGAATCGCCTTCGAATGGCGGCGATGACGTCGCTGAAGGTGGGTTCGTTCTTGTGATACCAAGCTGCGGTGCGAGGGCGCAGGTTCGGGGAGATTTTGGGGTCGGCGGCCCACAGCGTCAGCAGCGAGAACAATCCGAACAGGGCCGGGGTCGTTCGCGCGATGGCGGTGTCGGACGACTGCCGCTGCGTCTCGACGCCGAGATGCGCGCGGCTTTCCTGAAAGGTCGTCTCCATCGACCATCGACTGACGAACCAGCCAAGAAACGTCGCTGGCGCGATCGTGAGATCGGTGCACAGGAACGCTTGCGCATCACGCAGGCCGGTAGGATCGCGTACGAGAACCCAGCGAATTTGCGCCGGCTCTGATCCGGCGTGATACCAGACCGCCGTTCCGGTCACGATTTCCAAAATGCAACGCGCGTCGTCGCCATACCAATAGGGCATGGCGAGTTTGGTCCAGCGCGTTTTCTTGTCTTCGAGCAAATCGGCGAGCTTTGGCAGGCGGCGGCCCTTTTTGGCCCGAGCGAATGGCAAGAGCAATATCGCGAGTTATCGGAGATGAGCCGACGCATCGCGATCAGCCCTGAAGCCGCGGAGTGAACGGTGGACAGCTGAAATCCACTGTTACAAGGTCTATCTCGCGCGCCGTCGTACACAGCCGGGCAGCTGCAGTCGTCGACGCTCGTGATGATGTCGGGTGGATCGATCAGGTCGCTGAGCGCGCCCTTGTGCGAGGCGTGCGGCGCCGGCGCCGTATTCATGAGCTGACTGAGATTTTCAGTCAGGACAGGTGGCTCAGGCTTGTCTAACCTCCATCGAGATCGCGGCCATATTGGTTTCGATTGAGGCAGGGCACGCCAGGGCGATTGCATTTCAAAAAAGGGCGAGGAGTTTGACGAGGTAGCTGTTGTTCCATGCGGCTTTTTTTAGTTTTCCGCGCTGGGACATTTTCGCTTCCTCCTTGCGCATAACATTGAGCGCCATGTGGCGCAGCACGGCCAGATTTTGCGGTCTGCTGTCCATGCGGTTGCGAGCGGAGTCTTCACTCATGGTGACGTCGAGACACTCGTGCAACCGATTCTCCACGCCCCAATGGTCGCGCACGACCGAGCCCCCGCGTTCCGCCGTGATTTACTCACAGGTACGTCGCGCCCTTCAAGCGCAGCGACGGCACGCTCGACACCCTGCCGATTTGGGTCGTCGCCGTCCCCGAACGGGGCATTGTCGAAAATTTTATCGACAATACTCGCAGGATGGATCTAAGCCCACTGGCCCACCGGCGAAAGCCCGTGGCGCGGGGCCATCACGGTTTGCTGATTTGCCCAACTAGCGGTTTGCGCGGGTTGATCGTGCGCGATTTCGGGCGCTTCAAATGCCGGTTACTCTTTTGGGTTTCTTGGGATTGACGTCTTGGGTCGCGGTCCGTAGGATTCACAAACTACCCTTGTCTTGTGGGAGAGATCGGGATTCATCCCGGCGCCGAAGGAGCAACCGCCCCGGAAACTCTCAGGCATCAAGGACCGCAAGACTTTCGACGCTCTGGAAAGAGGCCGCGCATCGGCCCACCGAAGAGGACAAGGCCTAGTTTCGCGCCGCGAGAACGGGCCCAATCTTTCAGGTTCCGCGACAGAGGGGGCTCGAATCGGCGCGCGATCCGCGCCGACGATCTGGGGAGCCTCCGCATGAGCGTCGCCGCCGACAAGCCTTCATCCGATTCGCTGAGACGAACGCCGCTTTACGACCTGCATCGCGCGCTCGGAGCGCGCATGGTCGGCTTCGCCGGCTATGAAATGCCCGTTCAATATCCCATGGGCGTATTGAAGGAGCATTTGCACACGCGCGCGGCGGCGGGTCTGTTCGACGTGTCGCATATGGGCCAGATCGTCCTGCGCGCAAAGCGCGGCGACGTGGACGAAGCCGCTCGCGCATTGGAGCGCCTCGTTCCAGTGGATGTACTGGGGCTTGCGGTCGGCCGGCAGCGTTACGCCTTCTTCACCAACGAAGCCGGCGGCATTCTCGACGATCTGATGATCGCACGGTTTCCGGACAGCCTTCTGCTCATCTGCAATGCGGCGCGCAAAGCTGCTGACGAAGCGCATTTGCGCGACGCTCTCTCGGATTGTTGCGAAATCGAGGCGCTCGACAGCGCGCTAATCGCCTTGCAAGGCCCCAGGGCCGAGTCAGCTTTGGCGCCGCTCGCGTCGAATGTCTCGTCAATGCGTTTTATGGATGCGCGCGAAACAAGCATCATGGGCGCTAAGTGCATCGCCACGCGCTCCGGTTATACGGGTGAAGACGGATTTGAAGTCTCCATTCCCTCTTCCAGCGCGCGCGAGATCGTCGAGACTCTGCTCGCGCAGCCCAATGTCGCGCCGATTGGGCTCGGGGCGCGCGATTCATTGCGGCTGGAAGCAGGCCTGTGCCTCTATGGCGCCGACCTCGACGAGGCGACGACGCCCGTGGAGAATAGTCTTTCCTGGGCCATTCAAAAAGTCCGTCGGCGCGGTGGCTCCCGCGCCGGGGGCTTTCCAGGCGCGGACGTGATTCTAAACCAACTTGACGCCGGAGCCGCGCGTCGGCGCGTCGGCTTGCGCCCGGAGGGCCGCGCGCCCGTGCGCGGCGGCGCATTATTGTTCGCCGCCGCTGACGGCGGCGAACCGCTTGGGCGCATCACCTCGGGAGGCTTTGGCCCGTCTGTCGACGCGCCTATCGCCATGGGCTATCTGCCCGCCGCTTTGTCGAAGATAGGCTCGCGCGTCTTCGCCGATTTACGCGGAAAGCGAGAGCCCGCGACTGTCGTCACGCTTCCCTTCGTCAAACCCCACTATAAGCACCGCTGAGCAGTCCAATTCGAGGAGGCGAATGTTGCTGAAGTTCACGGAAGATCACGAATGGCTGAAGCTTGAAGGAAATGTCGCCACGGTGGGCATTACCGAACATGCGGCGGATGCCCTCGGCGACCTCGTGTTCGTTCAGCTTCCAGAGGTCGGGGCGACTCTGGCGAAGGGCGATGGCGCGGCGGTCGTCGAGTCGGTGAAGGCGGCCTCGGACGTTTTCACACCGTTGGCCGGCGAAGTGGTCGAGGTCAATGAAGCAATTGTGAACGATCCGTCCCTTGTCAACCAAGATCCACTCGACGCGGGCTGGTTCTTCAAGCTGAAGCTGGCGAATGTGGCGGATTTCGAGAGTCTGTTGGACGAGCATGCATACAAGGCCCTTATTAGCTAACCGGGGAACCATATGAGCGCCGAAAAATACGATCCCTATGACTTCGCGAATCGGCGCCACATCGGGCCGTCTCCCGAGGAAATCGCCGAGATGTTGCGGGTTGTTGGCGTTTCGAGTCTCGAGGCGTTGATCGACGAGACCGTTCCCAAGAACATTCGCGCGGTCAAGGCGCTCGATTTCGGCCGGCCACTTTCCGAACGCGGCGCGCTCGACCGTCTGCGCGAGACCGCGGACAAGAACCGGGTTCTGACCTCGCTCATTGGCCAAGGCTATCACGGCACGATCATGCCGCCGGCGATCCAGCGCAATATTCTGGAGAATCCGGCGTGGTACACGGCCTACACGCCCTACCAGCCGGAAATCAGCCAGGGCCGACTGGAGGCGATGCTCAATTTCCAGACAGCCGTCCGCGATCTTACCGGGCTCGACATCGCCAATGCTTCGCTGCTCGACGAGGCGACCGCGGCGGCGGAGGCGATGGCGCTCGCCGCGCATGTGACGAAATCGAAGGCGACGACGTTCTTCATAGATGAAAACTGTCTGCCGCAGACGATCGCGGTGGCGCGCACGCGCGCCGAGCCGCTCGGCTGGACCATTGCTGTCGGCGACCCGTTCAAGGATCTCAGGCCCGACGAGGTTTTTGGCGCGCTGTTCCAATATCCGGGAGTCACTGGCGTCTGCCACGATTTCTCGGGGGTCATCGCGAGTCTGCATGACGCCAAGGCGATCGCCGTGGTCGCGGCGGATCCTCTCGCGCTCACCCTGCTCAAGTCGCCGGGAGAAATGGGCGCCGATGTCGCCGTGGGCTCTATGCAGCGTTTTGGAATGCCCATGGGCTATGGAGGCCCGCACGCCGGCTATATCGCGGTCAAGGACGCCTATAAGCGCGCGCTGCCCGGCCGATTGGTAGGCGTTTCCGTCGACTCGCGCGGCAATCGCGCCTATCGCCTCGCGCTGCAAACGCGCGAACAGCATATCCGTCGCGAGAGCGCCACCTCTAATATCTGCACGGCGCAGGTTCTGCCCGCCGTTATCGCCTCGATGTATGCGGTGTTCCACGGCCCAAAGGGCCTGAAGGCCATCGCCGAACGCGTGCATCGAAAAGCGGCCCGACTCGCTGATGGGCTGGCCACGCTCGGCTTTCGAATTGCTCCGCAAGAATTCTTCGACACCCTTACGGTCGAGGTCGGCCCCTATCAAGGGCTGATCATGAAAAACGCCGTGGACAATGGCGTCAACCTTCGTAAGGTCGGCCGCGACCGGATTGGGATTACGGTCGACGAGCGCACGCGTCCGGCGACGCTCGAAGCAGTGTGGCGCGCCTTCGGCGGCTATGATCTCGTCTATCGCGAAGAACATCCGACCTATAGACTGCCTGCGGCGCTCATTCGCCAATCCGCCTATTTGACCCATCCGGTCTTTCACAAGAACCGGGCCGAGAGCGAGATGACGCGCTACATGCGTCGGCTCGCGGATCGGGATCTCGCGCTCGACCGCGCCATGATTCCACTGGGCTCCTGCACGATGAAGCTCAACGCCACGGCCGAGATGCTGCCGATCACCTGGCCGGAATTCGCCGAGATGCACCCATTCGCGCCGGCCGATCAGGCCCTCGGCTATGCGGAGATCATCGAGGATCTGTCGAGCAAGCTTTGCCAGATCACCGGCTATGACGCCTTTTCCTTGCAACCTAATTCCGGCGCCCAAGGCGAATATGCGGGACTACTCGCGATCCGCGCTTATCATCGCGGTCGCGGCGACAAACATCGCGACATCTGCCTCATTCCGGCGTCGGCTCACGGCACCAATCCCGCTTCCGCTTCGATGTGCGGAATGAAAGTCGTGGTCGTGGCGACCGACGCGCGCGGCAACATCGATCTTGAGGATTTCACCGCCAAGGCGCGGGCGCACGCGACGGCTCTCGCGGCGGCTATGATTACCTATCCCTCGACACATGGTGTTTTCGAGGAGACTGTACGTGAGATTTGCGAGATCGTTCATGCGAATGGCGGCCAAGTCTATCTCGACGGCGCCAATCTTAACGCCCTCGTTGGGTTGGCGCGTCCCGGCGACATCGGCGCCGACGTGAGTCACTTAAATCTGCATAAGACCTTCTGTATTCCGCATGGCGGCGGCGGGCCGGGCATGGGACCGATCGGCGTCAAGGCGCATCTCGCGCCGTTCTTGCCCGGCCATCCTGAGACTGGCGGAAATGCCACGACAGTCTCGGCGGCGCCCTATGGCTCGCCTTCGATCCTCCCGATCTCTTGGAGCTACTGTCTGATGATGGGCGGCGAAGGACTGGCGCAAGCGACCCGCATCGCGATTTTGAACGCCAATTATATCGCCAAACGCCTCGCGGGCGGTTACGAGGTGCTCTACACGGGCGTCAATGGGCGCGTCGCGCATGAGTGCATCGTCGACACGCGGCCGTTGCTCAAGGAAGCCGGTGTCTCTGTCGACGACATCGCCAAGCGGCTAATTGATTGCGGGTTCCATCCGCCGACCATGAGCTGGCCCGTCGCCGGGACGTTGATGGTCGAGCCCACCGAGTCGGAGACGAAAGCCGAACTCGATCGCTTTTGCGATGCCATGTTGGCCATTCGCGAAGAGGCGCGAGCAATCGGCGAAGGGCGGATGGACAAGATGAACAATCCATTAAAAAACGCTCCGCATACTGTCGAAGACCTGGTCGGGGAATGGGCCAGACCCTATTCGCGCGAGGCGGCTTGCTTTCCCGCTGGCGCCTTCCGGGTCGACAAATATTGGCCGCCCGTCAACCGCGTCGACAATGTTTACGGCGATCGCAATCTCTTCTGCGTCTGCGCGCCCTTGGAAACCTACGTCAAGGCGGCCGAATAGGCCGCCGCCGATCCGTGAGGGCCCGCTCGATCCGAGGCGAGTTTGCGATGTATTGGGGGACAAAATCTCGCTGGTGGTCTTTGCTTGGCGTTTCCACGCGCAAGAACAAGTTCCGGCTGTCGTCAAGCAAATCCATGGTGCGATTTTGCTTTCTTCCCACCATTAATGACGCCAATTGCTCGCCAACGAGCGGGCGGAGCATGGCAAGCGCTCGTTCCATGCTAGCCGCCGCGGCGATTTCCCCTTGCGTCCCGCAGCGTCGCTGTTCTCGAAGAAGCCTGCATTTGAAAGGGAGGAGCCGACGAGAATCGGACTTGCTAAACCGGGAACTTAACCAAAACTTACGAATTGAGCTTCGATGATCCGAGATATATCGGATGAGCTCCGAGAATGGCGCGCAGAGGCGCCGCCGCTGTCCACAAAACCAGGAAGCCACCATGCATCGAGTTGATCCCTTCGATCCGGGAATCGCGGTCGCTCTTTCCGGCTTCGAGAAAAAGACGAAAGTCTTTCGTAATTTCGAAGCGCCGCGGCTCTATGAAGAGGCGATCCGGCGAGGCGAGGCCGAGATCGCCGACGGCGGCGCTCTCGTCGCCGCGACGGGCGCGCATACCGGCCGCTCGCCGCACGACAAATTTATCGTGCGCGACGACCTCACGCGAGCGTCGATCTGGTGGGAGAACAGCCAGGCGATGACGCCGGAGCATTTCGATTGTCTGCATGCCGACATGATCGCCCATGCAAGGGCCATGGATTTGTTCGCGCAAGACCTGCATGGCGCCGCCGAGCCCAGGCGCCGGCTCAAGGTGCGTGTCTACACGGAATATGCGTGGCACTCGTTGTTCATCCGCAATTTGCTAATCCGTCCGCCAAAGTCGGAACTCGCTGGTTTCGTCCCCGATCTCGCAATTCCCGATCTGCCCTCCTTCCGAGCCGATCCAAAGCGGCATGGGTGTCGTTCGCAGACGGTGATCGCCATCGACTTCAGCCGCGGGATCGTGCTCATCGGCGGCACGAGCTACGCCGGAGAAATCAAGAAGGCCGTGTTCGGCTATCTCAACTTCCTTCTTCCGCCAAAGGGCGTCCTGCCGATGCATTGTTCCGCCAACGCCGATGGCGAGAACGACACCGCGCTTTTTTTCGGCCTTTCCGGCACCGGCAAGACCACGCTCTCCGCCGACGCCTCTCGCTCCTTGATCGGGGACGACGAACATGGCTGGGGCGCGGAGGGCGTCTTCAATTTCGAGGGCGGCTGCTACGCCAAGGCGATCAAATTATCGCGCGAGACGGAGCCGCAAATTTTCGCGACCTCGGAGCGATTCGGTACGGTGTTGGAGAATGTCGTGCTTGATCCTTCGACTCGAAGGCAGAATTTCGAAGACGATTCCAGAACCGAGAACACGCGCATCGCCTATCCTCTCGATTTTATCGCCAACGCATCGGCCTCGGGGCGCGGGAGCCATCCAAGAAACATCCTGATGCTGACCTGCGACGCGTTCGGCGTCTTGCCGCCAATCTCCAAGCTCGATCCCGCGCAGGCCATGTATCATTTTCTATCCGGCTATACGGCCAAGGTCGCGGGCGCCGAACAAGGGGTGCGCGAGCCGCAAGCCACATTCTCGACCTGCTTCGGGGCGCCTTTCATGCCGCGGCACCCTTCGGAATACGGCAATCTTCTGCGCGAGCTTATCGCGGCGCATCGCGTCGACTGCTGGCTCGTCAACACCGGATGGACGGGCGGACAATATGGCGTGGGCCAACGAATGCCGATCCATGTGACGCGCCAGCTGTTGCGCGCGGCGCTGAACGGCGCGCTGGTCAGAACGAGCTATCGGGTCGATCCCTATTTCGGCGTGTCCGTGCCGCAATCCGTTCCCGGCGTCGAAACCACAATTCTCGATCCGGCCGGGACATGGACGTCCAAGGACGATTATGCTTCGGCGGCTCGTCGACTCGTCGATATGTTTCGCGCGAACTTCGTGAAGTTCGAACCGTTTGTCGATGACACAGTTCTCGGAGCGCAGCCAAATTTTTTGCGCGCGGCGTAGATCCCAGATCCACCGGTTTGTGGGCAGAAAGCTATGGACTAAAATAGGTATTCGAAAATCAAGGCGAGGATGAGCCGCTTCAAATGCGTTATCAGCGACACGTTAACGTCGCGCGACGACGGCCAAACGCGGGCGTTTTCAGTGCTTGGCGAAGTCCGCCAGTAACAACCAGAGCCAAACTTTGGGCCTTCGGTTCAGGGTTGATCATGGATCGCGGCGGGCTCGGGCAAAGCTAAGCGAGACGCGGGCAAGTACGCGCCGCTGCTTCAAGCGTCCGAT
>PLAI01000113.1 GCA_003134075.1 Methylocystaceae bacterium | reverse complement strand
TGTTCGACAAAACGATAGCCATGAAACCGGGTCAGCCAGTGATAGACCAAGCTGTCGGCGACATTGGCCCCGAGTAGGATCGCGTCGCTGAACGCCTCTGGCCGCAACATCGAAATGAAAAACAGTCGGTTCAAACTTTCATCATCGGCAAACTCGCCTTGCTCCACCAAGCGATTCCATGAATCGAGGTCAACGAACATATCCTTGTTGTGCGAGAGCAAGTCGCGGAAAAATTCTCTGAAAAGCTCTTCTACATCGTCACGAACTGCCTCCAATCGTTCCTCAAGGACGGCTCTGTCTTTGATTCTGACTGTCGCCACCCTGTCATTCACGGCGCTGTCTTCAATGTCGATGTGTTCGGTGAGGAAGGAAAGATTGCGTGGCAACCTCGGTCCATAGAAGCGATCCAATTGCGGGACTTCGTCGATGATGAACCGCCAATTCTCCCGGCGGTTCAGGTAGGGCAAATCGACGTAAGCGTTCCACGTGATCAGCAAAATCTCACCGGCGTCCTCGGCATGGTTCATGAAATCGATGATCCCGGCCTTGACGTGACCGGCGTGGGAGGCGGAGGTGATGACCATCGGGTCGAGGCCAAATCCCTTCAGCGTTTTCTCGGTCTCGGCGACGAGCCTCCGCGAGGGCGCGACATACAGGTGGTTGGACCGGAACTTATTATCACGCATGAATTTACAGGCGGCGTAGGTTTTGCCACGGCCACATGGCGACGAGACGTAATGAACAATAGGATCGACATTGGAAACGTAGTCAAGCATAAAACAAACCTCTTACTCTTACCAAATGTTAAACTATAGCCTCTTTCCAATAGTCACGTATTTGCCGACGTTGAGATTCGCGAAATACTAAATACAATTATATATATTTATAGAAAGGAGATACTCATGGAAGGACTACTAGGGCTGAGAGCATGGATCATTGTAACTATCGAGGAAATTATTGATGAAGCATTTACCGACGCTGATCACGAACGCTTGACCGAAAACAAAATAATTTTTGAATCGCTTGTGAGCCAATTTAGCGAAAAAGTAAATACAATTATAAGTCAAAGAAAGTAGATCAAGGCAAATTCACATGAAAAAACACTACACGATCCCGATACTATTCAAAATTGACGAACAAACCCTTGGTAAGCTGGACAAGGCCATCGATGAACTTGGGCATACGAGAAGTCTGTTCATCCGTGACGCGATCAATCGCAGGATTTTCGACTACGAAGCTCATGAGCGGCCTGTGATTTTAAGCCTCAAGCCACCGGCGTTCCTTGCCCCGCGTGAGCGGTGAATTGTCGAAGGTGGCGTCGGCCATCTCCATGGCGGCCAAGCCGGGTGCAAGGGATGCTGTGTGGCGTCGCCACGCCCCCGTGCTGTTGAGCTACCTCATTGATCGCGGAAGCGACACGGGCCGCCCTACGGCCTCGGCAAGAGGGTGACAGAGACGGCGGCGTCGCCCCGACTCTCCGCCGTCAATGAGCTTACGGTTTGTAGATCGCAGCGCCCGGCTCACAGTGCCCTCAGAGCCGCCGCGACATTCTTTGGTTTTGTGGTTTCGATCCAAGTGATAAGGCTGTCCATCTCGTCTTCGTCCGCGTGCTCCCGAAGCCAGTTCACGAATTCCTCGGTAGCGCGTCCTTCATTCCTTTTCGCTTGGTCAGCAAGTTCCTCGCGGCGGACAACCTCATGTCGCAAGTAAACGAAGGGGTCTTTTGCTTCCGCTGCTGTTTGTAGGACCCTGAGGTTGTTACCGAGGCCGTGTTTTTCGGCGAATTTTTTCGCGTCCACGGGGAGTCCCGCGATTTTGACGGAGCGGCGAGCGTCCTCGCGATTAAGGCCAAGCTTATTCGCGGCATGGCGGATGCCGCCTTTCTTGCCACGACCGCCTTTTGAAACTGACACGGGTTGTGTCAGTTCCTCGTCCGGGGACGGCCGCACCTCGAGCTTGATCAATTCGGCAATTTGCTCGGCGCGTTCCAGCACCGTGAGTTCGGCCCGATCCACGTTCTCTGAAAGCTCCCACCCGCGTCGCTGATCCGGTTGCCACGCCACGATACTCGCGGGGATAGTCTTCCAGCCAAGACGGCGGGCGGCTTCAAGTCTGTGGCGTCCCACCAATAGGGTCGGCTGACCGGTCTTTTCGTCGCGATAGACCGTGGGCGGCGTCTGGAGGCCGAGTTTGTCCATCGACGTCATAAGCCCCTTGACCGCCTCTTCGTTGATCCGGCGTTTTGTCGGAGGAATGGTGATCTCGTCGATAGCGATTTCGCGAACCTGCCCGACCACTTGGCCACCAGCCTCACCGCGTGAGGTCCGTGGACCCTTGGCGAGCGGCTCGCGAGTGCTTGAGCGCCTCCCGCTCCGCTTGTTTCGGCCTTTGGTCATGGGGGAATCTCCGCCCTCGATTACAGCGGGTAAGCCGGTCACCGTCTTAGATTCCGCCGGCTCGAGTGGCGTCGCCTCTGGGCTCGCGGCGCTCTCGGATTCCGGAGACGCTGGTGTCGCCTCGTGATCGATTTGGGTTTCATCGTCGAACGCCGGGAACTTGGTTGAGCCTTCCATTGGTATCTCCATGTGTAGGAAGGGTTATAACTGGCGACGCCTCGCATTTTGGCGTGTAGATCGTTCACGACGTCGCGCCTATGGCCTTTAATTAAGGTGATGCGGCTAGGTTTCAAGGCAAAAAGCGACAATGCGGCCAAATAAAGTCGCTTTTGCTTGGCGATGCACTTAAACTTCATCAGTATATTACGCGAAATAACTTTGATAATAATTAAATTATAAATCATAACTACTTATATCTCTTTCAAACTTATTATTATATCAGCACGGCTATCATATCGTTTTTTCTACATGAGTTAAGTGTGACCGCATCTTTCACCACACCAACATCAAACGCAGTTACGCCTTTAGCTCAATCAAAGTTCAACACGGGTAAGTGTTGTTATCATTTTAATGCAAAGTTATATCTTAAGTTATAACCAAACAAAGTTTATCGCTAAACCATTGCGTTCCTCGATGTCTCGACGTGTCGTGGTTCTGTCGAACATGTGCAATCCACCATCTGAGTACCGCGCTTGATGTGGTTCATGCTCTATTCGATGGACGATCCGCGTCACCGCTGAATGCGAGTCGTGTTTTTGGAATCATGCCGCTGCTGAGGGTGAGTTTTGTCAACGTCGCCGCCTTCGTTGTCGCTCAATATGATCACGGTCTTCCCGGAGATTCGCTCCGCGACACGCTTTATTCCTTTATTCCGCGGTTCCTGTGGCCGGAGAAGCCGGTGGTGTTGCTGGGAGGCGAACTAGCGACGCTTGTCTCTGGCGAGGTCGGAAATCAAATCAGCCCGGGCTATTTCGCCGAGGCATATTGGAACTTTGGCTGGATCGGCTTGCCGTTGCTCTTGGTTCCGGTTGGCTTCTTTTTCAATGTGGCCACGCATTTCGCCGCTCGGGTGATCGAACGTGAAGACTGGCTGTACCTCCCCGTCCTGTTCTTGAGCCTCAAGGTAGGCATGTCGATCGATTCATTCTACAATGGTTTCGTCGGCACGGCGACGCAAATTCTCGCTCTATACTTCCTGGTGAAGTTCGGCGGCCAATTGCTGCGAAGCCTGGGCATGCTGCCAGCCGAAGGCGGCGCCTGATCATGTGCGGCATAGCGGGCTATTTCGGCGATTTGACACCGGAAATCTTGCGCGGGATGGCTGCGAATATAGCACATAGGGGACCCGACGGCGAAGGAATATGGGTCGACGCCGACGCGGGGATCGGACTTGCGCATCGTCGCTTGGCCATTATCGACACGAGCTCGGCCGCCGCGCAACCGATGTCGAGTTGTGGGGGACGTTATCAAATTGTCTTTAATGGCGAGATATACAACTTTCAAGCCTTGGGGGAAGACCTTCGGCGTCGTGGATATTCTTTCAACGCCAACTCCGACACGGCGATTATTGCTCCGCTTTATGATCTGCTCGGCGCCGCGATGCTTGAGAAGCTCAGCGGCATTTTCGCTTTCGCGATTTGGGACCGCGAGAAGCAGGAGTTGTTCGTCGCGCGAGACGGTTTTGGCGTCAAGCCGCTCTATTACGCTCGGCTGCCGGGCGGCGGCGTGGCCTTCGCCTCGGAGTTGAAAGCGTTGATCTCTGTCCCTGGCGTCGGCGCCGGTCTGGATTTCAAGGCGCTCAGCGATTATCTCACCTACCTTTGGAGCCCCGGCGAACGCACATTGCTGCGTGACGTGCGCAAGCTTCCCCCGGGGCATTTTTTTAAGGCGGACCGCGCCAGCTTTCTCATCACTCATTGGCATGAACAGGCCAAGAGCCCAGTCGCCACGACCGCGCCCGCGAGCACGCGCGAAACCATTTCCCGACTCGGCGAACTCGTCGACGAAGTTGTCGGCGACCAGTGCCTCAGCGACGTGCCAATCGGCGCCTTCCTCTCTGGAGGCGTCGACTCCAGCGCCGTGGTGGCCTCGATGGTCGCGACGGGCCACGCGCCGCTGCAAACCTATTGCGTCGGTTTCGACGGCGAGGATATGGCTGGAGAGGGATTCGACGACGACCTCGCCCATGCTCGCGAGGTGGCGCGTCGGCTGAGCGTTCCGCTAACTCCCGTCATTGTCTCCCCGCCAACCGGCGAGGATCTCGAAGACCTCGCGTACATGCTCGACGAACCCGAGGCGGATCCGGCGGCGTTATATGTCGCCGAAATCGCCAAGGCCTCGCGCGCCGACGGAGTGAAGGTGCTGCTCGGAGGGGTGGGCGGCGACGACGTTTTTTCGGGGTATCGACGCCATAAAGCGGCGGCTTTGCGCGCGAACGCCTCGGGGAACGGGAAAAATTCTTCATTCGCTGCTGGACGCCGCCGCCATGATCGGCGCCGGTCCAGCGCGACGGCGGCTCGCGAAACTTGGCTATATGCTCGACAGCGACGACGAAGCCTTTCTGGTCAAGGCTTTCGAATTCAACCCGCGTTCCGCCGCGATCGAATGCCTTCATTCCGATGTTCGGACGAGGTTGGCGGATGAGGGCGCGACGGATTGGCTCGAGGCCGCTTGCGAGCGTTCGAAAGGGCGTCCGCTGGTCGAGCGCATGCTCGATCTCGAGATGCGCGGCTTCCTGCCCGACCACAATCTAAATTATACCGACAAGGCCGGCATGGCGCACGGCGTCGAGGTGCGCGTGCCGCTGATCGACCAGCGGCTGGTGGATTTCGCCGGCGCCGTATCCTGGCGTCTGAAAACAACCTTGACCGAGGAGAAGTGGATATTCAAGCAGGCTGTCGCCGCCCGCCTGCCTCGCTCCGTGTTGACCCGAAAGAAGACCGGCTTCGGCGCTCCCGTGCGATTGTGGGTCGTGGGGCGGTTGCGTGGCGTGGTGGAGGATGTCATCGGTTCGCGGAGCTTTAGCGAACGCGGCGTCTTCGATCCAATCGCGGTAAGGCGCGTGCTTGACGATACCATCGAAGGACGCCGGGACGGAGCCTACCTCATTCTTTCCATAGTTCTCGTGGAGCTTTGGCTTCGGAGGTTCGTCGACTGCGGATTTCCTTCCAGTCGGGCGAATCTCCCTGGTCGAGTCGAAGGTTGCGCGAGCGGGCAGTCAAACATTGCCGGCCGGTAGGCAATAATGATGCTTTTCTCGGAAGCAACGACCGCGCTCGCGCCGCGCCCTTGACAAATTCCCCGCCCTGTAGGGACGGACGAGAGGATGGAATTTTGTGATGACTTCCAAGGGAAGCGTGATTGATCGACGAAAGCTTCTCGTGGCTTCGGAGTCTTTCTCGCTGGAGCGCGGCGGGGCGGCCCGAGTGGGGAGATTGCTGGCGCGGCTTGCCGCCGACATCGGCCTCGACGCGGATTTGCTCGCGCTAAGCGACCAAGAGCCTATCAAGGACTTCAACCTCTCGTCGTGCACGGCGGCGGGCAGCCGAGCCGATTTCGCGTTTCGCTGCTGGGTGAACGGGGTCACGCGCTCCCATTTCATTTACAATCACGTCGGAATGGCGCGCGCTCACTGCCTCTTGCCAATTTTGCGTCGCCCCTATGCGGTGTGGATGCTCGGAATCGACGTCTGGAGCCCCCGAATGCTCGGCGACTATGGACGGAGAATCGAGGAAGCCAGCCTGTTGTTGTCCATCAGTGACTTCACCCGCCGGCGCGCGGTCGAATTCCTGCCTTCCGCGCAAAGAGCCAAGGTTTGTTGGTTGGCCACGGAAGAAAACAACCTTCCCGATGCGTCGAGCGATTTCGGCGGTCCTCCGACCGTTCTGATCCTGTCCCGTATCGACGCGACTGAGATGTATAAGGGGCATTTCGAACTGATCGACTGCTGGCCCAGCGTCATGGCCGCGATACCCGATGCGCGGCTGCTGATCGCCGGCGGCGGCGATGGTCTCGGCATATTGCGCGCTCGGGCGGGCGCGTCCGCGGCGGCAAGCAATATCGAGTTCACGGGCTTTCTCCCCCAAAACGAGATTGACGCGCTCTGGCCTCGCGCCCATGTTTTCACGATGCCCAGCCGCCGGGAAGGGTTTGGGTTGGTGTATATCGAGGCGATGCGGCGTGGTCTGCCGGTGATCGCCTCCACCCAGGATGCCGGCCAGGAAATCAATCTTGATGGCGTCACCGGCTATAATGTCGATCTCGAGCGGGAGGGCGAACTCGCGCGGCGAACAATCGAACTGCTGTCGAACAAGGCCCTCGCTCGTCAATTTGGCGAAAACGGGCGCGAGCATTGGCGCGCGAATTTTTGTTTTAGCGCGTTTCGTCGCCGCATGGAGCCGATCCTGACGGAGTTTCTCGGCGCCTGAGTGTTAACGGGTCGATTGAACTTCCTGTCAGCCGAGATCGTCCGCCGCTCGACCGGGACCGCCGCGAATGTTCGGACAGGAAGGCGGAGTTCGCTCGAACGACCAACCATAAGCTCAAAAAGTTCCGATCCGCTTCGTCAGTTCCGCCAACACGGGATCGATCCCGCTAGCCCCGGTTCCTCTCGCCGCTCTCGCTTCCGCGATAAGGCGAAGATTGCGGGCCGTCGTTTCCAGCTCCCATTTCTCGCGCGCATTGGTCAGGGCGTCGCCGAGCGCATCGGCGGCGCCATTGTCGTCGTTCGCGAGAATGGCGAGTTCGAGACGTGTCGCATGGTCCCAGTAATCGGCCTGCCCCTTGCGGGCGAGTCGGCGCCGCGCCGCATAGCGCACCACGGGAATGAGCGCGTGTCGGCGGGGATCGTCGGCGATCTCCATCAGCGTCACCGCGTTGATCCCGGGATAGGCGTCGCGCCAATCCGCTTCGAAGCCTTCGAGGTAGGTTTCGATCGCCTGCTTGAGCAGCGATCTGGCGGTATAGACATCCCCGGCCTTCGCGGCTTTTTCCCAGCGGTCCTTATAGACGCGTCCCAGCAGACCGTTGGTCTCGCTCGACGGGCCGCGCGCGGCGATAATCTGTTTCAGCGTCTCCTCCGCCTCGCGCGACTGGCCAAGGCGATTTTGCGCGAATGCGAGTTGCTCGCGCACCAGGATCGTCCGCGCCAGAGTCTGGTCCATCCGGGCGACCAGATCGAGCATCCGCTGGTAGCCGCCGACGGCCCGATAGGAGAGCAGCAAATCGATGGCGACGCCGGCCTCCAGCCCGGATGCATCGCCGAGCGATTCCTCCGCGGCCTCGATCGCGTCAATCTTGCCAGCCGCCCGGGCGTTCGCCAGACGCCTCTTCGTGTCCGCCGAATAAGCGGCCCGTTCACGAAAAACATCGGTGCGTTCGCGGTCGATCGGCGGCGGCTGCAACGCGTCGACGAGTTGGTAGAGCGGACTGTCGACAAGATCGCGCGCGATACAACTCTTAAGCCGCTCGCCGAGCAAATTGGACGCGCCGCTCGCGTCGCTGGGCTTGCCGTCCGCGTCGAGCGAATAGGTGAAGGCGCGCAGGCCCGTGACATCGAAGGGAAGCCCGGTCTGATCCGCCATGGTCATGATCGTCGTGGCGGGCCGCGCGGCGTGACGGACACCGAGTTCATAATAGACATTGGCGTTGAGAATAGTCAGGTCGGCGACCGCATATTCGGACAGCAGCAGGCGCTCGTACATCAATTTGTGGATGAAACCGTGGGACTGCTCTTCGTCGGCGCGGATGGGGAGCAGGCCGGCATGTTCGATCGCCGGTTTGAAAATATTCTTATAGACGAGGTCGAAATCGATCGCGCGCCCGGACGCGTCCGGTTTCACGCCAAAGGGCATCAGGACGAAACAGACGGATTTCATGATCGCTCCTCTGGCGCCTCGGGAGGCTTGTCGCGTGGGCGCTTTCGTTAAGCCGGCAGCGTGAGATTGCGCTGTCCGAAGATCGCGCGGAAAGCGTTGATGTCCTCCGATAGAACGCTCGCGGTCGTCAACAGTAACCGGCGCGCGTCCTTGAATTTGGTCCCGCGGAGCATCGCGTCGTAGCGTTCTTCAAGGTCGTCGATCGCGCTGACCATGGCGGTGGAACGGAGCGCCGTGCTCCGGAATTCGCCCGTGAACTTAATTCCGCCAAGCGCCGCTCCGACCGCCGGCAGGCCCGCGGCAATAATGGAAACCCAGGGCTTTAACTGGTAAACCCACGCCATCGGGCCATCCTCGCCCTCCTTGAACGCGAACGCATAATCTCCTGTCGTTCTGGCTTGATCGAACCAATACCATCCTACGACGACAATAAAACCAGCTAGAACGAGGACTGTCAGCGAGACGATGCCAAGCTCCATCCGATGGATGATATGTTCAATGCGCTCGAACACGCGGACAACGCCTTTGTGATATTCCTTTTGCGGCTGAAGTTCCTCCGTCCGCGTGCCCCATAGGATCGCATGAATCGCGGCCGCGTCGAGTTGTCCGTCCGGCGGGCCGATCTCGCGCATCGTGGCGCGCAAATACCAGAGCCACCATGCCGAACGCTCCTCGGCGGCGGTCGGCTTGCCGCCGAACATGCCGGCGCAGGCGAGAAAGCGCACGTGCCGCAGCGTTTCCGCCAGCGCTCGGTAATCGAGCCATCGCCGGTGCCACTTCTTGCCTCTGCCGAAACGCACCTTCAAGCTGATGTAGACGATAATGCAAATTTCGATCACGGCCAAAATCAACTTGAAGCACAGAGGGTCAAGGCGCGTCTGCGGCGCGAAGCCGAGCAGCGCGACCCAAACGGCGATCGCGGCCCAAGAATAGACGGAGAGATAAGCCGAGCGGTACTTGTTCGCATAGAGGACCGCCAACTCGTCGGCGAAGACGAAGCGGGGAAGAAGCTTTTGCCGCAAAGCCTTATCTAGCGCGGGGCCGGGCGAGGCTTCTTTTAGGAAATTGTCCCACTCGCCTTGACGCCGCCCTCGCGGATCAATCGGCAGTCGCCGAAAATGTCTTGGCCAATGACCGCTCGCGATCGTCTTGAGCACATCGAAGTCGGCGGGACCCCGATTCTCAGGCCAGGATTCGGCGAGGAACCCCTTGAGCAGTTTGTCGGGCTCTTCGCCGTTGTTCGGATGTTCCGAATCCGCTTCGATCGGAACGACGAACAATGTGCTGAAAATCTCTTCGAACATGCCCGCGCGCCGGCAATCAGCGTCGTCGAGTTCTCCGGCGCCGCTCTCGTCAATTTTAGTAAGCCGACGCGGCGGGGTTGAACCTTCGGGGTCCACGACAATCACGGGCACGCCGGATTCGAGGGCCACGCGCGCGACCTCCGCCGTTCCTCCAGGACCGGAGTCCGGCTCGCGGTTCCACACGGCGATGAGAACGTCGATATGCCAAACCATGAAGCGCGCGGCCAGGTGGTGGTCGAGTGTTTTAGCCGGGTCCAACGGTTGTGAAGCTTGCAAGCGGCCTGGCTGCGGGCCAAACTTGTTTCCGCCATCCGTCGGCATGTCGTCATGGGTCAGCAAGGGCAATTCGACCAGCCGGTCGGCGAGCGCGAATGCTGTGAGAAATTGACCGGCGACATCGATCGGCTGTTCCGGATCGGCCAGCGCCGACACGCGGGACGCGGCGACGTAATCTGCTTTCGGCGCGGGTAAAATTGCGTCGATCGACCAATCGGCGGCGCGGGGCCGCGTTTGACCTTCGTCGGCGCGCGCTCGGAATTCTCGCGCCACGATTTCCGCGGCCAGTTGATCGCTGCCTTCGGCGAGCGAGGAAACCAGACGAATCGCCGGCTTGCTCGGCTCATACCATTGGTAGTTGCTCTCCAAATTCCCCGCCGCCGCGGTTTCGATGGCGGCGAACAGGCTTAGCAAGTCGTCCCGCGCGCGGGGCGTCGCTTTTCGTTGCAATTGGTCGGGAGAACGGCCGGTGACGCCTACGCGGACGGAATATCTGGGCTTGGGAGGGTGCGGAGTGTCGAAGGACGTAGCAACGGACGCGGACATGTCTTCCAAGGCGAATCTCCCACTTCAATGTCTATACGTGCGGGCGTAGGCATTCTTTTTGAGACGATAGAGTAATCGAGTTCGCGTCCGTGATCTCGCGTCCGGCGGCGCCGGGCTTTTCGCCAAACGGCGTGATGACGGCGCGGACCGATCCGGGTGCGACGGCCAGAGGGCGCGCGGACGGGCCGCGAGACATGTCGAGAGTAACAGAGGCGGGATAAAATGGAACCATGCGCGCCGGGTGTAAAAATCGGAGTCCAATCATGAGCCCGCCCAGGGCTTCCCATGATTCCGAGATCATTCGCTTGCTTGCGCGACCCTTCGCCGATCGGTTTTGCGGCCCATGCCAATCAACAGACCCACGGCCGAGCGCCCTGAATGGCGATGGCGTCGCTTGATCGAGAGGAAGTCTTGAAAAATTCAGAACTCGCCGGGATCGGCTTCGGCGCTTGGCGCGAAATGCAACAGCAGGGCCAGCGCCGTCGCGACGCCAGCGGCCAGCGCGACCGCGAGCCAACCGCGCGACGAGGCGATCTCGTCATGGGGAGCGACCGCGTGAGCGCCCTTACGGCCGGTGATCATCGCGCGCACAAGATTCTCGCGCTTGCCGACGACATGCAGAAGCACCGCCGCGACATGAATCGCGACTGCGGCGGCGATCCAGTAAAATGTCCTGCGATGCAGCGATGTCAGCAGCAGGCTCGTCTGTTTCGACACATAGCCGGCAAGCGGACCGACATTGAAGATCTCGTCGTTGGAGAAAAGGCCGAAGGCCGCCTGCGCGCCGAGCGCTCCCAGCAGCAAAAGCACCATCAGCGCGCCGAGCGGATTATGTCCCGCGTGACTCTCCGCATATCCGCGCCAGAATTCGCGCGCATAACGCAATGTCGCGCGCGGGCCTCGCACGAAGTTCCAAAAGCGCGCGTGCTTGGTGCCGAAGAGACCCCAGAGAACACGAAACGTCACCAATGTGATGACGGCGTAGCCGCACCAGACATGATATTTGAAATAGGCGACGCCGAGCCTGTTGGTCACGAAGGCGCCGACGAAGGCCGCGACGAGACTCCAATGGAACAGGCGGACGGGCCAATCCCAGACGAGACGATGTTCGGCGCCTTGCGTGTCTTGCCGGGCCTGCGTTTGAAGGTTGTTGTCGAGCGTCGTCATGGAAGCAATCTCTTGAGCGGAAGATCGCGGATCGAATGCCGCGGCGTTCCCGAGCCGTGCCGCGGGGAACGCCGCGTGAAGAGTTACTTGACCTTGTAAGTGTCGTGGCAGCCCTTGCAATCCTCGCCGAGGGCTACGACGGCGGCCTTGAAGCCGTCGGTCGCGCCCTTCTCGGTCGCGTTTACCTGAACGAGAGCGGCGGCGTGCGCCTGAAAATCCTTCAGCCTTTTGTCGAAGTCGGCGCGATTGGTCCACACGTCTGCCTTGGCCTTGGTGTCGGGCTCGCCGACATTTGAGACGTCGGGGAAAGCCTCGCCCGGAAGGCTAGAAAGGAAGGCGATGCGCGCGATGCGCTTCGTCGCGTCGGCCTCGTCATAGGGCGCGGTCCCCTTGGCGACGGCGCCAAGCTGACGGAAGTAATTTCCGATCAAGGCATACGCCGCCTTGCGCGTCTCGATGGCCTGTTTTGTCAGCGAAGGGCCGGCGCCCCCAGCCCGCGCGGCGGGAGCCGGGGCCGGGGCCGGGGCCGGCGCGGCGCTCTGCGCATTGGCGGACAGGATAATTCCCGCGCTCAGGGCGAGAGCCGCTCCTGTCGCGGCGATGGCGCGAAGGCCGGTTAAAGACTGACGCATCTCGATCTTTCTCCTTGTCCCGATCGGTGTTTGTTCATCCGCCGCCGCGAACGAGCGGGCGACGCTCAAGCTCTAAATATTCTTCCATGTCGATATAGTCTACCTAAATAGTGTATTAGCGCGCTGTTTTCACCGCGGGTGTTGCTCCCGCCACTGCTTGATGAAGGCGAACGTGTCCTCGATATGCTTGGTCGGGTTCGAATCCGTGAGAGCGAAGAGCACCTTGCCATCCGGCCCGATCACGTAAGAGATACGGTCGGCCAGCGCATCGCCCGACTGCGAGGGTTTTTCCCGCTTGGCGTCGTAGGCTTTGATCACCGAGAGAGATGGGTCCGCGCCCACCGGAAACTTGTCGCGGCACTCCTTGGTCGAGAATTCGCGCTGCACCTCGATGGTGTCGGCGGAGAGGCCGATCAACGACGCGCCGGCCGCGACGAAATTGTCGTAGTTCTCGGCGAATTCATGCGCCTCGATGGTGCAGCCGCGCGTGAAGGATTTTGGATAGAAATACACGACGACAGGCCCTTTCTTCAGCTGCTCCGCCAGGGAGAAACTGAAGTCCTTTCCGCCGGTCGCGGCCTGCACGGTGAAATCGGGCGCGGAGTCGCCCGGTTTCAACGCGGCTTGCGCCGCGGTCGCGAACAGTCCGACGGAAAGGGCAAGGAGAAGACGAGGAAATTTCATGCGACGCATCCTGTTGACGGCTGTTCGAACGGGCGTCCGCGGCGATCACAAAAATGTGATCGCCCGGTGACGACTTTACTTCGCCAGGGGCTGGGCGGACGGAGCCGCGGCGACGGCGTTCGCCTGCGCGCCAGGGGCGGCGGCGGCCTCGCGCGGCGGCGGCGGCGCGATCTTCGTCAACACGCCGCCTTCATCCTGATAGTCCAGCACGCCGGTCGCGCCGATGACATTGTAGCCGAGCCCGTGAAGAATATCGCCAACGGCGCCGGCGCGATGCGCGCGGTTCGACACGACGATGATGAGGCGGTCTTTCGGTATGAAGCCAAGGCTCTTTTGCACGTCGCTGGTCTGAATGCTCAGATAGACCGGAAAGCCGCCGATCTTAGTCAGTTCGTCGGGACGCCGGATGTCGAGGATCAGCGCCTGCTCGGGCTTTGACAACACCGCGTCGACCGCCGCGCGATTGAGCCGCAGCGTCTTATAGGTATACGCGGGATCGTTGGCCGGCGTGACGGCTGGCGCCGCTGCGGTCGGGGCGGCGGCGGGCGCGTTGTCGGCCGCGCGCACGCGCGGCGCCGCGAGAGCGAGCGATAACACAAGCGCCGAGGCGGAGAGTTTTACAAAAGCATTCATCTGGTTCGTTCCTGTTGCGAGAGACAAGGGGAGAAACTCATCCGCGCAGATGCGCGTTGAAGAAATCGATGGTGCGGCTCCAGGCGAGCTTCGCCGCCGTGGCGTCGAAGCGAGGCGTCGTGTCATTGTTGAAGCCATGCTGCACGCCGGTGTAGATGAAGGCCTCGTATTTGACGCCCGCGGCCTTCAGCGCCGCCTCATAGGCCGGCCAGCCCGCGTTGATGCGGTCGTCATTGCCGGCGTAATGGATCAACAACGCCGCCTTGATCTTGGCGACGTCTTCCGCCGGCGGCTGCGCGCCATAGAAAGGAACGGCCGCGGCGAGATCGGGAAGTTGCGTCGCCAGATAATTCGCGACGCCGCCGCCATAGCAGAAGCCGACGACGCCCACCTTGCCATTGCCTTCGGGCAACGCCTTCAACACACGCGCGGCGAGAATGAAATCCTTGCGGGTCTTGGCCTGATCGAGCTTCGGGAACAGTTCGCGCGCCTTGTCCTCGTCGCCGGGATAGCCGCCGAGCGGCGCCAGTGCATCGGGCGCGAAGGCGATGAAGTTATCGAGCGCGAGGCGCCGCGCGATGTCCTCGATGTGCGGATTGAGACCGCGGTTTTCATGCACGACAAGCACGGTCGGCAATTTGCCTTGCGCTTTCGCCGGCTCCACCAAATAGCCCTTCACGGTTCCATAGCCCTCGGGCGACGGATATTCGACGAACTTTCCCACAATGCGCGGATCGTCCTTGGTGACCTGCTCGGCCTCGGCGAAGCGCGGGTTCAGCGCCTCGAGCAACGCACCCGCGCCGACGCCGCCGGCGGCGAATTTCTTCGCGCCTTCGAGAAAGCCGCGACGGTCGGTCAGGCCATGCACATAGCGGTCGAAGAGCTTTAGAACCTCGGGATGAAAATCGTTGGCGGTCAAGCGGGTCATGTGGTTGGTTCCCTGTTCGTGGGTCACGCGTCTCACCGGGCGATGGTTTTCTTGTAGAGATCGTGGCAAGACTTGCACAATCGCGTCGCCTCGCGCGCCTCGGCGGCGGCGGATTCGAAATCGTTCTGCTCGACGAATTTCAGCGCGTCGGCGATACGTTGCGTGCCTTCCCTTGAAATTTTCACGGCGTCCTCAGCGCCATTCTTGGCGAAAAACGTCTCGGTGTATTTGAAGCCCTCCTGAAGCACGGCGGCGTCGTCCCTGGCCGCGTCGGCGTTTTTCGCGGTGATGTCGGGCTCGAAATATTTAATGGTCTTGTCGAGATCACGCATCAGATCATCGTCATAGCCGCGGAAGTCGATCGCGGCGATCACGGGTCCGCAACTCAGCATGACGCATATCGACAATAGAGTGACCACCTTCATGCGCATCGTTCTGTTTTTCCCTTTTCGCCGTCGCCGCCAGTTGGTCAGCGTGTCACAATGAGCCTCGCCCGCATGCGTGAATGGATGCCGCAAGAGACCTCGATCAGTCCCGGTTCGTCGAGCACGACGGCAAAGCTCTCGCCTTGGTCGAGTTGACCGTCGGAGTGGAATTGCTCCTTTTCGCCGAGCGCGCCGACGACGGAGTGCGGTAAGCGGTCGCGATTGACGAAGACAACCGTCGTTCCGACCGTCACGCTGAGTTGCGCGGGAACGAAAGACAGATCTTCGATCGACACCGAGATGGTCGGCGCGGCCATTCCTCGCGGCGCCGAAGGGCTGGCGGCGGCAAGCGTCGCGCAGCCCATCAACACCGAGATGACGAAACCTCTCGTCATCGATTAGGCGAGGATGTCCTTCACAACCTTGCCGTAAACGACCGTGGGACGTTCGGAGCGGCCGCTGTGCAGGAAGGTTGTCTTCAGATGATCCAGTCCGAGCAGCTGGAGGACGGTCGCATGAACGTCATAGGTGTCGACGGGATTCTCGACCGTCTTCAGGCCGATTTCGTCCGTCTGGCCGTAAGTGTAGCCATGCTTCAAACCGCCACCCGCGAGCCATTGCGTATAGCCCCACGGATTGTGATCGCGTCCGTCGCCGCTCTGTCCGTAGGACGTGCGCCCGAATTCCGAGGTCCAGATAACCAAAGTGTCTTCGAGAAGACCGCGCGCCGCGAGATCCGTGAGGAGGCCCCCGATCGGTTTGTCCACGGCCTTGGCGTGAGCGGCATGGTTCTGCTCGAGCTTGTTATGAGCGTCCCAGGTGCGGCCGTCCGCGTCCCCGCCTGCCTTCTCCAACGGGCCCGAAACGACCTGGATGAAGCGAACGCCGCGCTCGACCAGACGACGGGCGCGCAGCAGCACTTCGCCGTATTCCTTCGCATCCTCGTCGTTCAGTCCATAAAGCTCCCTGGTGGCGGCGGTTTCCTTGCTGAAGTCGACAGCTTCCGGCGCCGATGTCTCCATGCGATAGGCCAGTTCATAGGAGCGCGTGCGCGCCGCGAGCTCGCTGTCGCTCGGACGTTCCTTGGAGGCGATGTCGTTCAGTTTGTGCAGCAGATCGAGATTGTCTCGTTGTTGCTCGGCGGAAATCAGCTCGGGCCGCGAGAGGTTGAGAATCGGCGACGGGCCGGGGCGGAAGGCGGTGCCCTGATAGACCGCCGGCAGGAAGCCCGAACTCCAATTCACCGAGCCCGCGCGCGGCTCACGAGCGCCGCTATAGAGCACGACATATGGGGGCAGGTCCGGGTTGGCGGAGCCCAGGGCATAGGAAACCCAGGCTCCGAGCGACGGACGACCGGGGCTGACATCGCCGGTGTTCAGCTTGAGAATCGAAATGTCGTGCGTGGCGCCGACGGTTACGCTCGACTTGATGAAAGTGAGCTTGTCGGCATGCTGCGCGATATTTGGCACGAGATCCGAGAACCAGGCGCCGCTTTCGCCATACTGCTTCCAAGTGCGCTTTGACGCGAAGAGCTTGCCGACGCCGCCCTGCGTGCTGGTCTTGATCCCCTTAAGGAAGGACTCGGGCACTTCCTGTCCATTAAGCTTCACCAGTTCCGGCTTGTAATCATATAGATCGAGCGTGCTGGGCGCGCCGTCCATATGCAGCCAGATCACGGATTTGACCTTGGGCGCGAAGTGCGGGGCTTTAGGCGCTAACGGATCGACGAAGGCGGCGGCGGCCTGAGCGGTCGGCACGGAGAACACGCCGCCTCCCGGCATGAAGCCGTTCAGCGCGAGGCCGCCAAAGCCATAGCCAACATTGAAGAGCCAATCACGGCGAGATTGCTTGCTCATGAAGTCGTTTCCTTTTTTTACGTTCGGTTTCCGTGTTTCAGAAGCGGTAGACAAACTCGTTGGAGTTCGCGACGGAGTGGACGAGATCGACAAAGGCCGAGGCCCGAAGCGGATCGGCGACTTTAAGGCCCTTGCCGACGGGAACGGCGATGGTCAGCTTGCCAGCCGCCGCGCGATCCGCGACGACCTTCTCGTGGCTGTCTAGGAACACCTTGAGGAGCGCCCTTTCGTCATCACTGGGGTTGCGCGAGAATAGGATCTGATAGAGACGATTGATCTGCGCTCCTTCATCCGGTCCCGCCTCGGCGATCACCCGGCCCGCGAGGGCTTGCGACCACTGAAACACGGTGTCGTTGTTGATCAGCGTCAGAGCTTGCAAGGGCGTCGTTGTCACGTCGCGCTTGCTATGCGCCTGCTGGGCGTTCGCCATGTCAAAGGTTTCCAGAAGCGGATAGGGAACGCTGCGCCGCGTGAACACGTAAATGCTGCGGCGGTTTTGATCCTCCGGGTTTTTCGACACCACCCAGGCCGGGCCGGCGTTCAGATTGGCGGGCACCGGCGGGAACACGCTTGATCCGCCAACCTTGTCAACGAGCTCGCCGGCGACAGCCAGATAAGAGTCGCGGATCTGCTCGGCGTCGAGACGTCTGCGCGGGAACGTCCCAAGCAATTTGCCGTCGGGATCGGCGCTGGCTACATCTTCGCGCGGCTCCGACGACTGGCGATAGACGCTCGACAGCAGGATCTGACGATGAAGCTTCTTCACGCTCCACCCGTCCTTGACGAAGTTGTCCGCCAGATAATCGAGCAGTTCGGGATTGGACGGCTTATCGCCAGCCTTGCCGAAGTCGCTGACCGTCCCAATAATGCCTTTGCCGAAATATTCGTTCCAGATCCGGTTCACATAGACGCGCGCGGTGAGCGGATTGGTCGGGCTGGCCAGCCAGTTCGCCAGCGCTAGTCGGCGGCCGGACGAGGTCTCGGTCGGCTTGATGTCCGGCTTTTCGCTGCCGAGCGCCTCGGGGAACGCCGGCTGCACTTCATCGAGCTTGCGCTCATGATTGCCGCCGAAGAAAATGTAGGTCGGCGGCGCATCGGAATGACCGAGCTCGGTCGCGCCGGTGAGCGTATTCGACCCCTTCACCGGCTTGAGATTGTCAAACTTTCTCAAATCCGCCGTGAGTTTGCGATATTCTTCGGCCTTCTTGAGATATTCGGGATTGTAATCCTTAGCTTCCTTGTCTTCCCCCGCATAGCGGAAATAGCCCGCCAAAGTGTCGTCGTCCGTGACGACGTTCAGGCGATGATTGACCCAGCGATCGAGGGCGTTCCAGTCCTTTTCTGGCTTGAAGATGGACTCACGGCTGTCGGTCAGATAGCGCTCCTTGTGATAAGTCAGCGCCTTCTCGCGAACAGGCTCGAGGAGCTCCTTCTGCTTCGCCTTGATGTCCTTTACCGCCTCTTCCCACTTGGCTTGCTGCGCCTCGAAGCGCTTCTCCTCTTCGCCCTTATTGGCGACGGGAATCTTCTCGTCGATGGCCGTGTTGGCGAAGAACGCCTGGAGCGAAAAATAGTCCTTCTGCGTGAGCTTGTCGTATTTGTGGTTGTGGCAGCGCGCGCAGGCGACCGACGTGCCGAGAACCGCGGTGCCCAGCGTGTCCACCACGTCGGTGGTGATCTGATATTTGCGCTGCACCAGATCGCGGGAGTTGCTGTTGTCCGCATAGAGGCCGAGGAAGCCAGTGGCGGTCAACGCCTCCTGATCGCCCGGAGCCAATTCGTCGCCGGCGATCTGCTCCTGGAGGAAGCGCGAATAAGGCTTGTCCGAATTGAACGCCTTGATCACATAGTCGCGATAACGATAGGCGTTGGGGCGGGTCTGATCGCCCTGGAAACCCGCGCTGTCGGCATAGCGCACGAGATCGAGCCAGCGACGGGCCTGACGTTCGCCGTAGCGCGTGGACGCAAGCAAGCGATCCACCAATTTTTCATAAGCGTCCGGCGACGTGTCGCCGACAAAGGCGGCGACTTCTTCCGGCGTCGGGACGACGCCCCAAACGTCGAGCGTGGCGCGACGAATGAAGGTCGCGCGATCCGCGTCCGGCGACGGTTTCAGGCCCTTGGCTTCGAGCTTGGAGAGAATGAATGCGTCAATCGGCGTGCGCACCCATTCCTTCTGCTTGACGACCGGCACGAATTGCGCCTGCGCGGGCTGCCACGCATAGGGGAGTCTGCTGGCCGGCGCGGGGGCTGCGGCGGGAGCTTGCGTCGCCGCCGCCGGATCGGCCGGCTTTTCCTCGGCGGCGACGGCGATCGCCGCAGCCGACACGCTCAACATCAGAACCAGATATGTTTGCTTCATCACATGCTTCATTTTCGCGACCCCGTCGATCGTTTTCCCTGAGCTTTTTCCCGTTCCCGCGCCCGCAAGCCTTCGCCTATTTCCGATCATTGGAGTAGGCATGCTGTCGGATGCACCAACTTTGGCGACTTCGATCGCGGAAGTTAAGTCATATATGTCATATACTTATAGCGGCCGTGCAGGCGTCGCCGTTCGGCGTTTCGCCTAGTGTGAAGGTCAGATTAGCTCAAGACGCAAAGTAAGTCTACCATGTTTATATGAAATAACTTTCCACGCGGCTTGCGCCCGCGCCGGCGGCGCGGAGGGCGTCACGCCCGGCGGTCGGGTATTTGAGCAAAAATGGTGGGAAGTTGGCGCCGCCAATGGCGATTGGGGCGCTTTCCCCCGCCGCGGCGAGAATTTTTATCTACATTTACATAGTAGATAAATAGCAATAAAAATCCCAGCCATCGGGCCCGCTCGCGGCGAAATCAATTTCCAGTCGCCGCGCGGATTCCATCCGAGCGGAAAGCGCTAAAGGGAGAAAGCGATGAAGCGAGTTGGATTTGTGTTGAGCGGCTTGGCTTTGGCCGCTCTGGCCGTCGGGCTTGCGCCATCCGCCGCGCAGACGGTTCGAGACTTCATTCGCACCGCGCCGGAGGACGTGCGCTTCAAAAGCGCGCTGGGAATCGGACCGGAACAGGCGGTGCTGTTCGGCGATCCGTCGAAGCCTGGCCTTTATGTGATACGCGTGCGCTTCCCGCCGGGCGCGCATTCGAACCCGCATTTTCACTCTCAAGATCGACACGCGACGGTGATCAAGGGCGTCTGGTGGAATGGCGTCGGAGAGGAACTCGATTTCAACAAGGCGATCCCGATGAAGGCCGGCTCATATGTCCTGCATCCGGCGAATGTGGTTCATTGGGATGGCGCGGGCGACGAGGAAGTCGTCGTGCAAATTATCGGCGAAGGTCCGGTCGAGACGACCGCTGTCGGCGCGACCGACGCTCCCCGGGTCTATTGGCCGAAGCCAAAATGAAAGACGCGATTCAGTGGGCCTTCGTCAAAATCCGCGTTTCTCGCTTAATCGGTCGCCACTTGCGCGATGACCTCTTGGGCGCCATCCGGTCCCATGCCGGGGAGCGTCCCCTCCGCGGCTACGGCAGGTCGAACAAAAGGATTTCCGAGCCGTTTTGGCGCGATGTCACGGTTAGATTGTTCTCGTCCTCCACCGCGGCGCCGTCGCCGGCGTTCGCGATCCTGCCGTTGACATCGACGGCGCCGCGCACGACCTGGACCCAGCTTTTGCGGCCGGGCGCCAGCGAATGGCTGACGGTCGCGCTCGCGTCCAGCAGCGCATCGTAGATTTCGACCTCCTGATTGATGACGATCGAGTCGCCGCGGCCATTGGGTGATCCTATGAGGCGCAGCCGCCCGTACTTTTCGGACGCGGGGAATGTCTTTTGATCATAGCGGGGCGGGATGCCCAATTGATCCGGCAGAATCCAAATCTGCAGGAAGTGAACCGGCTCGGTTTTCGAATGGTTGAATTCGCTGTGGCGAATGCCGGTCCCGGCCGACATGATCTGCACGTCGCCCGGGCGGATCACCGATCCGGCGCCGATGCTGTCCTTGTGTTCCAGGGCGCCTTCCAGAACAAAGGAGATGATTTCCATGTCCTGATGCCCGTGGGAGCTGAAACCGGCGCCTGGACGGACGCGATCCTCGTTGATGACGCGCAAGGGACCAAACCCCATGTGCGCGGGATCGTAATAGTCGCCAAACGAAAAACTGTGACGGCTATCCAGCCATCCCAAATTGGCGTTCCCACGCTTCGAGGCGGATCTCATCGTGATCATGATTATGTCGCGTTATGAATATGGGGCTCGCACGACAATGTAGGCGGCGTGGACGGTTCAGGCAATGCCGCGGTCATCTCCCTTTCGATGGGCCGAGATCACGGCCCCGCCGACGCTCGTTTCCCGCCAGAGGCTGGAATCCGGAACCCTGCCGGGGCCCAATCTTGCGGAAAGCGCGAAGCTCGGCTTCAATGGGGCGCATCTTTAAAAACGAGCCAAATGAATGCGGCGCGCGAAACCCTTCAATGTGCTCTGGTTGCAGGCCGGCGGTTGCGGCGGATGCACGATGTCGATTCTGGAGCGGGGCGCGTCCGGCTGGTTCGAGGAACTGCGCGGCTTCGGCGTAAACTTGTTGTGGCATCCCAGCGTAAGCGAGGAAACGGGGGTGGAAGCGCGGGCGATCCTCTCTAAAATCGAGCGGGGAGACTTGGCGCTTGACGCGCTGTGCATCGAGGGCTCGATATTGCATGGTCCCGATGGCTCGGGATTTTTCAACAGGCTCGCCGGGACCGGGCGTAGCATGCTCGACTGGACCAGAGCGCTCGCGCCGCGAGCCCGTTATTGCGTCGCCATCGGCTCTTGCGCCGCTTTTGGCGGCATCCCCGCCGCGACGCCCGATCCGACCGACGCGCGCGGTTTGCAATATCTCGGGAGCGATCGGGGCGGCGCGCTCGGCGCCGATTATGTCTCGCGCTCCGGATTGCCGGTCATCAATATCTCCGGCTGCGCGCCGCATCCCGGCTGGATCATGGAGACGCTGCTGGCCCTGTCGCTGGGCGTCTTCGACCGCGCCGACATGGACAGCCTGGGGAGGCCGCGTCTTTTCGCGGATCATCTCGCGCATCACGGATGCGGGCGCAACGAGTTTTACGAATTCAAGGCGAGCGCCGAGCGCTTCTCCGAACGCGGATGCCTGATGGAGAATCTCGGTTGCAAGGCGACGCAGGCGGTCGGCGATTGCAACCAGCGGTCCTGGAACGGCGGCGGCTCCTGCACCCAGGCCGGATCGACCTGCATCGCCTGCACTTCTCCCGGTTTCGAAACTACGCGCGGCTTTCTCCAGACGGCGAAACTCGCGGGCATTCCGATCGGGCTGCCGCTCGATATGCCCAAGGCCTGGTTCGTCGCTCTCGCCGCGCTGTCGAAATCGGCGACGCCAAGACGCGTGCGTGAGAATTCCCGTTCGGATCGCCTCGAATTGCCGCCGGTTCCCGGCGCGAAGAAGCAAAGATGAGCCGGATCGTCATCGGACCGTTCAATCGCGTCGAAGGCGATCTGGAGGTCACGCTCGATGTCGACGCCGGAACCGTGCGGCAAGCCTACGTGTCGGCGCCGCTCTATCGGGGCTTTGAGCAAATCCTCATCGGGCGGCCGGCCGAGGATGCGCTGGCGATCGCGCCGCGCATTTGCGGCATTTGCTCTGTTTCGCAGTCCCTCGCCGTCGCCGCGGTGTTGCGCGCCGCGGGAAATGCGCGAGCGGCGCCCAACGGCCTGCTCTTGACCAACATCGCCCATGCCGCGGAAAACATCGCCGACCATCTGACGCATTTCTACGTCTTCTTCATGCCGGACTTCGCGCGCGAGGCTTATGCGCGTCGGCCTTGGTTCGAGTCCGTGGAGCGCCGCTTCAAGGCGACGCGGGGAACGAATTTGCGCGAGACGCTCCCGGCGCGCGCGGGCCTTCTCCAGGCAATGGGGCTCATCGCCGGCAAATGGCCGCACAGCCTGGCCTTCCGGCCCGCCGGGGTTACGCGGGCGATCGAACTTGGCGAACAGATGCGGCTGCTCGCCCTGCTCGCCGCTTTCCGCGATTTCCTCGAGAAGACCCTGTTCGCCGCGCCGCTCGAGGCCGTTATCGCGCTAGAAACCGGCGACGCGCTTGAGAACTTCGCGGAAGGGCAGGGCGCTGCGGGAGACTTCGCGGCCTTCCTGCGCGTCGCGCGCGAGGTCAGGCTCGACCAATTGGGTCGCGGCCCGGGACTGCTGATGTCGAGCGGCGCCTATCTTGGACCGAACGGCCACCAATTTCCCAGCGGTCTCTATGACAGCGCGGCCGGGGCGGCGGGACCGCTTCCCTTCGACGCGATCCGCGAGGATGTGTCGCACGCCTGGATGCGCGACAGCGCGGCCGAGCCGGCCAATGCCGAAACCATTCCCGACGTGAGCCGCGAGGGGGCCTATTCTTTCGCCAAGGCGCCGCGGCTCGCGGGGCGCGCGGTCGAGGTCGGCGCGCTGGCGCGTCAGGCCGTCGCGGGCCATCCGCTGATCCGCGATCTGCTGACGCGCGCCGGCGCGTCCAGTGTCTTTTCCCGGGTGGCGGCGCGGCTTCTCGAAATCGCGATTTTGACGCAAACCGCCGAGAACTGGGCGCGCGATTTGCGGCTCGCCGAGCCCTTTTGCGCGCAGGATGGCCCCGCGCGGGATGGTCCCGTCACCGGTTTCGTCGAAGCGGCGCGCGGCGCCTTGGGCCATTGGGCGACGTTTCGCGACGGTCACATCCTGCGCTACCAGATCGTCGCGCCGACCACCTGGAATTTTTCGCCCCGCGACGCGAATGGCGCGCCGGGTCCGCTCGAATTCGCGCTGCGTGGCCTTGAGGTCGGAGACGAGGGGGCGTCGTCCGTTGCGGTGCAACATATCGTCCGCTCCTTCGACCCCTGCATGGTCTGCACCGCGCATTGATTGGCTAGTCGCTTTTTGCCGCTGGAAATTTGATTTTCATCCCCAGGATCGCATCGACGGATCGACGCCCGGGGGCGATCGTCGAGATTGCGCGGGAGTTGGCGTCGCCGATGCGCTGGCCTGCTTCTTGCCGCCCGCTATGACGCAGCCGCGGCGTCGCAAGATTGCCGCCCTGCACAATAAAAGCAGCGGGGAGGGACATGGCCGCCATCGAAACCTTTTACGACGTGATCCGTCGCCAGGGCGTCACGCGCCGCAGCTTCACCAAATTCTGCTCGCTCACCGCCGCGAGCCTCGGCATGGGATCGACCGCGGCCGCCACCATGGCCCGCGCGTTGGAGACCAATCCGCGCGTCCCCGTGATCTGGATGCACGGGCTGGAGTGCACCTGCTGTTCGGAGAGCTTCATCCGTTCGGCGCATCCGCTGGTGAAGGACGTCGTGCTGTCGATGATCTCGCTCGATTACGACGACACGATCATGGCCGCGGCTGGCCATCAGGCCGAGGAGATTCTCGCCGAGACCAAGGAAAAATATAAGGGCAAATATATTCTCGCGGTCGAAGGCAATCCCCCGCTCAACGAGGGCGGCATGTTCTGCATCGACGGCGGCAAGCCCTTCGTCGAAAAGCTGAAATGGATGGCCGAGGACGCCTCCGCCATCATCGCCTGGGGCTCCTGCGCGTCCTGGGGCTGCGTGCAGGCGGCCAAGCCCAATCCGACCCAGGCGACGCCGATCGACAAGGTCATTCTGGACAAGCCGATCATCAAGGTGCCGGGATGCCCGCCGATCGCCGAGGTGATGACTGGCGTCATCACCTTCATCACCACTTTCGGGAGGTTGCCCGAACTCGACCGGCAGGGCCGGCCAAAGATGTTCTATTCGCAGCGCATCCACGACAAATGCTATCGGCGGCCGCATTTCGACGCCGGGCAATTCGTCGAGGAGTGGGACGACGAGAACGCGCGCAAGGGCTACTGCCTTTATAAGATGGGCTGCAAGGGGCCGACGACCTACAACGCCTGCTCCACCGTGCGCTGGAACGGCGGCGTGTCCTTCCCGATTCAATCGGGACACGGCTGCATCGGCTGTTCGGAAGAGGGCTTTTGGGACAAGGGGCCGTTCTATGAGCGCCTTGCCAACATCAAGCAATTCGGAGTCGAGCATAACGCCGACGAGGTCGGCCTGGCCGCGGTCGGCCTCGTCGGCGCGGGCGTCGCGGCGCATGCGGCGGTGACGGCGATAAAGCGCATCACGACAAAGCCGTCCGACACCGATCGCGACGCTTGATCATTCCGTTGGGGAAACGCAATCATGGGCATTGAAACGCCGAACGGCTTCCACCTCGACAACTCCGGCAAGCGTGTCGTCGTCGATCCGGTGACAAGGATCGAAGGGCATTTGCGCGTCGAGGTCAACGTCGACAAGGACAATGTGATCCGCAACGCGGTGTCGACCGGCACGATGTGGCGCGGGATCGAGGTGATCCTGCGCGGGCGCGACCCGCGCGACGCCTGGGCCTTCACACAGCGCATCTGCGGCGTCTGCACGGGCACGCACGCGCTGACCTCCGTGCGCGCGGTCGAGAACGCGCTCGGAATCGCGATCCCGGAGAACGCCAACTCGATCCGCAACATCATGCAACTGACGTTGCAAGTGCATGATCACCTCGTGCATTTCTATCATCTGCACGCGCTCGACTGGGTCGATGTCGTGTCGGCGCTTTCCGCCGATCCCAAGGCGACCTCGACGCTGGCGCAGTCGATTTCCGATTGGCCGCTGTCGTCGCCCGGCTATTTCAAGGATCTGCAGATCCGCCTCAAGAAGTTCGTGGAGTCGGGCCAGCTCGGCCCGTTCAAGAACGCCTATTGGGGCCATCCCGCCTACAGGCTGCCGCCCGAGGCCAATCTGATGGCCGTCGCGCATTATCTGGAGGCGCTCGATTTCCAGAAGGAAATCGTCAAGATCCACACCATCTACGGCGGCAAGAATCCGCATCCCAACTGGCTGGTCGGCGGCGTGCCCTGCGCGATCAATGTCGACGGGACCGGCGCCGTCGGCGCGATCAACATGGAGCGGCTCAACGAGGTCAGCTCCATCATCGATCGCTCGATCGAATTCGTCGAAAAGGTCTATCTGCCCGATCTCGCGGCCATCGCCTCCTTTTACAAGGATTGGCTTTACGGCGGCGGACTGTCGGGCAAAAGCGTCATGAGCTATGGCGACATTCCCGAACACGCCAACGACTATTCGGCGAAAAATCTGCTGCTGCCGCGCGGGGTGATCCTCAACGGCAATCTTGCCGAAGTGCTCCCGATCGATCACGCGGACCCCGAGCAAATCCAGGAGTTCGTCACGCATTCCTGGTACAAATATCCCGACGAAACCAAGGGGTTGCACCCGTGGGACGGCGTGACCGAGCCCAATTACAAATTGGGCCCGGCGGCCAAGGGCACGCCGACCAATATCGAGGAACTTGACGAGAACGCCAAATATTCCTGGATCAAATCGCCGCGCTGGCGCGGCAATGCGGTCGAGGTCGGACCGCTCGCCCGCTACATCATCGGCTATGCGCAGGGCAATCCCGAGTTCAAGGAGCCAACCGACCGGCTGCTGAAGACGCTCGATGTTCCCGTGACGGCGTTGTTCTCGACGCTCGGCAGAACGGCCGCGCGCGCGCTGGAGTGCCAATGGGCCGCGAATAAGCTGAAGCACTTCCAGGACAAGCTGATCGCCACCATCAAGGCGGGGGACTCCTCCACCGCCAATGTCGACAAGTGGAAGCCGGAGGCCTGGCCAAAGGACGCCAAGGGCTATGGCTTCACCGAGGCGCCGCGCGGCGCGCTGGCGCATTGGATCAAGGTCAGGGACGGCAAGATCGACAATTACCAATGCGTCGTGCCGACCACCTGGAACGGCAGCCCGCGCGATCCCAAGGGCAATATCGGCGCGTTCGAAGCCGCGTTGATGGATACGCCGCTCGCCGATCCGCAAAAGCCGCTGGAAATCCTGAGGACGCTGCATTCCTTCGATCCCTGCCTCGCCTGTTCGACTCATGTGATGAGCGAGGACGGGCAGGAGATGACAAAGATCGATGTGCGCTGATGCTCACCGCGTGAAGGGGAAATCATCATGACCGAGGCGACGCAGGTTCCCGGCGTTTTGGACAGTCACGGCGAACGCGCCGCCCCGCTGCAAACCGTCTATGTCTATGAGGCGCCGGTGCGGCTGTGGCATTGGGTCAACGCCCTGGCGATCGTCGTGCTGGCGACGACGGGCTATTTCATCGCCTCGCCCCTGCCGTCGACGCCGGGCGAGGCCAGCGCCAATTTCCTGATGGGCTATATCCGCTTCGCCCATTTCGCATCGGGCTATGTGCTGGCGGTCGGCTTGCTCGGGCGGATCTATTGGGCCTTCGTCGGCAACGCCTATGCGCGGCAGATTTTCACGCTGCCGCTGTGGAACCCAAAATGGGTTTGGGGCGTTCTCTACGAACTGCGCTGGTATTTGTTTTTGGTCAAGCGGCCGCAAAAATACGTCGGGCATAATCCGCTGGCGCATTTTTCCATGTTTTTCTTCATGTTGCTGTTGACCTTCATGGTGGTGACGGGCTTCGCGCTCTATTCGGAGGGCGCGGGCAGGGATAGCTGGCAATACAAGCTATTCGGCTGGGTGTTCGCGATCTGGCCGAACAGTCAGGACGTGCACACATGGCATCATCTGGGCATGTGGGGAATCGTCGTCTTCGTCATCATTCACGTCTACGCCGCCGTGCGCGAGGACATCATGTCGCGCCAGAGTCTGATTTCCTCGATGGTCTCTGGCGAGCGTCTGTTCCGCGACGAATACGAGAGCTGAGGATGATCCATCGACCGCGCACGCTCATTCTCGGCATCGGCAATATTCTATGGGCCGACGAAGGTTTTGGCGTGCGCGCCGTCGAGGCCTTTCACGCGCGATATGAGACGGACGACGACGTGCTCGTGCTCGATGGCGGCACCCAGGGTCTCTACCTCGTGCAATTTGTCGAGGCTTGCGATCATCTGCTGGTGTTCGACGCGATCGATTACGCCCTCCCGCCGGGAACGCTGCGCGTTGTGCGCGACGAAGAAGTGCCGTGCTTCACCGGCGCGAAGAAGATGAGCCTGCATCAGACCGGCTTTCAGGAAGTGTTGAGCGCCGCCGATCTGCTGGGCCGTTACCCCGCGCGGCTCGCGCTGATCGGCTGTCAGCCGCTCGATCTCGAGGATTGGGGCGGACCCTTGACCGCGCCGGCGCGCGCGGCGATCGATCCCGCGCTGTCCGCCGCGCTGCGCGTGCTGAGCGAGTGGGGCGTCGCTTGCCGGCCGCGCGCCGAACAAGACATGGACGCGGCGCGACTGCTGGCCAATGACATCGACTATCACGCCTATGAGAGACGCGCGCCGTCCGGCGTCGCGGATGAACTGGGAGACTAGAGCCATGCGTCATGGGTTTAGAGAAATTCTGGCGATCAGCGCGCTTTTCGTTCCGGCTTCGGCGCAAGCGCATCCCGGACCGCATCGCGGGGAACTGCTGTGGAGCCTCGCGCACGCCGTCATGCAAACGGATCATCTCGCGGCGATTGGCGTCGGGGCGGCGCTCGCCGTCGCCGCCTTCTGGCCGCTGACCGCCAGAAGACGCCGCGCCTCGGCGCGCTGATCCTTCTTCATTTTAGCGAGAGCATCCGCATGTGCATCGGTTTTCCCATGACGGTGCTGACATGCGGGGATGGCATGGCGTTGTGCGAGCGGCGCGGCGACACGCAAAATGTTTCGATGCTGCTGATCGGCGCGCAAGCTCCCGGCGCGAAGGTGCTGGTGTATCTGGGCTCCGCCGTCCGCCTGCTGGACGATGTCGAGGCGGCCCAGATCGACGATGCGCTCGACGCCTTAAGCGAAGTCCTGGAGGGGAAAAACGTCGACCATCGCTTCGCCGATCTGATTGATCGCGAGCCGGAACTTCCCGAGTTTTTGCGTTAGATTGGATGCGAAACCGCCAGCCTTGAACGGCAAGAATCCATCCATTTCCAGAAACTATCTTTCCAGTCAATCTTCCCGCTAATAGGCGCGCCTGTGACAAATGCCCTTGCAGTCAAGCAATCTCCGTTGCCAGCTTTGTGCATGAGACTGGCACGACGATTGCGCTCATCAGCGCGATCATAGACAGGAGAAGCCTGATGCCGTCGCCGCTGTTGCGCGATTTGAGCGAGAAGCACGGAGTGATCGCGGTCGACGAGACGTCGATCGACGCCTTTCTGAGTTCCGCCCCGGGTGAAGCCGAGCACGTTATCCTGTTTTTCGCGGGCGATCCGGCGCAGCGCGGCGAAACCCATGATGTCGCGATCATCCTGCCGCAACTGCTCGAGGCTTTCGCGCGCCGCTTGCGCGCGGGGATCGTCGCGACGCGGGCCGAGGCCGCGCTCAAGCAGCGGTTTCATGTCGGCGTTTTTCCCAGCCTCGTCGTCACCCGCGGCCGCGAGACGCTTGGCGTCCTTCCGAAGGTTTGCGACTGGTCCGATTATATCGCGCGGATCGAAGCGATGCTGAGCCCCGGCGCGCCGGCGCTGGTCGCGGCGTCGGGGCCGCGCGTTGAAGTCATCTATTCCAAGCGCGAGGCCGCGAGATGAAACTTGGATTTTGGGTCGCGCCAGAGGGGTCCGACGCCGCTCTGTCCGTCGTTCCGCTTGGCGACGAAGCCCCGAGCGGCGCGCGGCGGGCGAGCGGCGTTGTTTCCTTTCTCGCCACCAGCAGCGGCGAGCAGTTGATCGCGCGATGCCCGCGCGCGGCCGCGCTGCTGCCACAACTCGCGCAGGCCCTGCAAGACCAGGACGCGGCGGCGCCGGGGCGCCTGTTCGACATAACCGATTACGCGCCGGACGATCTTGAACTGATCACTCAGGTTCTCGGCGAAGGCGAGGTCAGCGGACTCGCGGCGCTCCCCGACGGCGTCGTCGCGCAAATCGCCGAAGCCTCGGTCGCCGGGTTGTGGCGCGTTCGCTTCATGGACGCCTCGGGACGGGTTGGCGCCGATTATCTGGAAGTCGGCGCCATTCCGGAGATTGTCCGGCGCGCGGCGGCCCTCACCGCCGATCGGCTCCTGTTTGGCGCGGCGCCCGAAGGGGCGATGAACGTCATGCCGCTGCTCGCCGAAATCGCCGAGCGCATGAGCGCCTGGCGCGAGGGCGAGCCCTCCCACGCCATCAATTTCTCGCTGCTGCCGATGTCGGACGTCGACATGAGCTTTCTCCAGCAAATTCTGGGCGATGGCCCGGTGCAATTGTTC
Organism: Methylocystaceae bacterium; assembly: GCA_003134075.1. Taxonomy (GTDB): domain Bacteria; phylum Pseudomonadota; class Alphaproteobacteria; order Rhizobiales; family Beijerinckiaceae; genus Methylocystis. The sequence continues at coordinate 1,653 of PLAI01000113.1, read as the reverse complement.
TCGCGCGGCTATGGCGCCTGCAAGATCACCGCGACCGGCGCGCGTCATGTCTGGTCGGTGCAATTCTTCAACGCGACGGACGCGATCATTCTCGACACGCTGGAAATTGGCGACGTGCCGGCCGCGGCGCGCGCCGCGGAAGAGGATTTTCGCGATTCCGCCGAACGGCTGCGCGAAATCCACGAGGCTTATTTCGCATGAAAAAACGCGCAGAAAAGCGCATCGGCGACACGTCCGCGCGCATCGCGGAGCCACAACCGCTCATGGAATGCGGCGTTTGCTGGCGGGTCTATGATCCGGCCGAGGGCGACCCCGTTTGGCAGATCGAGCCCGGTGTCGCCTTCGAAGATCTTCCCGCCGACTGGCGCTGTCCCGAATGCGACTCGCCACGGGAAAAATTCCTAAGGCGCCAAGATGAGCCCTGAGGCGATCGGCGACAGGATCGCCGCGATTTATGGCGAGATTCAGGCGACCGCGATGCGCGGCGCGCCGATTTGCAGTGACGCGCTTGTTGTCGAGGCGATCGGGTTTCAAAATTTCGCCGGCTATGTCCTCGGCGTTGTCGTGACGCCGTGGTTTTTGAACCTGATCGTCGCGGAATCGCCTGGGGTTGGCCAATCCGCCCTCCCCACAAACGCTTTGCGGCTGCGCTTTCCGGCCGGCGACGCCGAATTCGGTTTAAGCGAACTCAAGGGCTTCGGGCGACTCGCCTCCTGCTCGCTGTTCTCGCCGATGTCGGAATTTCCAGACCAGCAGGCGGCGCGCGCCGCGGCGACGGCGGCGCTGGGCGCGCTGTTCGATCCGCATTTGCACGACGCGCCGGCGAAGCCGCGGGCGACGGGCGAAAGGCTGGACCGGCGCGCGCTGCTCACCTTGCGGCGCGGGCCGCCGCGAGGCGAAGAGGCGGCGCGATGAACTCTGCGTCCGACCTCGGCGCGCTGGGGCCGGGAGCCTTGTCCATCGTGGCGGAGATCGCCGACGAGCGCGTCTGCTCCGTGCGCGTCGTCTCGTCGCGGCCAACCCATCTCACGCGGCTGTTCATCGGCCGTTCCGCCGACGAAATACCGATTCTCGCCGAGCGCATCTATTCGCTCTGCGGTCTGTCCCACGCCATCGTGGCGACGCGAGCCATCGGCGCCGCGCGCGGAGCAGCGTCTCGCGCGCAAAGCAATCAGGCGCAAAGCATCGCGTTGCTATCCGAAAGAATCAGCGAACTCCTGCGCTCAAGCGTGACCCTGGCGCTCCATGAGAACGACGCGATGCGACTCGACGCCGGGGCGATGCGCCCACTGGCGGAAGTTTTTTCGCTGACGCGGGATCTGCTGGCGCTCGCCAAGTCGAGCCGGCTCACCACCGCGTCCGATCGCGACGCCTTGAAGTCGATCGTCGAGAAAATCGGCGCCCGCGCTCGAATATTGGGACTTCCCGGCGACCCCGACATGTTGGGCGTCCGGCCAGCCGCCGGCTCCTGGTTCGGGCAGTTGTGGTCGGAGATCGTTCGTGACGAGGGCTCCGCCGCTTGCGTCCCCGACGCGCTCGACGCCGACGACGATCCGGCCGTTCTCGCCAGACTGCGGTCCGACGGCGAGGCTTTCGCCGCCGTCCCGTCGCTTCCCGGCCGCGCGCCGGAGGCCGGCGCCGTAGCCCGGCAGT